>DAOUMB010000025.1:0-18477 GCA_034414335.1 Dehalococcoidia bacterium
CCCATTACTGAAGAACAGTGGGTGAGAGCCAACAAAAATCTCAGGGAGCGAGGCCGTGGTCGGGGTAAGCAGGGTAGGAGGATACAGGCATTGTTTCGTACACGGATGCTTTGCCCGAAATGTGGAAGGCCTATGTCCGTCATGCAAAAAAATCGCAACGAGCAGGTCTATTATTATTGTCGGGCACATTATTGCCCATGGTTAAAAGACCCTTGCACCTACAATTGCTTTGTTCCGGGAACCTGGGACGATGAGATCTGGGAGGAAATCTGCACTATGTTAGGTGATAATGCCCGGGTGGAACAGCAACTGGATGCAGAGTTGTCCACAAGTGCGGATATGGAAAAGCTTATCAGAATGGAGCAACTTAAGATCACCCAGGCAAAACTACGAGTCAATAAGGTACAGGAAGGCTGGGAAAAAAGTTTCTACTCACCTGAGGAAATCCAAATAAAACTCACCGCACACCGTGAAGCCATTGCCAAAGCAGAATCGGAGATTGAAAAGCTTCGTGAGCAAATGGCGAACAGGAGTCTCAGTGGCATTGAGGCTGAACTGCTGCGACATGAACTGAAGGCTCTCCGTGACCGAAATCTTCAAGAGTCGACTTTCGAAGAGAGGGTTGACTTGGTTGCCAAGCTCGGAATCAAGATTCTGCCGTCAGAGGATTTGGAGTCGAGGAAGATATCTTGCAGGTTGAATCTCGCCAAAATAAATGAGCAGAGGGAGCAGGCCGGTTTCGCAAAAGTGACCTTGGTGGAGCTGGGGGGATTCGAACCCCCTACCTTCTGACTGCCAGTCAGACGCTCTCCCAATTGAGCTACAGCCCCACGCAGTTCAAGAATATAGCAAAACAGCTTGGGAAACTCAAATTAGAAATTTAAGCCCAGCAATTGCAATATAGAGCGCAAACCGAAGTATCCCAGGTAGGCCAGCATCATGTTTTTAATTGTCCTGCCTGCCCAAGTGGCGAGGAGAAATCTTGCCCAGCCAAAGCGAAGCATGCCCAAAAATACAGCAAAAGGGTAATAAATAGGGTTAATTAGACATGCCATGACAAAAACGGCTTTAGAGCCGTGGCGGTCAATAATATTGCTGAAGCGAAGGTAAAGGCCGTTGTTACTATCTCGGAATAATCCCCCGCCACCGTATCCAGTGAAGTAAGCACCAATAGCACCTAGAGCTTCACCAATGCCAGCTACGGCGCCAACTATGAGAGGATTCAATACTCCACCCAGTGTGAATGTAAGAATCATGCCGAAGCCGGGCATGACCAAAGTCCCGCTGGCGAGCATGTTGATGAAAAAGCAACCAACATAGCCCCAGTGTGCTATTTGGTCGAGGTAGTCTCGATGTTGAATGATGAGAACACATAAAACTATGGTAACTGCTAGAGATATACCGCCTATTAAAGCTTCCCGCTTAGTCTGTTTCCTCTTCATTTTTGCGTATTATACAGGAAAATTATACGAATAAAACCAACATTCGTGGGTTTGTTGATTTCGATTATTCTGTCTGAATTATAGCTATTTTAATATCGACTGCTGTCCCGTAATGCGCAGAAGCAGATACTTTACTACATTACCTAGGATAAAGAAAATATGGCGATGGAGGGAAAACACCAGGCGTTATATCGTCAAATTATCTGCTTGTTACTCTTTGTCTCTCATGAGGCCGATACAGGTCTTGCCTTCTTCCGCACCAACTTATGGCGTCCATGAGTTGCCGCCTGAGGGGCCTGATGTACAAATGAAGTCGATGAAGAAGCAGATCATTTAGATTCTCTTCTTTGTTCAGGATGGGAAGCTGCTCAATAAGCTAATGCTAGAATTTGACAGTTTCACACCCGTATCTCAAAATAGCCATTATCAAGCAAGAAAGGGCGACACTGGACAGGGACGAAGAAGACCGCTTGGCCTTAGGCCCCTATCGCGTCCTGGATCTAACGGACGTAAAAGGGATGCTCTGCGGTCGTATTTTGGGCGATCTAGGGGCAGATGTGATAAAGGTAGAGAAGCCTGGGGGAGACAAGGCCAGGAATATAGGCCCTTTTTATGGGGATATACCTCACCCCGAGAGAAGCTTGTACTGGTTTGCTTATAACGCCAACAAAAGGGGAATAACTCTCAACCTTGAGACTTCAGATGGGAAGGAGATTTTCCAGAAGCTGGTCAGAACATCCCATTTCGTCATCGAGTCCTTCGCCCCTGGATATCTAGAAGGGTTGGGACTAGGCTATCCCCGGTTGAGTAAAGTAAACCCCGCTATTATCCTGGTATCCATTGCCCCTTTTGGTCAGTCTGGCCCGTATTGCGATTACAAATCCTCGGATATCGTGGCCATGGCTATGGGAGGGTTAATGTACATCACTGGAAACGCCGACCGGCCCCCGGTAAGGGTTAGTGTGGAGCAGGCATATCTTCATGCCGGAGCACAGGCAGCCATAGCGGCACTTCTTGCCCACCGGTACCGTGAGTTGACGGGAAAAGGTCAGTGGGTGGATATCTCTATCCAGGAATCCATAATTCCTACCATGCCGGAGATACTACCCCAATGGCAACTCGCACAATACAAGATTGTCAGGTCAGGCTCTTATATATTTAGGGGGCGGGCATGGCAGCGGGCGGCCTGGCCCTGCAAAGACGGCCAGATAGGAATGAGGATACTTACTGGCGTGTATGCTAAGGCAATAACCCCGTTAATAGAGTGGATGGATGAAGAAGGAATGGCTGGCAAGCTCAAGGATGTAAACTGGGAAGAGATAGACGTAAGCCAGATAACCCAGGAGCAGTATGATTCCTGGGAAGGGCAATTCATCAAGTTTTTCCTCAAGCATACTAAGGAAGAGCTATATCAGGAGGCGGTGAAAAGACACATTCATCTGCTGCCAGAATATACCCCTGATGAACTGGTTAAGGAGAAGCAACTTGCTTCAAGGGAGTACTGGACAGAGGTAGAACATCCCGAGCTGGGCATTTCTATAACTTATCCCGGGCCGTTCGCCCGCCTCAGCCGTACTCCGTGTCCCATAAGGCGGCGTGCCCCTCTTATTGGAGAGCATAACCAGGAAGTATATCAGAAGCTGGGAGTTTCCTCTGAGGAATTCGTCGCCCTCAAGGGGGCAAACGTAATATGACGCGGTGGCATGGAACAGTACAGCGCTCTACAGGGAATAAAAGTGCTTGATCTCACTATCTCTGGAGTGGGACCCTATATATGCACTTATTTGGGGGCTTTTGGTGCGGAGGTGGTAAAGTTGGAAAGCAGTCGTAAGCCGGATATCATGAGATTAAGCACGCCCTATAAAGACGGGATAGCTGGAGTAGACCGCTCCGGCCTGTTCAATTATGTGAACCACGGCAAATACAGCATAGCTATAGATCTGAACCATCCTCGCCAGAAAGAAGTGATGGAGCAATTGCTTAAGTGGGCTGACGTGATGGTCGAGAGTTTCGCTGTGGGAGTAAAGGAGAAGTGGGAATTAGATTATCCTAATGTAAGAAAGATAAATCCCCAGATAATAATGCTAAGCACTACCGCCCAGGGGCAGACAGGTCCGTTTTGCAAACACCCCGGCTGGGGATGGTCAATGAAAGGTCTTGCCGGTTTTGCCCATCTCAGTGGCTGGCCAGACAGGGAGGGGGCTGCGCCCGCTCCTTCCTACACTGATGAGGTCTCACCCTGGTTTGCTATTGTTTCTATTCTGGCTGCTCTGGATTATCGCCGCCGCACCGACAAAGGGCAGTTTATCGACCACTCTCAGGTGGAAGCCAGCATCCATTTCCTGTCCCCCGCGATTCTGGACTATACCGCCAATGGGCGGCGGCAAAACCGCCAGGGAAATTCGTCCCCCTATGCCTGCCCACATGGTTGCTACCGCTGCCGTGGGGAGGACAGATGGTGTGTTATTGCCGTATTTACAGATGATGAATGGCATAGTCTCTGTCATACAATGGGTGACCCTGTTTGGACGAGGGACCGCAAGTTTGTAACGCTTCTGGGCAGGAAGGGACATGAGCTTGAATTGGACCGGCTGGTGGAGGAATGGACGGTCAATTATACGCCTGAAGAGGCAATGTCCCATTTACAAGCGGCCGGCGTGGCAGCAGGGATAGTACAGGATGAGGAAGATATTATGGATCGTGACCCTCATCTACAATACCGGGGCTATTTCACTGAGGTAGAGCACCCCATAATGGGACGATTCAAGCCGATGGGTCTACCTCCCAGGCTTTCTCTGACTCCCGCCCAGGTAAGGCGTCCTCCCTGCCTGGGTGAGCATACCGAATATGTGTGCACTAATTTCCTGAATATGACTGAGGAGGAGTTCCTCAGCCTGTTGCAGAGTGGGCTCTTCACTTAGCTCGCTTTCAGCATAGTCAAGTCACTGGCGATACAATATCAGCATCTGCTAAGCTCTGGACAGCCCTAGCTTCCGTACGGCTATCTGATCGCGTAATATTTCTGAAGCTCCACCGCCAATTTGGTCGACCCGAGAGTGGTTGTACAGATAGGCTACCTTTCCTCCAAGGGCAAGCCACCTCGTGTAGGGGTTGAGTATTTCCAATTGTCCATATCGACCTACTATTTCCATTGCTGCATTGCAGAACCTATCATTAACTTCGCTAAAATACAGTTTCGCCATGTTAGCGTCCTGGCGGACATCCTCGCCTTTTCCCAGCTTCCAGATTGTATGATATATAAGTAGCCTGGAAGCCAGAAGCTCCGTCCACATATCGGCCAACATCGAGCGAATGTGCGGAACCTGAATCAGCAGATGCCCATCACATCGTGTTTCTTTGCTATATGCAATCAGTTCTTCAAGAATGCGAAATAGCTCGCCAAGGTCTGCAGCGGCTACAGAAGTCCTTTCTATAGGCAGATACTCCCCTATAAGGTAATCCCATCCTCCATTTTTCTCTCCAAGAAGGTTAGCCTTGGGAACATGGACATCCTGGAAGAATACCTCAGACCTCAGCCACCCAGAAATCGCTATTAGACTCGGGTCAACACTAACGCCTGGGCTTTTAAGGTTAATCAATAGAACGCTCATACCACGCCGTTTAGGAAGACTGGGATCAGTCCTGACTATGGCTGTGATATATTCGGCATTGTGAGCCTGATTAAATATCTTTGCGCCATTAACGACAAAGTAGTCATCCTTCTCTACTGCAGCGGTCTCTTCCAGAGCGGTGGTTTCAATTATCGAAACATCGCTGCCGGCATTAGGTTCAGTGATGCCATTGGAAGTCCGGAGCTCTCCGTTAGCTATAAGCGGAAGCCATCTCCTTTTTTGCTCTTCTGTCCCTCCAGCAATCAGAGAATTACCGAGGAACTGGACTGTATTGGCATACAGATTCCACGTTCCTCTTGGTATCACACAGTAACCCATCTCCTCAGTCAGGATAGTGTCATGCCATCGACTTTTCCCCTCTCCGCCATAATCTTGAGGCCAGGTCTTCTTAAACCAGCCCTTTTCTGACATCTTCATATATAAATCGAGAGAGAGGGGATTGGTGCACTTTTTCTCCAGCATGAGTCTCCTGACCAGTTCCGGTGGGGCTTCCCGCGTGAAGAAGTCTCTTACTTCTCTTCGCCATTCCTCTTGCTCTTTAGTAAATCTGAACTCCATATTTGGCTCCTTTTTCCTCTAATATCTGTGCAATTCTGTCTTTAGTGACATGTGAAGGCTCTAATTTAAGCTGGACGGTCTTGGCCCTCTTGAAGTAGCGTCCTATATCATACAGCCGCATACAGCCGTGGCCACCATGAACCTGGATTCCCTCAGCGCTTGCTAGCCTGTATGCCTCATTAGATGCCAGATATGCCATGTTTATCTCTGCTGTGCTGTCTATGCCCTGGGAACACAGGTAGGCGGCATAGTAAGCAAGCCATCTGCTCCTTTCAAGCAGTATATCCACTGTAGCTAGCTTATGTTGGATAGACTGAAAAGAGCCGATGAATCTGCCGAATTGCCTCCTGGTTTTGCAGTAGTCAATAGCTATTTCCAGCGCCCTCTCAGTTCCGCCGACCATTTCAGCGGAATATGCTAATTTAGATTTTTCCACTATATCAAAAATGTCCCCAGCGTTATTTGTCCCTCCGATTAAGTCCTTCTTAGCTACTACCACATTCTTGTAATTCACCTCAGCAAGTTCATCTTCATCTATCCCATCCATCAACTCATAGCTAAAACCAGTGGACTTAGTATCCACGAGGAAGATACCTAATCCACTGGAATTCTCTGTTCCTCCTTCCAGTTTGGCTATTGTCATAACGTAGTCTGCCCACCGTACGTTGCTGACGAATAGCTTCTGACCATTGATGTGGAAGTGATTATTTATGGGTCTAGCCGTGGTGCCTATTAAGTTCAGGTCATAGCTTACCTCTGGTTCGCCATAGGCCCATGCGAGTATAATGTCACCAGCAGCTACCTTCGGCAGCATTTCCTTCTTTTGCTCCTCAGTGCCCATCAGCAATAAAGCCTGTGCTCCTAAAATAGCTGTCGAAAGAAGTGGGCCCTTGAGTAATACTCGCCCTGCCTCTTCAAACAGAATAGCTACCTCAACCCAGCCTAAGCCCATGCCGCCATATTGTTCTGGTATCAGTAGCCCTAACCAGCCCAATCCCCCCATTTTACGGTATACTTCCAGAGGGTAATCATTTTTATCATCCCAGGCCTCCCTCATCGCTTCAGCTGGCCACTCCGCTTCCAAAAAGTCGCGAATAGCGGTCTTAAACATTAGTTGCTCTTCAGCTAAGCCATAGTCCATGTTATGTCTCCTTTTCCATCACGATTCAGCGTTCCTGCTAACCCTTTCCCCTCTACTCAAAAACCCCATCGTTTAGCAACTCGACAAACTCTTCCTCCGACATGCCTAACAACTTGGTATAGACGAATTCATTGTGTTCACCTAAGCAGGGAGCCGGTCTTTTCCATTCGACTTTACATTTAGACAAGTGAAAGGCAAGGTTTTCACAAATATGGGAACCCAGCTCAGGATGCTCCAGAATTTGAAAAGTCCCCCGATGCTTGAGTTGCGGATCGTTAACCAGATCTTTAATTGTCTGCACAACTCCCGAGGCTACTCCAGATGCTTGCATCATAGTAATTATTTCCTCCGAGGTTAAGAAGACTGTCCATGCCTCCACCAATTTATCCAGCTCATCCTCGTTATCCTTCCTCCTCCCCAGGGTGTTGAATTTGGGGTCTTTTGTCCACTCGGGAGAGCCAATAACTCTACAGAAGGTTTCCCACTCCTCATCACTAGATACAGCAATGACACACCACCTGTCATCACCTCGGCAACGGAAAGCTCCGTGAGGGGAGGCAAAAGACGAGCGATTCCCACAGCGGGTCTGAATGCGTCCGTTGGCCGTGTAGTCCAAAATAGCTGGGATGAGGAATTGGGGGGTAATTTCAAGTTGGGACCCCTCTATATGCTGTCCCTTACCAGTGCGCAGCCGGTAATCCAAGGCTGCTAAAATAGCAGCAATTGCGAACCAGGGCAAAATAAAATCAGTATAAGCGCCAACGGGAACTGATGCCTCGTGGTCGGGCCAGCCAGTAAGGTGACTGAAACCACAGAGAGCCAATAAGTTAAAGCCGTAGCCAGGATGCATGGAGTAAGGTCCTGTCGACCCCTGGGCAGAGAGGCTGAGCTCGATTATGTTTGGTTTTAGCTCGTGAAGTTGCTCATAGTCCAGGCCGTATTTTTTTGCTGACCCAGGAACAAAATTTTCCACAACTATATCCGCCCAGGTAATTAATCTCTTAACGACTTCAGTGCTGCGGGGGTGCTTCAAGTTTAGGGTTATGCCGTATTTGTCAGTGTTCATAGCAGCAAAAACGAAACTGCGGTTTATACCAACCACATTGTCCTTAAAAGGTGCTGAAACCCTGGTTAGCTCATGCTGGTGGATAGACTCTACTTTGATTATCTCCGCCCCGAATACCGACAAAGTCCGAGTCAAGTCAGGTCCCATAAAAGCTATTGAAAAGTCCAAAACCTTTACTCCCTGCAGGGGAAGTCTATCTCTGTTGCTCTTTGCTTGCCTGTTCAAACAATCCCTTCCTTCTTAAGGAGGGTAAGCTCTTGTTTGGTGATGCCTAACTCTTGCCCATAAATTTCCTCATTATGTTCCCCAATCAAGGGGGCGCGTCTCCGTATGTGACACTGGGCCTCACTCGCTCTTAGAAAGCCTTCTGGCTGTTTTATAGTGGTGTCCAATTCCGGATATTGTAGCTCTGTCCAGAACTTTCTCTCTTTCAACTGCTCATATTCCGCAAGGTCCTTGGGAGTATAGCCAGGGCAGATTAATATGTTTTGCTCCACCGCCTTCCGGTATATCTCTTCCTTGGTGTGCCTTAAGAAAAACTGACACAGGGTATTCTCCCAGTCCTGTGATTCCGCCGGAGTTACCTTAGACATGTCTAAAGACTCGAAATCCATCCCTTTCAAGCTACCGGCCATATTTTCGGTATCCATCCAGTCAGTCAAAGCCTGAAGCGTTTCCGCGCCAAGGCGACCTCCGAGAATGCGAAAGCCTAAATGGCCATCCTTACAGGGCCAGATATCCCGCTGGTAAGTTGTCATTCGGCGACGGCATTGCCCTGCCCTTACAGGAATCTCTCTGAAGGCATCCCAAAAACACAGCTCCATGAATATCTCACGAACGATGCATTCTTGTATTGAGACATCTATCCACTGTCCCTCTCCAGTTGATAGCCGGTATTGGTGGGCAATGAGTGAACCTGCGGCAGCTTCGGCACCAGCAATAGGGTAACTTTGCTCCACGGTGACACGAACTGGAGGCCGGTCCGCATCTCCGCATACATACATGAAGCCACCCATAGCCATGGCCACAAGGTCGCAACCTTTATAATCTTTATAGGGTCCTGTCTGGCCAAAGGGGGTAATCGAGGTCATAATGATTTTAGGATTAATTTCACTTAGCTGGGAATAGCCTAGTCCTAAACCATTCAGGTAACCAGGAGGAAATGATTCGATGACGAAATCAGCGCCCCTTACCAGTTGTTTAAAAATTTCCTGCCCACGGCTGGTCTGGATATTTAAAGTGATGCCCCTCTTATTTGTGTTATAGGCAAACCAGTAGAGGCTTTTCTCGGGTTCAGGGATATCGTGATAGAAAGGGCTAATATTCCGTGCCAGGTCACCACCCGGTCTCTCCACCTTAACTACATCAGCACCTAGTTCGCTTAGAATCTTACCACACATCCACCCCTTTTCATCAGTCAGATCTAAGACACGATAATGCAGCAATATGACCTCAATTAAACGCCACCTGCTTTACACCTTCCCTCAGACTCCATTATAATCGCTCTAGTATTGATGAAGCAATTTAGATTGCTCTCGCCAATCTATCTCTACGTGCATAATAAAATGAAATCTAGGGATAGTTGAGATATGGATGCCAGGCGAATGCTAGCGGGCCACTTTGAAAGAAGGCTTATAGAGCTAAAAAGGGTGAGAGACGGGGGGACAAAGGTGGTGGGGTACACGCCGGGCGGCTTTATGCCTGAGGAGCTGGTCTATGCCTGTGGGGCGGTGCCGGTGGGCCTTATCCGTGGTGGAGACCCCGAGCCGGTGGCGCAAGGCGTTGCTTATATTCCCCGCTTCGTAGATACCTTCTGTCGCTCCCAAATTGGTTATAGAATGCTGGGAGAGCCTCTCTACCAGATGATCGACCTTCTGGTAGCCCCGATTACTGATAACAACTCCAGGGCGATAGCAGACTGTTGGGACTTCTATGCAGATGTCGACGTTTTCAGGTTCGGGGTGCCCCACAACAAGGATGAGGATGCCTTCAACTACTATTTGGAGGGATTGCACCTGCTCAGGGAGAGGTTAGAAGATCTGACTGGCACCAAGATTTCAGACAAAAGGCTAAAGGAAGCTATTGATTTGTGCCACCGGGAGAGGGAGCTCTTAAAGGAGATAAGTTTACTGCGCCGGTCTGAGCCGCCAGCGATAACTGGCAAGGAGTTCGTAAGATTAAACCATGCTTCGTTCTATGCCGATAAAGTTACCTTTATAGAGGTTCTTGGCTCTCTTCTTGAGGAGCTCAAGAAGGAAGTTCCACCCCTCAAGGGGCCGCGCATTCTTTTGCCCGGGTCCCCCTTGGCTCTAGGTGACTATAAGGTCCTGGACCTGCTGGAGTCAGCAGGGGCCTCCGTGGTCATCGAGGAGTTCGCCGAGGGAGTCAGACACTACTGGGAACAGGTCCAGTTTGGTGGTAACCTTATGGAGGCCCTGGCGGATAGGTACTTGAGGAGGAGGGTGCCCCCAGCTTGGTTCAGGCCTTCTAGAGAGAGGATAGATTTTGTAATCAAGCTGGCCAGGGATTTCAAGGTGGATGGGGTCTTGTGGTATCAGCTCATGTATCGTGATAGCTATGATATCCAGTCGTTCTACTTTGAGAAGATATTGCAAGAGCAAACTGGCCTCCCCATGCTTAAGATTCAATCTGATTACGATGTCTCTGAGAAAGGTCCCTTCAAGACCAGAGTTGAGACCTTCCTTGAGATTATAAGGAAGCGATGAAGGAGACAGTCATGTATACAGAACTTTTCAAGCTCTGTGGCTTTGAAGTGGATGAGATAGGGAGGCAGAGGCCCAGGATTGATAAGGCCTTTAAGATCTTGGGCATAAAGGGCGAGGATATAAAGCGGGCTGAGGAGAGGGTGAGGGAGTATTTCGACATAGAGCTGGAAGGGGTGAGGAAGCTTTTAGGGATATGGCTGAAGGAACTTCTGGCAGTGGTGTTGGCTGGGGAAGAAAATAAGAAAATAGTCTATAGTGACTGGCCAATGCCGGGGGCACCTCTTCAGGCAGCAATACTGGCATCTGAAGATGTATATGTGGGAATGCCAGCCCAGGTGCTCAATCTAACCCTGGGTCGTATATTCGATAGACTTAGTCCTGTGCTTGAGGCCGGTGAGGAGAATGGGTTGCCGCCGGGGTCAGCTCATTGTGCCTTGTGGCAGACTCATATCGGGGCCATAGTCAGGGGGATAGTACCTAGGCCAGATTTGATAATCTCCCCCGGTTATTACTGTGACGTGCCAGCCGAAGCAGACCAATTGTTACACGAACTTTATGGTATTCCCGTTGCCTATGTCGATGCTTGCGTAGATGCAAACTGGGATGAGTGGCCAGAGGTTAGCCCGCGCCGGACAAAATATTTCGCAGGCCAGATAAGAAAAGCCCTGAGGATGTTTAAAGATGTGACGGGGTGTGAGGTAACTGAGGAAATGCTGCGTGGTGGAGTCAGGGAGAATGCCAAGCTTCGGATGAATTTTCAATCGCTCCAGGAAGCATGCATGAGAAGTGACCCGATACCGATAAGCCAGGTAGACCTGGCGCTCATTTCCTGGATGACTAATACTGCTTTCAGATACAGAGGCGAGGCGAATGAAGCGGTTATCATCTTGCTTAAGGAGCTAAGGCAGAGGATTGCAGAGGGCAAAGGGGTGGTTGAAAAGGGTGCCCCCAGGATAGTTTTCGGTATACAAGTAGCAGTAGACCCTAGTGTATTGCGCATGGTAGAAAAAACAGGGCTGGCTATCCCTGATTGTTTCAATAACTGGCTCACCTCCTATGATTTGGTCCGCCCTAAATCGACAGACCTTTCGGAACGTGCTGCTGAAGGTTGGCTGAGAACCGGCCCAATACACTCCGCCCGAGGACGCACGGACAATTACCTCGAAAAGTGTCAGGTCTGGAATGTGGACGGCTTCATCAGCTGCTACCCTTATTCCTGTCGCCTTGCTGGCCTCGCCCAGCCTGTGCTTAAGAAAACTATCAGTGAAAAGCTGGGCATTCCAGTGCTGGTTTTAGAGGGGGACCTTTACGATAGCAGGAACTACAGTGCCGAGCAGCTAAGGACCAGGGTGGAGAGCTTTGCCGAGATGCTGAAGATGACCAAGGCAGCCAAGAGGGCTTAATATCCTGCCTGGAAGGGATAGAACGCGTCGCCCCTTGATTTATACTGTTATCTCCAGTCTGGGGGAGGTTTATTATTTCTGAAGTTGTAGTAGGCTCGTTGGCACTCGCCAAGGCCGAGCCCTCATTCTATCCGTAATAGCCAAAGGCTTCCTGGGCAGTCTCAGCAGCTAATGACATCTGCTCTGCTTCCAAGGTAGCTGGCAGAACGTTTTTGCTTTTTATAATCCAGTGCCAGTCTGTGTAGCAGTAGATGCCCTGAAAGATTACTCCGCTTAGAAATCCATAAAATAGCTCAGGACTTACCGGGGAGAAACCACTTACGGCACTCATAGCTCCCACCAAGGAAGCGAGGAGCCAGTGGTGAAGATGGAACTGGTATTCGCGCCAGGAAATAATAACTGACCTTACTCTGCCTGGTATGCCATTTTCCCTTCCGCCACAGAATTTCGATAGGGCAAATGCTATGGCCCAGCTAATATAAAAGGGATATCCCCAAAAAATACCTGCTGTAAGCAGGCCGAAGAGAATGAGCTTTTTTCGCATTCCGCTATCCTTCCACTGCAAATGTCGCCCGAAACCAGATTTGCAGGTCGGCAGATTATGCTTCAGTTTGGCTAGTATACCCATTGATGGCAGGTAATGTCTACCCCCTGTCACGCTGACAGAGACGTTTATTATTTCTGAAGTTGTAACAGGCTCGTTGGTGCTCGTCAGCTCAGGCCCCAATTTTGACGCTTCCCCCGAAACGTGCTAAAAAGTAGGCAGGTAAGGAGGTTCCACATGGATTCGTCCAAAAAGCAAATACCCGTAGCCGGTGGAGTCTTCACCTGGCCATCTGATGAGCCATGTCTCATTGGGAGCAGGTGTGAGACTTGCGGAGAGCATTTTTTCCCCAAGGTTAAGTCATGTCAGAATCCTGATTGCCCTGATAGGGGTGATGTCAAGGAGGTGCTTTTAAGCAGAAGCGGTAAGCTTTGGAGTTATACCATTCAGCATTATGCACCTCCTCCGCCTTATAGAGGTCCCGTTCCGTTGACAATCGGGCTCGTGGAGCTGCCTGAAAACTTGAAAATTATGGGTCAGCTTACCGGCTGTAAGGAAGAGGACCTTAAGATAGGGATGGACATGGAATTGGTCATAGAAAAGCTATTTGAGGATGAAGAGGGGAGGGAAGTCGTGACTTGGAAGTTCAGGCCAGCCCAGGCCGGCGAAAAGTAAGGTAGCAAGGAATGTACGCCGAAAATGCCTCTGGCTTTCCTAACATGGAAAATATCTCTGTATGGAATCTGACCTCGTGCGAAGTTTGCCAGATGAGCTGGAAAGAAAGGACAGGAGGACCAAGATGGGGAAAGACGTTGCAGTTTTAGGTGTCGGAGCACACCCGTGGGGGAAATTCAAAGACAAGGATTTTGTAGACCTGGCGGTGGCTGCTGCCAATGAAGCGTTCAAGGATGCTGGTATGGGCTGGAAGGATATCCAGGCTATGGTATGTGCTGAAACCGTGTGGTCCGGTAAATCTGGGTTATACGCAGGACAATTTGTTTCACGAGCCCTGGGAAGTACGGGGATACCGGCTGTCAATATCCAGAATGGCTGTGCCAGTGGAGCTGTTGCTCTGGCAGTAGCTGCGATGATGATAAAGAGCGGCATGTGCGACATAGCTTTAGCCATCGGTGGAGATGTATCGCCTGAAGGTTTCTTGCCTGCCTTGGCTGGTGAAGACCCTTTAAGCCCGGATTCACTTCGTTTTACTGCTATTGGAGCCACAAATCCGGTTCACTGGGCTCTGGATTGTCGAAGGCGGATGGAGGAATATGGGACTACGGAGGCTCATCTTGCCAAAGTGAAGGTAAAGAATAGCAGGTATGGCTCATCTAATCCCCTGGCCAGGTACCGGAAGGTTTTTACTTTGGAAGAGGTTTTGAACTCGGCTGTGGTTTGTTACCCTCTGAGGCTTTATGAAATCTGTGCAACCAGTGATGGGGGCGGAGCAGTTATACTTAGCAGCCTGGAGGTGGCAAGAAGATACACCAGCAGCCCAATCATTCTTGCTGCTGCGACTTTGGGAAATCTGGTTTATGGGGACCCAACTGTACAAATTGGGTCCCACATAGCTTACAAGGTGAATAGCTCAGTGCCCATGGCCAGCGAGGTTGTACAAAGCAGCCGCAAAGCCTATGAAGAGGCTGGTATTGGTCCGGAAGATTTGGATTTTGCTGAGCTTCCCGATAATAGTTCCTGGCATGAACTCATGTATATGGAAGCCTTGAGCTTTTGTGGGCCAGGCGAGGCTGAGCACTTGCTTGATGATGGAGTGACTGAGTTAGGCGGGAGGCTCCCCATCAACGCAAGCGGTGGGTTCGCGAGTTTTGGGGAAGCTGTGGCGGCACAGGGTTTGCTTCAGGTCTACGAAATTGTACGTCAACTAAGAGAGCAAGCCGGGCCAAGGCAGGTACAGGGTGCTAAGGCAGGCTTTGGCCAGGTTTATGGGGCACAGGGCAATGCTGGCACTGTGATAATGAAGAAGTAAACCTGCTGGGAGTTTGGGAGAGGTACACTAAAGAGTGCGGCTATAGTGCAGTGGAAAGTAGGTAAGTGATAATCATAGGAGGCAAGAACAATGAAATTAAGTAGTAAGGTAGCAATAGTAACCGGTGCGGCCCAAGGTATAGGAAAAGCTATAGCTAAGAGGTTTGCATCTGAAGGCGCAGCCGTTGTGGTGGCTGATGTTAAGTTTGAAAAGGCAGGGCGTATAGCTGACGAAATTAAAGCTCAGGGAGGAACGGCGATCGGCGCTCAAGTAGATGTGGCTAACAAAGCGGAAGTTCAAGATATGGTAAGGACCGCCATAGAGAAATTTAAGGCAATCCACATCCTGGTAAACAATGCCGGCATTATGCGGCGTGCACCTCTTCTCGAGCTGACGGAGGAGGCATGGGATACCACCATAGACGTGGATCTCAAGGGTGTGTTCAATTGCACTCAAGTGGTTTTGCCCCATATGATAAAACAGCGATACGGTAAGATTATCAATATCTCCTCTATCGCCGGGGCCGGGCATGCTGGGCCGGATTTAGCTAGCTATGCGGCAGCTAAAGCTGGAGTTATGCAGTTAACGAAGGTTACTGCTCGAGAAGCGGGTCAACACGGAATAAATGTGAATTCCATCTCCCCGGGATTGATCGCTACCTCACTGGGATATGTTGACCGAACGAAAGAGGAAACGGAAGCATCGGTTGAGGAGAGAAAAACAATCACCCTTCTGGGACGTGCTGGCATGCCGGAAGATGTGGCAAACCTTGCCTTATTTTTGGCTTCTGAGGATTCCAGTTTTATCACTGGTCAGGTTATTACCATTGACGGTGGCCGAATTGACGGCATGTGAGTAAGCGATAGTCCCACGGATAGCGGCGATCATTCAGATAGGCGGTAACAACTCATATATGGGATGCACGCTTCCTATCTCAGCCCCAACAAACGAGATAGAACAAACCGTTGGACTTCGGTAGCACCTCCGCCGACCAGTAAGTACCTTGAATTTCGCCAGTGGCGCTCAAAATCGGAATCTGGCAGGAGGGAGTAACCCCCCATAAACTCCATGCCAGCAAGGGCACACCTATGCAAGAGCTGGGTGGTAAGCATTTTCCCTGCGGAGACCTCTTTAACGCAGGGGATATGCTCGGTTATCATCCAGGCTATCTTGTAAGTCAGGGTCCGAACCGCTTGAAGTTCACACCACAAATCGACCAGCCTGTGTCCCACATCCTGAAACTTGCTAATGGTCTGGCCGAATTGCACCCTCTGCTTGGCGTAGTCCATGATATCATCAAGGGTCGATTGGGCCTCGCCACAGCAAGCTGCGCAAACAGCCTGGCGTTCCCATTCCAGGTGGCCTGTCAGGACCTTCCAGCCCCCGTTCAATTCTCCCAGGAGATTCTCCCTGGGAACCTTGACGTCACTGAGAAAAACGGAGCAGGTGCCAACGGCACGCCTGGCTATGAGGGGCAGGACAGTGCATTCAACACCAGGGAGGTCATTGGGGACCAATATTACACTGATGCCATTGCGGGAGGGAACTGCATTCTTATCCGTCTTAACCGACATTACCATAATATTGCCCGGCAGATGACCACCCGTTGAGAACTGTTTTTGTCCATTGACCAGAAAGTGGTCATCCTGGAGCACGGCCGAGGTGATGATAGAGGCGGCATCTGAGCCCGCTTCGGGCTCGGTCATGGAAATAGAAAACCTTTGCTCACCCCTTATGAAACGTGGCAAATACTTCTCCTGTTGCTCCTTGGTGCCAAAGTCCACAACGTTCGTGGCAGAGAACATGGGTACATGAAATACCGATGCCATCTCATAGCTGTACTTGGCTAAGCACTCCACAAATATGGTAAACATTATGGCATCGGCTCCCATGCCTCCATACTCCTGTGGGATCAGCAATCCTAAGAAGCCCTGTTTTACCCCTGCGTCCCACAGTGCCTGTGGATACCTTGGCTCAAGGTCACATATCCGCGTATATTCCCTACCAGCCTCCTTTTCGGTGAAATCCTGCATCGTCTTACGCCACATTTCTTGTTCTTCTGTAAAGCTAAAATCCATGGTCACTCCTTATAAGTTCAATTTCCTGACAGGCGAAAAGCTATCGTAAGCTTCATCTTCCCTTCCAAACCGGCTTTCTTTTCTCGGCAAAGGCCCTGGGCCCTTCAATGGCATCTTCACTGGCATAGACCTTTTCATAGATAAGCTTGGCCATGTCCAAGCCAGCCCGGCGACCAACGTCCATTGCCTTATAAAAGGCTTCCTTTGCCGCCCTCACTGAAAGTGGGGCATTTCCAGCTAAGACAGTCGCCATCTGCATCGCCGTGGGCATGAGCTGGTCCAAGGGGACAACCTTATTGATCCAGCCGACCTCGTAGAGTCGCTGAGCTGGTACGGGGTCACCCATAAGCAGCACTTCGAAAGCCGTGGGCAGTGGCATTTGCCAGAGCACTGGTATTGCCCAAGGTGTCCCTCGCCCCACCTTGACCTCGCCAACCCCAAACCTGGCATGCTCGGCAGCCACCCTCAAGTCGGACATCATGGTAAACTGAAAACCGCCGGCAGTGGCAACACCGTTGACGGCCGCAATAATCGGCTTGGTTACGTTGTGCCCGTACGGGGTACCAACCGTTCCATCCAAAACACCAGGCCTCAGTTTCACTATGTCAAAGGAGGAGTCCTTTGCTACTCTCTCTGCCTGGTCCTTAAGGTCCATACCAGCGCAGAAGGCACGGTCTCCGGCCCCGGTCCATATGGCTACGAAGGCATCATCATCATTCTGGAATTTCTCCCATGCCTCATCCAGCAGGTTAAACATTTCAATGGTGACAGAATTCATCCGCTCGGGGCGGTTCATAGTGATAGTGACTATATGGTCCCTCTTCTCATAGAGAAGAATTTCCGGTCCTGTTAAGGACATGTTGGAATCCCTCCTTTCTTATAAAACCCGTGATAAGAAGTTGCCTTATGAGTCAGATTGACTCCCAGGAGCGCTAATCCGCTTCCACCTCCATAAAAAGTAAGGCGTTACCCATAGCCTTACCTGTTTGGTCGAAGCGCAGGGTCTTGGTTGCTCCACCTCCTAAGGCCTGGTGCATTACGATCTCAAGGGAGAGGATGTTGGGCATTTCGTAGATTTCCACATTTCCTTTGACCCAGTCCTTGAAGTGCTCCTTCACCCGTTGCGGTGTTACCTGCTTCTTTATTATCTCGTAGTTCTTCTCGTTAAAGGCCATAAGGCCGATGTCTGAGATATCGCCCTTATCTCCGGAGCGGGCCAAGGCGAGTTCGCTTAGTCTTACCTTTTTAGCCATTACTTGACCTCTCTCATCTCTAATTTTGTGGGGACTTCTTCCCTGGGTATCAGGCTTGGCCATAGCGCGAAGATCTCCCTCTCGGAAGGAGCGCCGAAGGCGGTGCCGACACCAGCCGCATACCAGGACAGGGTTGCCTGTAGCCTGGCCTGTCGGGCTTCTTCTATGGTTTTGGTCTTGATGGCAAACCTGACCCCCAGCTCGTTGGGCTCGTAGTTGATCGGGGGAGCCGCGGGACCATAGAGGGCGTTATAGCCTATGAAGGAAACGAGGGTCTCTACGGGCTTTACGCCGACTATATCCAGCCTCTTGTAGAAGAAGTCCTCGCACCTTTTCGCCATATCATAGGCTTTGGGTCCGGGGACAATCATGGTGTACTCGCTGATGTAGCCGTCGGCATGGGCCAGGCAGAACTTAAGGGTATCAGGCCTCGGCTTCCCCCTGGGCTTGTCCCCTAGCTTGCTAACCCTCACCTGATTCGGCCCGATGTCCTCGAGCTTTATGGCGGTGGTAACGCCGTTACCATCCGGCATCAGGTAGTTCTCTGGGTCGTGGACTTCGTAGACTAGGTGCTCCTTTAGCGTATCCGCTCTCACCAGGCCACCGGAACCTGCGACCTTGCTTATGACCGACTCTCCGTTCTCATC
>DAOUMB010000026.1:0-22451 GCA_034414335.1 Dehalococcoidia bacterium
ATATCTCATTATTTCTTGGATCAACCACGGTTCGTCCTAATATTGTATTTCTAGATATAGTTGCGACCCTCGGTCAATATTTTACCAATTGCAGAATAGGGCCTGCCAGTCATTAAACAGAAACTCAAAATGTGTTGCTGTCTGGCTGAGCTGTCTTTTGTTCTACAAATTTGGAGGATTTTGTTTGCACGGTGTGATCTAGCCTGATAGAATAAGCGAAGGAGGTGCCTATGCCCAAGGTTCTCGTGGTTTATGAGTCAAAATACGGGAACACTAAACGCGTCGCTGAAACTATCATCGAAGGAATGAAGGAGATTCCCGGCGTAGAAGCTAGCCTTCGTGAGCGGAAAGATGTAAACTACAAGGAACTGCCGAATTGCAACGCCATCTTAATCGGCTCGCCAAATCACATGGGCAATGCTACGCATGGAATTTTGGGCTTCATAGGCAAGGTGGACAAACTCAAACTTGCGGGGAAACTGGTAGCCGTTTTTGATACGTACCGTGGCGTTTACGATCGGGCTAAAGCCTCCCAGTTTCAGGTGGCGATGAAGAAGATGGAAAAGCGCCTCGGCGAGAAAGCACCCACAATGAATTTGGTGACCCCGGGCCTATCCATCATGGTGCAGGGAAAGGAAGGGCCCATCACCGAAGGCGAGCTGCCTAAGGCTAAGGAATTCGGGGCGAAGTTCGCTGCACAACTAATCAGCAGGGCTTGATCTAGTATTTTGTCTATTTAACGATTTTCAATAATCTTATCACGCTGTGCTCATCTATTTCATCTAAGGAACGAATTTCAATAATCTTCATTGTTTTTCTTCTGCCTTTTTTAAACAAACTGACATCTTCCTTCGGTAACCCCTTCAATGAGAAACCCAGATTGACATGATCCTTCAAGGCTACAATATAGTATTTCCCTTCATACCACGGAACTCCCAACCTCATTTCTTCCTTAATGTTCGGAGATATCTTCAGAATAATTTCCTCTAAACTCTGACAGTTCTCTTTTTGAGGAGATACTTGTTTTTGTATATAAACATCGACTTCAGTGCCCAACTACATCCTTCTTGCCATTCTTCCGCGAATGTATTCTAGCTTCATCTAGGTTCACGAGATTGGCCTTGTTTTCAAGCCATTAGATTCTGCTACCCAGGCTCCTGTCCAGAGATTACGATACCCAGTGGGTTCTTACTGACCTTCCAACCTTGAAGCTTCGTCTGCGAGATTATGTCTTTAATCTCACCAATGGTGTAAGAAGCGTTAATTGAAGTGGTAAGCCCAGGACGCATCTCCCTAGGCTTAACCGTCAGCCAGAGAAACCACCTGATAGGGGCAATCATATCCCGTCTCATGTCGCTAATGATATATCTACCACCGGGTTTGAGAACACGGGCTATCTCGTTGAATATCATATCGGGATGTGCCCATTCGTGTAGCGATCCGTTGGTAAACACGCCATCGAAATGCCCGTCTTCAAAAGGCATTTTCTTAGCATCCCCTTGGTAATACTCGACTCTGTCGGAGAGTCCATATTCCGTTGCATTTTTCTTAGCTAAGGCAATCATATCATCGCTAATTTCCAACCCCTTGAGCCGAGTCCCTTCCGTTTTCTTAAGCCACTCAAGACCGAGATATCCAGATCCCGGGCCGATTTCGAGGGCTATTCCCGATGATATTCCTTCTTTCAGAATTAAGTTGGTCTCGATCCAGCCTTTATCGCGCATGTTACGCATCATGACATCATACATCTGTGTTTCGAATTCACCGGTTATTCCCGAGTCAGTTTCAGAAATCCGTGCCTTAGTCATTTCATCTCTCCCATTTCCGTAAGAATTCCTGCGCAATCTTTCTGGTCTTGGGGCTATCGCAGTTCTGCTGCTCCTCGACGAATGTAATTATCCTTTCTTTGTCAGCAGCTTCAGGGAAGTACTTGTCGAAGGCTTCTATCGCACCGGCTTTTATCAACGGTTTGCGTTTTTCAGGATGGTGTGTCTTGTCTATATCCAGTAACCTATTTGTTATCTTCCTTTCTAATTGTGGTTTTGCTAAGACGATGCCGCCAGAATTGGCAGCAACATATATGGCCACGATCATGCTTTTATCGTCAAGTAGAGCGTAGTATTTATCAACTATGTCCTCAAACTTGTTTGCGGTATCAATCCTAGTGAGATTTGCCATGATTTGGACTGCGCTCATTTTCCGGTAAGAGTTGCCGCTACTTAAAAGCTCGACGAAGTAATCCCATTTTGGGTATAGTAATTCACCATGCGTTTCGCTGATATGCATTAGCACCTTGTGGCAATTGTATCTTAGTGTCTCGTCCTTTGATTTAAGTCCATACAATATTTCTGTTAATAGTTTGGTGGCAGCTGACGCTTTTTCAGCTATAGTTTCAATATCCAGCTCTTTATCGTTCATCTCGGGCAGCATTCTTCTGACCTCAAACTACGTTTTCTGTTGAACCCTATCGTCTTTATTCAGCCCATACCAGATGCCTTTGAAAGTCTTGGACAAGGAAGTTTTTGCCTTTCTAAGGACTTTGTGCCCTTCCTGTTCCAGCAGCCTCTTATGCCCTTCCTGTCCACCGGGGTATTTCGGATTCAGAAAACCATCCGCTTTAAGCGTTCGCCAGTATGGTATGTCCAGCGACTTACCTTCACGGCTGGCTTCTTCCACCGCATTAGCCGCTGTCATAATGAAAATACCTGTGGTTAGCGTACAGCAAGCTTTAACACCATGCTGCTTGGCTATTGTTTTGCATATTTCAACAATAGTGATAAGCTTACCCTTTGGCACCTGCTTCATTATTGCCACCACTTCTGATGGGTTTACCAGCACAACATTATCACCAGCTTCGGCACCTATCTTGTGCACGGCATTATAACAAGGAAATCCTTTCTCAAGCTTGAGTACCTTGGGTAGGGTGTCTTTATCATCTAGTTTCTCCTGCCAGGTCTTTCTCATTTTTCCTCCCATCTATATCTCTGTTTCTTTTGGCGCAGCTTATCGAGACCGCAACGAAAGCACAGCCCATTATGGCAGCATATCACACCATCACACTCAGGACATCGCCACTTTTCCTGCTCTTTCTCAAGGAATTCATCGATCCCTTTATCTCTGATGTATTCCAGGTTCTCAATCATGCTCATATGGTAAAAGGTGCGATAGCGCTTGTCGAGGGTTTTTAGCCGGCGGCATGGGAAATCCCCACACTCATAACAAAATCGCACAAGTCCCTTCCCTAGTAGGTCACACTGTTTTTTGTAGTAACAGTTCTTGCTCTGTGGCAAGCAGCCGGAGCAGTACGTCTTCCCAATTCCCTTCTTTTTCAGATCGTTTTTCATTGCCAGATAGCTGGCGCATACTCCGCAGTCCATCCCGCAAAGGGCAATTAGCTCTTTCTTCATTGCTTTGCTTCTAATATACATGATTCAGAAGCCGCAGTCACGAATTCAACGATGTGCCGTAGGTACAAGTTTACGAAAACATTGGCGGCCAGGTGAATGAAACGCTACAATAAGAGCGAGGAAGGCTGGAAGGCTTCTGTACTGTTCCTGGAATCAGCCTGACTACAAAACACCAATATGAATGAATTCGCAGAGGCACTAACAATGCAGACAGAAACAAGGGGGGTTCAGAGATGGATTTCTATTTGAGTGAGAAGACGGAGGCATTAAGGAAAGAGATTGCTGAGTTTGCGAAGAAAGAACTACCTGAGGATTGGTATTATCCTGGGGGTTTGTATGATTATTCACGCGATTGGGACTTTGTTATGGCAATAGCAAAGAAGCTTGGGCAGAGAGGCTGGATTGCCAGCAGTTGGCCAAAGGAATATGGTGGTTGGGAGGCATCAGCTTTTGAGGACTTCGTACTTCATGATGAGATGCAATATTGGGGAATCCCGGGTAGCACTATGGGAGCAGGAGGTAGTGGTTGGATTGGCCAGTCAATACTCGCGTTTGGTAATGAGGAACAGAAAAGAAAATACTTGCCCCCTATAGCGGCTGGGGAACCTGATGGGATTTGGTGTACTGCGTATAGTGAACCGGATTCTGGAACTGACCTTCTGTCGCTCAAAACTGAGGCGGTGAGAGTAGATAATGAGTATATTGTCAATGGAGATAAAACATGGATAACTGCTGCCCACCGAGCGCGGTGGTGCTGGTGCCTTGTGAGAACGAACACCGATCCGACAATTCCTAAGTATCGGGGGCTCACATTACTAATCATTGACATGAAGTCTCGGGGAATAACCGTCCAACCGATAGTGGATGTAGTTGGGAATAGCGAGCTCAATCAGGTATTCTTCCACGACGTGCATGTTCCTGTCGCCAATAGAGTAGGAGAAGAGAATCGCGGTTGGTACTATGTGGCACAAGCCTTGAACTTCGAGAGAAGTGGATACGGAATTGGTAGACATCTGGGATTCATAAGGCGATTCTTTGAGAAAACTGTAAGCTTTGCCAAAGAGACTACATACCATGGTGAACCTATTTCTAAAAACCCCGTTGTACGAAATAAGTTAGCAAAGCTCGAAATTGAGATTGAGATTGCACGCACGTATTGCTATAGAACCGCCTGGTTATTGGAAACCCAAGGACAGGTGCCTCCTGTCGATGCGTCTATAGCGAAGGTGCTGGTTTCCGAAATACTCGTCCGCGTTGCGGTTGCAGGGATGGAAATATTGGGGCAATACTCTCAGCTTAGAAGGGACTCCAAGTGGGCTAAGCTTGGTGGCATTGCACAGCACTTCTATCTTCAATCATATGCTATCAAATTCGGCGGTGGTGCTAATGAGATTGAGAGGGACATTATCGCACAGGTAGCGAAGGGCCTTCCCAGATCCCGGTGATAATCTATTGAGGGGTTGATTTCAAAGGTTATGAAAGTGACCCACATTAAAAAGGAGGATGGCGATGGATTTTGGATTTACTGAAGAGCAAGAGATGTTGAGAATGGAATGCCGCAAATTACTAGAACGAGAGTGTCCAATCTCCTTAGTGCGCAAGATGGAGAAAGATGAAAGGGGATACCCCATCCGATTGTGGCGTAAGATGGCAGAACTAGGTTGGATGGGCTTGATAGTGCCCCGGGAATATGGTGGCAGTGGTAGAAGCTTCCAAGACATGATGATCCTTTTGGAGGAGATGGGCCGAGTACTGCTTCCTGGTCCATTTTTCTCAACTGTGATTCTCGGTATGCTTCCAGTCCTCGCCGCGGGTACCGATGAGCAGAAACGGGAATTCCTGCCAAGGGTAGCGAAAGGAGAACTCATCCTTACCTTGGCTTTTACCGAACCCGGCGCTAGTTATGAGGCTGCCGATATCAGCACCAGCGCCGTTCGAAATAACGAAGAGTTTCTTATCAATGGGACTAAACTCTTCGTTCCTAATGCTCATGTCGCTGACCACATACTTTGTGTAACCAGAACCAGCGACGGACCAATACCACAAGAGGGGGTCACCA
Organism: Dehalococcoidia bacterium; assembly: GCA_034414335.1. GTDB lineage: Bacteria > Chloroflexota > Dehalococcoidia > GIF9 > AB-539-J10 > RBG-13-51-36. The sequence continues at coordinate 5,467 of DAOUMB010000026.1, forward strand.
TCTTTGCGGTCAGGGCAAGTAGCCCCGGGATCGTAGTCAATATGTTGGATACAATGGCTGATGACAAGCAGTGTGAGGTCATTTTTGGTGACGTGATAGCCCCCGTGAAAAACATTATCGGCCAGCTTAACAAGGGGTGGGGAATTGCTGAAAAGCTGATCGCTGAGATTTCGGTAGCTCAGTGTGCCTTGATGCTCGGAGGAGCACAGAGAGTTTTGGAGATGACAGCAGAGTACGCCAAAAGGCGAATACAATTCTCCCAGCCTATTGGTGCTTTTCAGGCTACCGCGCACAGAACTGCTGACCAAATGATAGATGTTGATGTATCCAAACATCTTACCTATCAGGCAGCATATCGAATAAGTGAGGGCCTCCCTTGCTCCAGGGAAGCATCTATAGCTAAGGCTTGGATTAATGAGGCGTATCAGAGAGTTTGCCTAGAAGCGCATCAGACGCATGGTGGCATAGGATACACAGCAGATTATGGCTTAGGGCTATACACCAGACGAGCCAGTGCATGGAAAGTTTCCTTTGGTGATACTGAATTTCACCTTGAAGTAGTTGCCCGAGAAAGGGGACTTTAGAATAAAGGTCGATTTGAGTATATTGAAAAGGAAATTGGTAAGATTCGTAGTCCGGGTGTTACCTATGTGGCTAGCCAGCACAGGCTCTTGACACCCTAGCGAGGGTGTGAGTAGTATGGACTAAGATCTTGGGAAAACTAAACTATTACGGAGGACCTTATGAACTACAAAACGCTTCAGTTTGACATGCGGAATCACGTTGGCTGGCTTACAATGAACCGGCCGGAGCAGCGCAATGCCTTGTCGTGGGATATGTTTCTGGAGTTGCGCGATTTTTTTGGCTCGCTGGAGGACAATCTTGATGTGAGGGTTGTAGTACTCCGCGGGGCAGGCCCAGACTTCTGCAGTGGCTTGGATCTGAAGTCTACTCCTGGTCTTGAAGGTGGCATGGGATCGGACACAGAGGTTCCTGCCCGTTTTCGCCCCCGCAGCTTCATGATTCAGCGAAAGATCTCCGACATTGTGATCAGAATGCGCCAGGCCCCTCAGCCTATTATCTGTGCTGTGCGGGGCCATGCCATGGGTGCTGGGTTTGGCATTGCTATGGCCGGCGACATACGTCTGGCAAGCGATACTGCACAGTTTAATGTTGGCACTGTTCGCATCGGTTTTTCGGCAGGTGATTTAGGCATGTCCTATTTCCTGCCGCGCCTCGTTGGCCGGTCCAGGGCTGCATTCTACATGTTAACCGCACGCTTCATCGATGCTGCCACCGCGGAACGTATTGGCCTAGTCTCTCAGGTTGTGCCCGATGACCAACTAGACGATGCTGCGGAGGAATTGGCACAGGAGATTTTGCGTATCTCGCCCTTCGCCCTCAGAATGACGAAAGAAGTACTCAATGCCAACACTGATGCGGGTAGTCTCCTGGATGCAACGATGTTGGAAAACCGGACACAGATTCTGTGCGCTTTCACGGACGATGCCATGGAGGCTATCAAAGCAACCTTTGTTGAGAAGCGGGAGCCAGTTTACAGTGATGAGTGATGACTGAATCACGGATTTGGACGAAAAGAATCGTCGAGTATAAAGCAAGAGGCGCACCAAGCACAAGCCCTTGCTTCCCGAGAACAAAGAGGTGCTGCTAAGATTGTCCAACGGCAGAGCATCCAATGAACCAATATTCACGATCAGGCCATATCGTCTATCCCAAGAAGAAACACACATAGTAGCTAAGGATATTATTGGAGCGTCATAGAGTCACTAAGGCAGGCAGCTTATCGCTACTCATGATTATTGAAAAGGAACTTGCTAAAATCTGTAGCCCGGTGTTTTCTATGCGCTCAGCCACCAAAATTGCTTGACAAACCACTCGATAATGTTGTAACATCTGATATTAGATATCTACCATCATTTCGTTAGTCCATAAAGGGAATTAGAAAAGTGGGGGAAACCGGGTATTATGGTAGACTGCTGAAGCCTGATCTAAGATTCACTGATTTCCCAAATTAGGCCATTGGAGTTTGGAGAAACTGAACTACTATACAGCGATGGAGGTGTAGAATGAATAGGATTGCAGGGCAAAAATGGCTGGTGGCTATTCTGGCTGTAGTGTTGACAGCCGTGCTTTTGGTCACTGCTTGTGCCCCTAGCCCATCTGCGCAACAAGAAAAGGTGGTGAAGATGGGGTTCATACTGCCTCTTACCGGGGCTCCCGCTAACGTTGTGCAGGTGGCATTAAAGAATTCATTCGCTTACCTTAAATACTTCGAAGAAAAAGGCATGCCTGGAGTGACTCTCCCACCTGGGGTGACTCTCGAGATAATATGGGGAGATGATGGATTTACGGCAGATAGGGCAATCAGCACCTACGAGAGGATGCGCAACGATGCAGTAATCTTCTACGGACCTACGGGTGTCGAAGGCACAGCACTGAAGCCGCTGCTGGAAAGGGACGGGGTGGCTGGTATATGTATGAATTATGACGAAGCAATGATGTATCCTCCGAGCTCGATTTTCAGCGTTTGGCCCACTGAATCGGAGAAATTTGCCGTTTTGTGTGACTGGATTATGGAAAATTGGCATGAGGAACGTCCCCCCAGAGTAGTCTTGATGGGACCAGATGCGCCGTCTGGGCATGCAGCAGACGTGATGGGGCCAGCGTATGCCCGGAGCAAAGGCATAGAAATGCTGCCATTTGAATCCGCTCCTTATATGGGCCTAGATTACACTCCCAATTTGCTGAGGATAAGTGAAGAAGGAGCGGATTTTGTTTATATGCCAGGCGGCACTGATTCCTACGCGCCGGGGGTGATGAGGGATGCTGTGAAGCTAAGGCTTACGAGCACGATACGATTCGGTGGCCACGAGAATGGCCAGTCAAAGACCATGCTTGCCCTGGGATCCGCTGTTGACGGTTATTTCTCTCCAAGGTGCACCCCTTGGTACGAGGAAGTACCAATTTGCCGTGACCTCTTTGAGAACCCACAGGGTGATACTGCTGGGGCGCTAATGGTTATGACCGTGATGATTAAAGCCATAAGCATAGCGATAGATAATGTGGGTTACGAAAACCTGGATGGTCGTGCCGTAAGAGAAGCCATGTTGGATATCAAGGATTTTGATCCCTACGAGATTGGCAGGCCAATTAGCTATACTCCAGAGGACCATAGAGGCTCTGCGATGGTAAGAATGTATGTGATACAGGACGGGGATGTAGTTCCTGTAACCGAGTGGCGAGAGGCACCCATGCTTGTACCTCCAGAGTAAAAAGGCAATGGGGGAAACGGGAGCCGAGTGATATTTAGTCGTCCCAGATCCTATGGTTCAGGATGTCATCCTGAGAGGCAAGCTCAAATCCCATCAAGGTAAGTCACCGGTTCTTATTCTCAGGCGTGGTTACCTGAGGTCTCCGAGACTCTTGGGATGCGGGTAAGGATGTCTGAAGCCGTGCTTGCTCTCGGGCATCTGCATAATCTCGCCCCAGAATTCGCCGGACCTCTGGATAAGGCGATCTTCAGCGGTGTAGTCAAAGGGGTCCCCCAGATTGCGCTCTATCTCTCCACCGCGCTCGAGTGGGTTTTCCATGTACCACCTGGTCGTCAACTCCAACCCCCGCTGGGCGGAAACCACATCGTGGTATCCCAGCTGCTGCTGGATTTTGGCGATATCCATCACCCGATGGTCTGGGCGCAGTAGCGGAACCGGAACATAGCGGGGCCCGAGCCGTACAATGCCTAGAGGCAGATCCACGAACTCGAAATCATGGCCCATCGTCTGAGCAATAAGCCTTACCCACTGGCGGTTCGTGAGCACCACTTCGTCTCTGATATTGTAGATCTGCCCCGCCGAGGCATCAGGGTTATCGATGGCCAGGAGTATAGCATGGGCTGCGTTTTCCGCATATACCCGTGACACCAGAATCTGCCCACCGCCGGGGAGAACGACCTGCCTTCTGCCATCCAGTATTCGCCGTATGAAGCACCACTCTCCAGGGGCGAGATGTCGTGGGCCAGAGACCTGGCAATAGCGGAAATGGGTGGCATTATAATAGCCCTCTTGGTGGGCCCGCATCACCACTTGCTCGCTCTCCAGCATGCGGTCGACAAAGCGGTCAGCACCAGCTTCCTCCAGGAAGCCCTCCTCTGGGACCGGCACTACCGATTCTTCCGAATGGACCAGCGCCTCGGGGTCGGTAACCCTGAACCACCCCCTATATATGGCATACCCTCCTACCGAGATGAGTCGAGGGGTATGACCCTTGATAGCCTCGGCTATATATCTCAGCCTTCCATAGGTAGACACCACCAGGTCAAAACTCCTTCCCTTGAGAGCTTCCATCAAGGCTTCCATAAAGTGAGGGTCACCGTATATATGGTCTATCTCAGCAGGCAGATCAGCCTTATGGACACCGCGGCTAAGCGTGGTCACATGATAGCGTCTCCTAAGAAGCCCATTTATTATGTATGGGCCAGTAGTACCTGTCCCGCCTATCACGAGTGCCTTCATTGCTAACCTCCTTTTGCATCTGTTTTATTTAAGATGACTATATCGATACTTTCCTCGCCTCTAGCGTGCTCCCGATGTGAGTTGAATAAAACGTACCTCACTTCGGCCTGCGCCGATGGAGAGAAGAGCCACTGTCCCGGCACCAGGCATATGGTCGGGCAGCGTTGGACTGCCAGGATTAACAAAAAGGATATCACCGATGCTCTTGACCAGGTGCCTGTGTGTGTCACCGAACACAATGATATCGGGTACTATCTCACATCGGTGACCGACTTGCTTCAGCATCTCAGACTCTGACCCAACTGCAAGGAGCCGGAGGCAGTCGAGCGGCAGTTGATGTACTAACCACAGGGTTAAACCACCGACATGGAGAAAATACTCCTCCCTTATCCGGCTATCAGGCTGTGCGAAGAAGTCCTCATCTCCAATAACGTCGAGCACCGGAGCTATCTGCTCTAACCTATCAAGCACCGAGGGCTCATATATGTCACCGGCGTGTAGTATGAGGTCAACACCCCTGAAGATGCTGTCTATTTCAGGCGGAAGCCCGCTCCCTCTCAAAAGGTGGGTGTCTGAGACAAGGCCGAGCAGCATTTCGCTGTTCTTGGAGAGATTGAGATTCGCCACTTCTGTAAAGTTCAAAGAATAGTTCACCAATTCGCTTGGTCTGCCAGCTTAACCGCAAGAAAGTCTAAGCCTTAGCGGCGTGATGATCTGGCTCTCGCAAGTTTTGACTGGCTTCGCAGCATGGGCAACTGAGGGTAATCTATGCAGAACCCGAAATGTCCGCCAATTCTTGCCATAAGCTGTGCCGCAGCGCTAACAATCTCTGGTTCTCTTCAAATCACCATGACTTCATCCGGGCCTGTACCAGCTCAGCCGCTATGCGGCCGCTCTGAGCGGCACCGTCACCAGCGATGTGACCTGACGGGTTTGAGGCATCTCCAGCCATATACAGGTTCTCAATCGATGTTTTTGGCCCCATCTGGTAGCCCTGCCAGGATCGAGTCATGGGCCATTCCCCACAGTAGTTTCGCATTGCCACAAGCTCTGCTCCAGCCTCCTTGAAATTCGGGAAAAGGTCTTTGGTGTCCTGGAGCAATATCTCGTGCTCCTTTTTGGGGTCATACATCAAGGTATTCTCAGGGACCAGATAGACGGATGTCATGTATTTGTCTGACGGGACCCAGTGAGGCCATAGGGGCGCCATGCTGCCCCAGCATTCCACCCTCCTGGTATCCAGGGTATAGAGCCAGTAGACTCCCTCATCCAGCAGTGGCTTATCACTACAGAAATCCCACTCCATTGCCGCCCCCGGCCTAACTTGTTCTCTCACCTCTTTAAGGTAGCCCTTGTCGAAGTTCTCCTCGCCGGCTAGCTGAATTGTCTTTGTGGGGCCGACGTTGCTGATGACAGCCTTGGCCTCAACCCTTATTTCAGCGCCTTTCTTTATCCCGATAACCCCATAAGTGACCCCTTCCTCGGCTATTATTCTGGTAACCCTGGCATCAGTGAAGAGCTCTCCGTGGTCGCGCTTGATTGCGGCCTCCAGGACATTCACGACATCCTGCATGCCGCCTTTAGGGACAATATACTCATTGCTGGCGGCCAAGACCTTTGTGCACCTGATGAACTCCCCGGCGGGAAACTCGTGGGTGTTGATCCCGCACCAGCCTGTGCTGGAGGCCTGGAAGAAACAGTGTATCATCTCGTTATCAGTGTACTGCGATAGCCATTCCTTGAAGGAGATGAAGTCTGATGGCTCCTGCCACCTGATGGCTTTCCTCAGCGCCCCCATCACTCTATCCGCTTCGTCCTTATCCCTGCTCAGCGCGTTAAGCATTCGAGCCATCGTGCCCTTCTCGGTTGATGAGGTATCATACCGCTTCCCTCCGAATTGGAAGCTGACCGATCCCAGGGCCTTGTATTCGAACTTCGGTGCTCCGACCTCCTGTAGTGTGTGCCAGACCGGCGAGTTATATCCACAGGCTATGACTCCAGCGGCTGGCTGCACCATAAAGCCCTTGTGATACAAGGAGATGTACCGCCCGCCCAAGATGGGGGCCTTTTCCATAACCACTATATGGTAGCCAGCGTTGGCCAACTTGGCTGCGGCGCACATCCCACCGATGCCTGAGCCTATCACAACGACATCGCACTTCATATTTGTCATCCTCATCTCTCCTCCAATGCATCGTTCGGGCACATATTCAGGCAAATTAGACAACCCGTACACCTATCTTGGTCTATCTCCACCACGAAGATAGAGGCGACCTCCAGGGCTTCTTCAGGGCAGATGAGCACACACATACCACAGCCAATGCAGCTTGCTTCATGCACAGCGATGCTCACCTTTTACCTCCTCTCACTGGTGACTATTTACCTTTCGTTTCTGGGATCTACTTTATGCTGAACTCCCACTGACAGATGGGTTTGTCCTCCGTCCTGACCTTATGTACACGTTCCTCCAACGAAACTGGCGCACCGGCCTCCGGCATCCTGCCATCCGCTGAGCGACCGAAGGTAGGCACCATCAGCGTCTTGACCTTTATATTGGGATCAAATTTCTGGGCGTATTTCTCGAAGAGTCTCCGCTCAAATTCGCCGTCCAGGTGCTGGAGGTTAATGTCGCCTCTATACTTGCCGAACCATTCTCGCGTGGGGTCAGAGTAAGTGGTAACTACCCCGACATTAGGGCTCTTGAGCTCGTAGGTGCTGTTGTAGAGTACGCCGAATGCAGGGTTGGTCTGGAGTACCTTGAGACACTGCTCCAGGGGACTGCCCTGGATATTCAAGGCCTTGAGGACGTTCTTGGGATTGTTGTTCATGGCGTCTTTCCATACCTTTTCCTGCATCTCCCAGGCTTCCTCATCGCTATACTTCTCAGCGACTATTCTGTGCCATTGGGCATCCAGTATCCTATACACGCGGGAGGACTGGAGCAGAAGCTTTGCCACCCTCTCCTTGCAGAAGTTCTCGGCGCTAAGCTTTTTTCGCAGTGGGCCGCGGTAGTCCGGCAGGTCCACTGGAGGTCCCATCTCCTCCGCCTCCTTATTTCTGCGCGTCACGTAATTTTGGGGGTCCCCGTGCTTTATCTCGCCCAGCCAGTAGACCCATCTGCAATCGGGCTGGTCTTTACTCAACTTTGGTATGAGATTCAAGGGCATGCATCTTATCCCGGGGTCAAAGGATTGGGCCCATAGCTGGAAGAGTGGCTGTTCCATCCTCCAGCATACATCCCACATCCTGAACTCCTCACCGCGTTTGACGAAGTACGGGATGGAGTTACAGTTCCAGTTGGTGAGAAACCCTATATTGGGAGTTAGAAGCTCCACCTCGATGGTATATATTGCGCCCAGCGCAGGAAGCATCTGCAGCCCCTTCATGCATTTTTCCACTGGTGTACTCAGGCCAAAGTCCAAGGCGTTCTCGGTGTAGAGGGCATTATACTTGGCGTTGGCTTCCCAGAGCCTGTCCTCAAGGTCCCAGGCTACCTTGTCTCCCCATTTCTGAGTGACCTCGTCACACCAGTGCCCGTCGTGCGTCCCAATGACGAAGACGGAGACTGCCTTGTAGAGTTTTACCAGGGCATCCTTGGTGAAATCCATGATACTCAATTGTGGCTGGAGCGGCCCGCTGTAGTCTTTCAATTCCTCCTTCAGCTTCCGCGGTCTGAGGGGTGGGCACAGGGCGCTTGACACAGGCATTCGATACGTTGTTGCCCCACTCCTATCCAGATCAGGTATCGGGTTCATTGGTACTCCCATTTGTTTACCTCCTTTAATTTGTTCTTATTCAAGCCCGTGGGCCAGAATAGCCTTATTTTAAGTCCTTCCCTATCATTCTCTGTTGTCTTGGTTTTGTCCTGGATTCCATAACTGGCGACTTCATCTGCAGGGAAGCGACATAGTCGCCCAGGCGATAGTGGTTGGCCCCCTTTCATTGTGGCACATGATATCCAGGTCAATTAAATGCATCCCCTCCTTGTTATACTTGTTGGTGATCGTTCCGGTTACGGTAATGGTATCGCCGGGGCAGTTCATCTCCTGCATTCTGATTCCCAGTTTCCTGACCATCCCCGTGGGGCCGGTCCAATCCGTCATGAATCGGCTCAGGAGAGCCTGCATGAACATGGTGTTGACGAATATATCTCTTGCGTTGGCCTGCTTGGCAAAATCCCTATCGTAATGGATTGGATACAGATCACGGGTGCCGGAGACAGCCATGATGCAGCGCCTCATTGTTATGGGTAAGGATAGTGCTGGTAGCTCCTGCTTTTCGTGCACATCATCCCAGTAAACGATGTTATACTTGGTCATGGTCATCTCCTCCATGTGTATTGTATAGAGCTGATTGCCTGTTTAAGAACATTTCTTCTATTGCTCGCGACACAATAAGAGAAGGGTTGCCGTAAGTGTGCCTACTACCTCGCCTCGCTGGTTGCGATACCTCAAAAGATAGGTCACGAAGTGGCCCATCCCCAGCTGGGTCTTCTTAGACGGTGTCACATTCGCGACTGTGTAAGTGCAGCTTAACCGATCGCCGAGGCGAATAGGCAGGAAGTACTCCTCCTCTATTTGTAGCTGGATTTGGCTGGGGCTCTCCAGCAGTTGTATCACCTTTGTCAGAGGGTTGGACAGGTCCTCTTGATATGGTTGAGGAGACCACCATGGAAGCATAGTCCATATCCTTGCCATTACGGAGGGACTGATCACCTTCCCAAAGTCACTGTCCTTGGCGTACTCGTCATCCGTGTATAAGGGATTGGCATCCTCAACCATCTCGCACCAGTGGCGTATCATGGGCTTGCAGACCTCGTCTGGCCCCTCCACTGGGTCGGACTCCACGCCGATCAGGCTTCTGACGGCTGGTGGTAGCTCTGTGCTTGCCATATCTCATCACCTCCTTTTCAAACGGCACTACCTATATTGACTCTGTTTGGAATACCCTCATTGAGGGTGTAGACTGCCTGATTGACCATATCTTCCACAACTTGCTTGGCCGTTTTCAGTTCCTTTAGCAAGCCACAGATTTGACCGCCCGCTGAACTCAGGTATTCCGGCATACTACTGTCGGCCACGGCATTGAAAAAGTCCTGCACTAGCACAAGCTGCAGAGGGAAGGGAAGAATCGGCCCTTGTTCAGTCTCCCATTGCTCTATCAGCTTACTCTTGAGAAAGCGTGTTGTCTTTCCAGTGAACATCTTCGTGACACGCGTATCCTCTTCTGTTGCGGACAGAATTTGCTGCTTCCATACCTCGTTGATGTTGGCCTCAATAGTTGGAAGAAAAGCGGTGCCAGTCCAAACCCCAGAGGCACCAAGTGCCAGGACTGCTGCAAGCCCCCTCCCATCCCCTATTCCACCGGCAGCCAATACAGGGGTTGGAGCCACAGCATCAACCACCTGTGGTACGAGCGGCATTGTGCCCACCATCCCGGTATGGCCACCACCCTCGCTGCCCTGAGCCACGATGATATCCACCCCCGCCTCCGCTTCGCGGCGAGCCTGTCTCACGTTTGCAACGACGCCGATCACCTTAATGCCCCGCTTATGAGCTTCGGGAACCATAAAGGCCGGGCTGCCAAGCCCGGCAGCAAAAACCGGAACTCTATGCTCGTACACAAGTTCGATGTGGCTTTGAAATAACTCGGCTGTCCAACCCTGCTGGTCTTTGTTGGCAGCAGCCTTGACGCCTTCCCATCCGGTCAACCCAATCCGCTTTGCCAGGTTGTCAACGTATTCCACCGCTTCCTTCGGTATGTAGGACATTAAGTCCATTATAGTTGCTGATTCCGGAGCGCCAGCCACCACTACAGTGTCCACACCGAAGGGCTTACTAGTTAACTGTTTGGTTCTCCTGATCTCAGCGTCCAGCTCGTCCAGCGTCAGTCCAATAGCGCCGATGACTCCGAGGCCCCCTGCCTCGGAAACCGCTGCTACGAGTTCGGCACGAGCAATGGTGCCCATGCCAGCCAGGACAATGGGGTACTTAATGTTTAAGAGGTCGCAAAGCCTTGTATGCAAGATTCTATCGACCATGTATCATAACTCCTTGTCCAGTTTTTGATGCTGTTTTGCCCCGGCAGCACGCATATGTCTCAATTTGATATGGGAAATCCAGGTTTATGACCCCTCGGGCACAAGCATCGGAGCATCGCGCCAATCTGTTACGCAAACTACCTCACCGCCTCTTACTTCGTACATTGCTACCTTATCAGAGCCCCTGTGGTCCTCCGGAGTATAGGTAATGTTCGCAAGTCCATAGACGTCGAAGCCCTTGATGCTCTCAAAGCCCTCTTTTACGGCAGGACCATCGAGGTTTTCATAACCTACATTCTCTACAGCCTTCCTTATAGCTTCGCATATTATAGATGCTGCTACCCAACCAGTTATGTATTCATCCTCCTTTGCCTGCGTCCCATGATATTCCATCTGTTTATCCAGCATCAACTTTACGCCTGGAAGCTCTATCTCGCCAAAGGTGGGAATCGTCCTTCCATAAAGGTAACCCTCGCTAGCAGCACCTGCTAACTCGATCAGGGGGCTTCCACCGGTAGATTCCATACCCATAAACTGTATCTGGTCCAAAAGCCCGAGTCTTTCAGCATCTCTTAAGATGGGCCCCGCTGTCGGTTGGATGCCCGTAATGTAAGCGAAATCTGCCCCAGCCTGACTTATCCTCAATAACGGGGCAGTAGCATCAAGGACCATATAGGTAGAGGGGAGAAATTCGGTAGGTAACATTTCTATGCCCAGGCTCTCCGCATACTCTGCGGCTTCTGGTATTGGTTGTTTCCCCAACCCAGTATCTACAAGCATAAGAGCCAACTTTGGGGGCCTGTCCTCCTGCCAATTTTCCATAATATACTCGAAATTAGCAGCAGCTTGCTCGCACCAAGTTGGGGAACGGAAATAGTACCAACCAGACGGGTAGACATATTCCTTACACGGATTTCCTGTATACAGAGGTATTTGATCCCGTTCAAATCTCGAGTGATACGCCTCTATACCCTGAGTCTGATTGGATTCCATGACGAATATACCCTGGTCTTTCAACCTACTGTAGGCGCTGGCAAATCTGTCTAACTGGATTCAAACATCTACCCACGTGACTGCAATGGTCACCTCAGGGATGCGTTGCTCCTCATTAAAATATCTAACATAATCCAGCACAGCGGATAGGGCAATTGCTTCCGTAGCACCGGGACCAGTAAAGGGGGACATATATCCAAATCTCACCACCTTTCCCTTTTCTACGGGTGACGCAGGAGCACAGGCAGTAAACAAGGGCACCATTATCAATCCTATTGCCAGAATAAGCCAGACTCTCTTCCCTTTTACCACCACATCTTTCATTCTTCTACCCTCCTTTATCACTTCAAATCATTATCCATTGTGAGCCTTAGTTCGACAGAAATAAATTTCTGTTCCTCATTCTACACCCTCGTCGCCTTTGCTTCTTCAAGGCGACAGCTTCAAAGCCCTCATCTACATTCTCGATGAAATACTTGAGCATACTCATATCTGAGAAAGATGTACGAATCCAAGTCAATCCACATCGTCTTTTTTATCCCAACTCCACGTCTGCATGTAGCTCACAGTAGACGAGAGAGTGCAACAGGGAACGGTACACACGCCGTGGTTTTTATTCTTGGGTTCGAATTGAGTCCCGGGATAGAGTATAGCAAGCCCATGATCGCACTGCTGGCACTTGAACAATGCCTCAATATCATTGCTCGTGGTATTGAGCGCCTCGCAATTCCAATGTATCGCCTGCAAGTATTGCGTTTCCCGAATCTCAAACGATAATTCTTCAACTCTCTTGTCCCCAAATGCTTCCTCATAAGGCCAGCCCACACTGCGCCTTGAATAATGTAGATTCTACTTGCTTGAAGAAATAGCCTATCGAGGGAGTCCCCTTTGATAAATCAACGAATTTTAGACCAAGCTTCAACCGTCCGCCATAATCCCTTACTTCCTCCGCTTTCCCAAGTCCCCTTCACCTATTAATGAAATAATGATAGATATCTAACGCTATGATATTGTATACCATTTGAGAGTGGGCTGTCAAGGGCATCTACAACCGCAGAAGTGGTATGTACGATAAGTTGTGCAGACAAAGATAGTGTGGAAAATGTATCCTCACATAATAATACCCTATGGCTTTCGAAATGGCATAAAATAGCGAGGCCTGATCGCTAGTTCTTAATAGCCTCTGTTTGTCCACAACCCCGGATATCTTTTAAGTCTGGCGTGATTGTTTTGAGAGAGATCAGGCACTGACCTGGCAGAAATACCAGATGGGGCGCAAAACACGTATGGGGGACCCGTATACGACTGGATTCGACTGAAACCCGTCGAAGTATGTCGGCTGATGCTGGTGTCATCTAAAGGAGTGTACAGATGCCGACCTGATAATAGCTAGAACGAAACCTCGACAGCCCAAAGTTAGCCGCATTGCTCTGCCCAGGTGAGATTTTCCACCAACTACCGAGCTATGGTACAATTAGCGGAGCATGGGTACTGACGGAGAGAAAAGGATGCGCGAGTTCCTTTTCCCAGATCCGTACTGGCAGGCATGGGCAGTGCTGGTACAAACGAGGCACAGATTGCACGAAACACTGAAGAAAGCGATGGAACCGTTGGGTGTTTCGCCCAGGCAAGCTGCGGTTCTAATGATAATCGAAGGTATTCATAACCCAGCCACACCTGCTGAGATATCGCGTTGGCTGAATCGAGAGCGCCCCTCGGTATCTGTTTTGTTGGAAAGGATGAAGAGGAAAGGGCTCATTGAAAAGACCAAGGATTTTGCAAGGAAGAACTTGGTTAGAGTAACGCTAACAGAAAAAGGTGAGGAAACTCTTGATTCTCTGATGGAGATGAAAATCATTGCCCAAATATTTTCTGCCATTTCGGAGGAGGAACTCCAACAACTAATGTCATATCTAACTATCCTGTCTAATAGAGCATATGAGTTGACGCCAAATTCCAAGGAGTCCCTGTCAATCTAGCCCCATATGAGCACTCCGGCAGCGCTATACGAAGTCAAGCGAGAGTTCTATTGAACAGCCTCATGTAGAGTTCCCTCCAAAGAGAAGGTTCTATGAGCAATACGCTTTGAACGCCTTATTCTCTTCAACAATGGCCGTGTTGCAGGACCTAGACGTATTGTCTTTTCCATACCCTTGGCCTTGTGAGTTTGCACAGGCCGGATTTGGATTAATTCTGCCATAACGCGGCTCACGCGGAGCAACATACCACACGGGGTGAACTGCTGCCTTCTGCTACACCTCAGGGCCTGGCCGAAGTCATTGACCATGCGATCAATAGAGAGATGTGCTTTTTGGATCTGTAAACCAGAGCCTACTGAAGTACTATCGGGCTTTTGAGAAGGGGAGCATAAGTGATGAGGATGCTGCTCCTAGGATCAAAGAACTGCGGGTAGAACAGAGAGAGCTCCAGAAGACAAGGGAAGATGCTCTGGCTGAACTGGAATACACGGAGCCCAGGGAGTTGAACACTCGGCAGGTGTTGGATTATGTGAAAGACCTCAAAGCTCTACTGTTGAAGGGGACTTTCTTAGACCAAAAGACTTCCTTGAGGTCATTCATTAAGAGGATTGACTTTGAACCGGGGCAGGTAGCTATCCATTACAGCATCCCGATGCCTGGAGAAGAAGAAATCTCCTCGGATTGGGAAGTTCTATCTATTGAGAAACGTGGTGGGGCTCAGTGGACAGAACAAAGAACTTTTGCCTTGGCTTTTAGTCTCGCCACTTAGCACAGGAGGGCTAGATCCCCTTTTGCAAAGAAGACTAAATCCTTACCTCAGTCGGGATTGCTGGAAAACTGAACGAATCTGCGGATGTCCCCCGCCAATGCCCATCCACACCCGCCTTGGCCATTAGAACCTTGACCTGTTTCTCTTTCGCCATCTTCTTCTCCTAAACACTCATCCTGGCATAGGCATCTAGCCCATATACCTTGCGCCATACATCACATACTTCTTGCAGGGTAGCATACACCTTGACCGCTTTCATAAGCGAGGGCATAATATTCTCATTACCGTGGCAAACCTTTTCCATTTCCTGGAGGGCCTCGGCAACTTTGGCATTATCCCGCTCCTTCCTGAGCTTCTTGACTCTCTCAATCTGCCTCTCGGCGCATGTGGGTTCAAACCTGTAAACAGGCACAGTATAAGGCACCTCTTCCGGCTTCAGTCTATACTTGTTCACCCCAACCACTACCCTCTCGCCGGTTTCTACTTTGCGAACCGCGTCATAATTGGCCTGCCTATATTCATTAATGAAAAATCCCGATTGGATGGCTTTTATCATTCCTCCCATATCCTCGATCTTCTTCATGTAATCCCAGGTGCGCCGTTCAATTTCATTGGTGAGCCACTCCACAAAGTAGGAGCCAGCCAGAGGATCCACAGTGGATGTAACTCCGGCCTCTTCGTAAATTATCTGTAGTGTTCTGATAGAGAGCAGATGGCCCATGTCAGTAGGTATGCTAAGTGCCTCATCATACGCGGTGGGATGTAGCGCTTGCGCTCCACCCAGAACTGCACCAAGCATCCCGAAGCCACAACGAAGCAA
The DNA here is from genome assembly GCA_034414335.1 of Dehalococcoidia bacterium. GTDB lineage: Bacteria > Chloroflexota > Dehalococcoidia > GIF9 > AB-539-J10 > RBG-13-51-36. The sequence continues at coordinate 20,600 of DAOUMB010000026.1, forward strand.
GTTATTCAATGGCTCCTCCGGAACGCAGATCGAACCATGATTTTGAACACGCATCCGGCACTGCATAAGTTTTGGGTCAGTGATGCCATACCTATCTCCGCAAATTTTAGCCCACATACGGCGGGCGGCTCTCAGTTTGCAAATCTCCTCAAAAAAGTCATTGCCACAGGCCGTTTCAAAGGATATACGTCTAAAGAAAGCTTCCAGGGGCATCTTTCCCCTCTCTTTCCAGGCATCAGCGGCCGTTATCGCGCCACCCAGCATTATGCCCAGCTCCTGGATAGAAGTCATCCAATTGTCCTTAATCGAGTAGACACTAATACTCGTATTGTGCCACTTGGGAACATGCTCCGAGGTCCACTCGGCGAAATCTAGACTTACCCTCTTGTCACCCTCGATTGACACATTCCAGGGGAGGTCAAGACACTTCGGTATGGCAAAGCCCATGGCCGGGCATGTGCCCCCTATCTGCTTCAAATCATACCCCCTCTTTTCAGCCATAGCAAAATACATGGCCGTGAGCGGAACAGATAAGATCCATGTTGTTACCTTATCTAGGGTGATACCATCGAATATAATCTCCATATCCTGGATAGAATCTACAGGGGGCCCACAGAATCCCACATCACCTCGACATAAGGGGTTGTCAGAATCAAGCCCCGTCGAGGTAGGAACATCAGGGGCAATGGCAAGGCCGGTCGAGCCCAACTCTAACTCATGGCGGAAAAGCTTATTGGTGTCCTCGGGGGTCTCAACCCCGCTAAACCGCCTTATGGTAGGATATTGCCCACGATACATCGTGCGGTAAACTCCCCGGGTAAAAGGAGGTTCTCCCGGAGCCCCGATATCCCTTTCAAAGTCAATATCTTCCACATCCTCCGGTGTATAAAGCTCCTTTATAGGGATCCCCGAGAATGTAGTGTATTCCTTCTCAATTTCCGTCATGACATTACACCTCCCGCTTCTATAGAATCTGTTTGTGTTTGTCTTATAGCACTGCTCCTAACATCTGTCAAGGTTTGCCAGTTATTGGTTCTAATCATCCTTAGTTGTTTTATCATTCTGCTGTAAATCTTCACGCAATCCTTTCAGCACAGTCAATAAATCTGTATGCATATTCTGAATCTGTGTAGATAAAGTACTCAATGTTGCAACCTCTTCATTACGATTGCGCTTACGATTGCGAATGTAGTTTACTATCAATTTAATTCCGACATAGACAATAACAACAATAGCTATAACAGCTACCCACTGAATTATATTCCCTAAAAAAGGATAAATAGTCTCATTAGCCATACCTTCACCTGCAATCCTTTCTATAATTCCTATTTGCACTATCCCGTAAATACCAACTATAGCAAGAGCCAAACCTGCAAGAGATGCAATGAGTTCATCAAACGGTCTAAACATTTATACCCCCTTGATTTAGATTCAAGGGGATTGTAACAACAACGAAGAATGATTAAAAGGCAGTTATTTAATATACTGGTAGACAGCGTACTTTGAGATCGGCTCACCATCTGGGTCGGGAAAGGGGTACGGCGAATCCAGTCCACAAACTCCTCGGGGAAACCTGTTAATATACCGGGCAATCCGTTTCCGAGTAAGGGCCAATAGATGCACAACTCTTGTCTGGTAGCCTTGTATTTGATGCCTCCTCGAATCAATACGGGTAAGACCTGACTAAACTGACATGCTGGAGACAATGTTTCCGATTGCACAAATACTCATCCCTGAAAACGCTGACTTTGTCAAATCTTATCAGGTAAAACCTACTCATCCCTTCGTAGCTTCTTAGCCACACTATGTCGTTCAGGCTAAGGCTGCCCAATCAAATTGACGGCCTGTTATG
>DAOUMB010000027.1:0-20065 GCA_034414335.1 Dehalococcoidia bacterium
CCTCCGGCAAAAAGAGACTGTAACGCTGCAACCAACTGAGATGGCTCCCTGCAACTTTGCGCCAGTTTTTCAAAAGGACATAAATCAGTGCCATCATAGTCAAAGATATGAGGAACTACGCTCTTACTACTAATGGGCACTCCTTGCTTCTCGAGCATATCAAGTGCTCCCTGGCTCACTATATCAGCATATACCGAGGCTATTCGAACATGAAGGCAAAGCATAGCTACAGCTAAGCCTACTATCCGATCAGCGATTGCAGCATTATGTAAATTGCTCGTCATATTCTGAACAGCTCGGAAAAAGGGGGCCACCCCACTCTCCTTGGAACCGAAGATAACTTGTCTTCCTTTCACTATGACGAGATTCAATCTCTTTTCCCCCAAGAGGGAGCGCGCGAGCTCGATATCTTCCATGCTACTTAACCCCATATAGGTGATACGCTATGTTGCCCAAGTCAAGCTCTTGAGCAGTTCTTATTTGAACCAGGCTATCCGCACCATTTATTTCCCCCAGTACATCAGTAGAGCTTACATCAGCAAATTTCCCTATGGGCTTGGCTTGAGCGATCAAGTCCAAAGACGCCTTGTCAATAGCTACAACATCTGTGGAGGCAAGGATGCCAATATCCGGGACCACTGGTAACCCTGATGGCGTAGCGCAGTCACACAATGGCGTTACATCCTGGATGAAATTAATAAAGGCCACATTAGCCCGAAATCGACTTAGCACCCCAGCTGCAGCGTGAGCCAGATTAACCTGAAAGCTCGCCTTAGCATGGGGAGGTAAGTAAAAAACCTCTTCCGGGCAAAGGTAAAAACAATTGTTGCAATTCATGCACTTGTCTTCATCACGCACTATTTTCTCCTGAACCAAAGACAAAGCTTTGGGGGCACAAGTCTCAATGCACTGTCCACAACCTGTGCATCTAGAAGAGTCGATTAGGGCTCGATTTACACTATGTTGAGCAGCCTTCGACTCTTTAGTGACGCAGCCCATAGCTACATTCTTGATAGCGCCGCCAAAGCCAGATAGCTCATGTCCCTTTAGGTGAGAAAGAACTACCATAGAATCAGCATTGAAAATCTTCTTGGCTATCTTTATCTTATCCAAAGGGCAATCAGAAACCCGCTTGAGGATATCCACCCACTCACCATCATAGCCTTGCTCCCCATCAGCGATAACGACAGGTGCTTCCAACGATTCCCTAGTAAAGCCATTAAAAGCCGCGGTAGCCACGTATTGGCTGGCAGTGAATCTCCTCGCGGGGTAAAGAGCAGTGGTATCGGTGACAAATGGTTCGCCTCCAGCTTCTTTAATCAAATCACACACTCGGCGTACTAAGGGCGGGCGAAGATAATAGCTACCGCCGTATTCCCCCATGTGGACCTTAACCGCCACAGAGTCACCCCTAGAGACAACGCTTGCTACCTTAGAGAAAAGAAGCTTCAGCCCACTGACAAAAGTCCTGCCCTCATCATACGGGAAAAAGAAGACCTCGCTCCTTCCACTAACTTCCACGGTACTCATTTACCATAGTATAATAAATTAAGGCGCAGGTAAATTGCGTCCTCATCGAATCCAAAGTCCCAGGAACCAAAAACCAAAGGTTTTAGATTTGTTTCTGGGCGAGGCAACCTGGAGAGACTCTTACTTCCTCTCCCAAATTTATCTCATCGGCTCTAACTTTAGTGCTATAAGCATAGACATTGACTCCCGCCTCAACAGCTCGGCAAAGAGTACTGCTGAACCTGGCGTCAATTTCCTCGTTGGGTGAAAAGACACAGGCATCTTCACGTTGAATGATAAAAATAATCCCCGCCCTGTAACCATCCTCTCTGGCCTTTAGCAGACCTTCAAGTTGCTTTGTTCCCCGCTGGGTAGGAGCATCGGGGAAGAGAGCTCTGCCTTCCCTGACCAATGTCACCGATTTCGCCTCCAGAAGGTATCTTCGGTCATTATTTATCAGGACAAAATCAAACCTGTTGCCTTTGAAGGTGGCTTCCTTGTGTATTGAACGGAATCCCCGAAATTGAAGGAAAAATCCCTTTCTTAAAGCCTCAAAAACCAAGGAATTGGCCGCCCTAGGGTCAGCCCAAACCAAGCTTTTGGCCAAGGGAAAAAGATACAAATCCCATTTTATTTTTCTCAGATGATTGTCCCTTTTTGCCAGGAATACCTTTTGACCGGGCGAAAAAAGTTGCCAAATCCTACCCGTATTGGGTAAATAGGCAATTTCCTCTTTTCCCTCCAACTCCACCAAGGCTGAAAAGCGTTTCAACCTCCTTAAAAAAACTGCTTCCTTAGTTTCGCCGACGACTTTCATTTATAACAAATTTTTAGCTTTCATGCTTAAGTAACTTCTATCGCAGACGACGATGTGGTCAAGGACATCAATGCCTATGATTTCCCCCGCTCGGACCAATCGCTTAGTTAACTCAATATCCTCTTTTGATGGCTCCGGGTCACCCGAAGGATGATTGTGCACAAAGATTACCGAAGCAGCGGAGGAAGAGACCGCTTCCTTGAATACCTCACGGGGATGGACAATGCTGGTATCCAGACTGCCTATAGAAACTGGCCTGCAATTTATCACCCTATTTCTAGTATCTAAGCAAAGAACCAGAAAATGTTCCTTCTTCTTGCCTTTCAATTGGCTCTTGACAACATTAACCACATCCTCCGGGGACTTGACCATCGGCTTTTGTCTCTCACCAGCATCACCTTCCAACCTCTTACTCAATTCAAGGGCAGCTTTGATTTGAGCTGCCTTAGCCAAACCAACCCCTTTTGTCTCGCTCAACTCCTCTACAGAGGCATTAGCAATACCTTTGAGATTTCCGAATCGGCTCAATAGCTTCTGGCTAATCACCATGACAGATTCACCTTTGATTCCCCGACCTAGGATTAAGGCTAAAATTTCCTGGGCAGAAAGCGCTTCGCTGCCCAGCTTAAGTAGCCTCTCCCTGGGACGCTCGCTAAGGGGCAAATCACGAACAGTGAAGGAGTCCTTCATTGCTTATCCTCTTTGGTTGGCTTCCCAGGCAGCCTCCGCCAAGTCCATCCCTCCAGAGCCAGAGCGCCGGCCAAAACCAGAGCCGTAGCTAATGCCGCCAATACAGCAATTAAGGCAGGATGTAGCCATACCCTCGGAGCTCGAGCTACCGAATTTGACAACGTTTCTCGCCACCCAGCATCAGGCCCGCCTATATCAAAACCATAGACTTCAGCCAGAGCTCCATCATAGGTATTACCCTGCTTTAAAAGAGTCAGCAAATTGAGCATTTTGCCCTGTCCATAATTATCCAGAAGGTCCTCCACAAGGCTGTAGCTCTGAGCATAGGAAAGATAAGCTTTTTCAGGCTTGGCGGAAAAGGGACTGCACAGGCTGCGTACGGAAATAAGCTTACCCTCAAAAATAGCCCTTTGAAGATAAGGGCTGAAAGAAGGGTCAAGCTCGCCCTCGTTATACATAGCCAAGCCTTCATCAAGCCAGGCAGAAAGCTCAGCATATGCGCTAAAAGTTGCCTGATGAACAACAAGATGCGTTAACTCATGAACCAAGGCTCTCTTGCCCCAATCAAGATTGCTCGGTGGAATAGCAATAGCGATTATGCTAAATTCAGTAAAGGCGACACCGCCAGTCCATTCCTGGGGAAAAATCATAGCTCCTTGCAGGTCCTCAACCGAGTCATAAACATATATCTTGATGGGCCTTCCAGGATAGGTGCCAATATCCTCAGTCAATCTGGCAAGTCCTCCCTCACAAGCATTCATCAATGCTTGAGCGAAGGGCTCGTCACCCTCATACCAGAACACGGTAAGCTCAGCACCTTCGCCCCGAAAAATCTTCGATTTTTCAAAGAACTCGCTACTGGCCAAACTCTGCCAATGATAGCGCTCATCATCAAAATGCATCACCTCGTGGGAAGTCTCAAATCCGTTCCCGGCGGCGTCCTCAATCATCCACCAATACGTGACTTCAGCACCAGGAGACAAGCTTGCTTTCCTCATATCCCACGCCCAATTAGCCTCTATTCTGGTTGCTGGAGTAAAATCAGCCCAACCCTCACTGACAACTCCAGCGTAGTTCATCTTATCCACCTGGTAATAAAGACGAACATCAACAATATCAGCGTAGCTTTCAGCCTCCAGAGTGAACACAGCTTGACTGGGAAAATTTATCCCAACATTACTATTTACGACCGCAATATCGTTCTCGGCTACGACGATGGAAGGGCTCAAAAACAAGAGACCCACCGGGGTTATTAAGGCGATGCATCTAATCATTTCCCTACTCTAGACCTAAGGTAGGCAGTGATAAATCCATCTAATTCACCATCCAATACAGCTTCAGCATCATGAACTTCGTAATCGGTGCGGTGGTCCTTCACCATTTTGTAGGGATGAAGAACGTAACTTCGAATTTGATTCCCCCAACCCGCTTCAATACGCTCGCCCTTGAGCTTGGCCCTCTCTTCCCCCTTCTTTGTACGCTCGAGCTCAAGGAGGCGAGAATAAAGAATCTTCAAAGCAGCTTCCTTATTTTGGTGCTGAGACCTCTGACCTTGGCAAGTAGCCACCAGTCCTGTGGGCAAGTGAGTTACTCTCACAGCACTGCTTGTCTTCTGCATGTGCTGTCCTCCAGGACCACTGGACCTAAAAGTATCTATCCTCAAATCTTCCGGGCCTATCTTGATATCCTCCGTCTCTTCAGCCTCAGGGAGCACTTCCACAAGTACAAAAGATGTGTGGCGCGCATGGTCAGCATCAAAGGGGGAAAGCCGCACCAACCTGTGCACTCCGTGTTCGCCTTTAAGATAGCCATAGACATAATTCCCCTTAATCTCCACGATAGCACTTTTGATACCAGCCTCTTCTCCAGGGGAGATATCTAAGATCTCAGCCTCATAATCATGCCGCTCTGCCCACCTCAAGTACATCCGGAGCAACATGTTTGCCCAATCCTGGGACTCCGTGCCCCCGGCACCAGCATGAAGAGCAAGCATAGCATTTCGTGGGTCGTAATCACCAACAAAGAGCTGTTGACTTTCTAGCCGTTCAAATTGAGAGCTTAGCTTTCGTAGCTCCAGTTGTATCTCTTCCTTAAGAGAGTAATCATCCTCCCCAATGGCTAAAACAGTCATGTCCCTAAGATCGACGGCTTTTTTCTCTAGTTCACGCCAAGTATTAACTAAATTCTTCTTTTCCGCAAGCTGGCGCATAATAGTCTGTGCTTTAGCCGGGTCATTCCAAAAATCAGGCTGGGCTGACTCCGCCTCTAGCCTGGCAATTTCCTTTTCCTTGCTAGGGATGTCAAAGATGCACCATTATGTCTGAGATTCGGCGAAGCAAGGCTTCTAGATTTTCCTTCTCCTCTTGCATTTGTCCTCCTTATACTTAGTTAACAGTAGAATCCTTCCCTGGCGAGAGGAAGAAAGACTGCTAATCAAATAACCTCCGCTGATAGTCTGGCTCAAAGGCTAGACTGCCCGCGGCAGCAAGGTGAGCCAAGCGGGTTGGCTCAGGAATTCGATAGCCACGACAGCACTTTGTCACCCATTGTAAAGCCGATGTCAGGTTAATTTTATGGCCCACGGAAACATATATTGGCCTCACTCCGGACTTGGTCCTTAAAGCTGCTCCAATAATCTCTCCATTATCAAGCAGTTCAGCATGAGAGCCAGCTTCTTCTCCTAAAGGTTGATGCCTGCCACAAAGAATAGATTTAGCACAGCCTATGGTAGGTAAATCGAGAAAAAGCCCCAAATGTGAGGCGAGCCCAAACCTCCGGGGATGTGCAATCCCTTGACCATCAACCAGCATAAGGTCAGGAGTGTTATATAGTTTTTCACAGGTGGCCAGGATTAAGGGAGACTCTCGAAAAGATAATAGGCCAGGAATATAGGGAAATTTAATCTCATCCTCAGCTACCTCTATCTCAACTATACTGAGCTCAGGATAACGGAGAACTACCACTGCTCCTCGAGCCACACCCTGAGCATTGGGAGAAGATATGTCAATACCAGCAACAAGTCGTGGGTTTATATCTTCGTTTTGAATCACCAACTTTTTCGCCAGGCTCAATTGTATTTGCCTTGCTCTGGCAACGCTCACCTCCCACTCATGTAATTTATGCACCCTCATATCTTGAATTATAAAGCATTCCGCTCTGCTGGCAAACTTCGAAGCCATTGATATATGATTAATGTGAATTTTCCCACCGGAACAAGTTTGGCAAAGAATGAACCACTTTGCTATAATCACAGACGTAATCAGTCATTAGGTGCTGAAATGTTTATCCGCCCGATTGCAGAGATAGCCTATTTGCAAGGTTTGCCTAGTACCGGTCCAGAGAACTACTGAGAAGATGTGTTATGCCTGAAGAAATCACTAATAGTGTAGAAGCCATCGAGGCCGAAGCTGAAAAGATACTCGAAGAGGCGAGGACCAGAGCCAACGAAATTCTCCTTGAAGCTAAGGAAGAGGCTAAGAAAATACTTTCCTCTCAGCTCCCCCTGGATGAGGTAAAACCTGAGTGTGATAAGGTTGTAGATAACGCTAGAGCAGAAGCCAATAAAAAAATCAAGGATTCTGAGAAGAAAGCTGCGGAAATCAGCATCAATGCTGATAAGAAAGCAAAAGAGATTACGAAGCTCGTGGTGAATATTGTCACGGGCAGAAGTTAACATGATACCTCTAATCGTCAATACAGCTGACCCTATGGCTAAAGTCAGGGTAGTGACTACCAAAGATTACTCCACCAAGACCCTCAAAACTTTGCACACTACTGGTGTGCTTCATGTTGAGGAAAGCGAAGAGCTAAAGCCTGTAGACAAAGAAGCCATTGAAAAAGAACGAAGAGAAATTAATGAATTATTGACTTGCATTCACGATATATTAGCCTACATGCCAAAAGGAGAACGAGTATCGCTGAGAGAGGATGTGGAGGTTATATATACCAGGCCTTTTGACGAAGTTGACAGCGAAGTGAGGTTAGCATGTACCAAGCTCAACAACATGCATCAAAGGGCTGCCAAACTCAATGAAGAGGTTAAGGAGCTAACAGAACTAAGTAAGTATCTTAGCTCTCTTGAGCAGCAGGCTGATGTCAGATTGGGAGATCTAAATTTCTCTGGAAGTTACCTTTTTTCTCGGGTCTTTGTGTTTCCAAACGACGTATTTGAAACTCTATACCCTAAACTTAGGGACTACATACTTGAGAACATTGTGGGCACAGTAGAAAACGAGACTGTCTTGTATACCATTGCCAGAGTGGAAGAACTGGAAACTATAGAGTCTATAGCTAGGGATGGTGGGGGCAAGATTCTGCACATACCAGAAAAAGATTTGACAGTAAGAGAATTTCTTGAAGTAGCCAATGGTGGAATTAATAGCCTTGAAGAGGAACTGGCAAAGCTTCACGCCGAGATCGAAAGTAAAACCAGGGAGAATTTAGAAAAGCTCGTCCTTTTCAGGGAGGCATTATCAGCAGAAACTGAAAGATTAGCAGTTTTAGCAAAAGCCTGTGAGGCCAAGTATGTAACTTTAATCGAGGGGTGGATTCCAGAGAGTAAAGTTGAAGCTACAATTTCTGGGCTCAGGGAGAACATAGGCTATGTGTTTGTTGACACGAAGAAGCCAGGGCAAGCAGAGGAGCCGCCCACCAAGATGAGGAATATAACCGCGCTTAAGCCGTTCGAAGTCATTGTGAACTTGTTTGGTACCCCAAAGTATAAGGAATGGGACCCTACTCCGGTAATAGCATATTCCTTTGCCTTTTTCTTTGGCCTCATGCTGGGGGATGTAGTATACGCTGCTCTCATCATGCTATTTGCAAACCGTGGCCTACGACTTTTCGTTGATGACCCTCAATCTGAAGGGGTGAAGCTATTTCAAAGGATACTTTATATTAGTGGCGGAATTGGTCTGGTTATTGGTGTTCTTACGGGAAGCTATTTAGGCAACTTTTACCAGTTCTTTGGAATCGAGAGCTTAGCACTCGCCAAAGCAATTCAAGAAATATTATCAGACCCCATGTTATTCATAGCCGCCTCATTAATAATAGGCCTGATTCACGTAAACATAGCCCATGTGCTCGCACTTATTAAAGGAATAAAGGAGGGGCAGAGAGCGGTAGTGCCTAACAAGGCTGGCCTATTTATGCTTCAGATCGGTGCAATACCCTGGATTATGCATGTCATACTTCGCATAGGTATTCCACTATTAACTCAACAACTATATTCTATTCTGTTATATATCGCGATCCTGGGCATAGTATTAATAGTCGTCTCCTCCTTTATGGAGAGGGGTACTTTCCTTGGCGGTATCTTCTGGCTATTTGATGTGACCGGCATACTGGGCGACGTTATGTCATATGCCAGGCTAGCAGGTGTGGGGCTGGCCACATATTACCTGGCATATTGTTTTAACCTGATGGCAGAGTTATTATCCGGCATGATCCCCGCTGGAATAGTCCATCTCATCGCTGGCACCCTAATATTTATAATAGTCTTGCTTGTTGGTCATCTGCTTAACCTAGCTCTTAGCGGCATAACATGTTTTGTACACTCCCTTAGGCTATGTTTTGTGGAGTTCTTGTTCAAGTTCTATGAGGGAGGCGGCAGGCCATACAGCCCGTTTCGATTGAAAGCTCAACCTGTATTTGTCAAAGTGTGAACGCAGCTAAAAAATATTTGATTAACGGAGGTGTAAGATGCTAATCAGCCCCGAATCTCTAGCAGTCATCGGAGGTGCGATAGCATTAGCCGGTGGCTTGGCAGGGTCTTCAATAGGCATCGGTATCGCTGGCTCGGCCGGGGCAGCTACGCTATCCGAGGAACCAGGACAACTCAGAAATGTCATCGTCCTGGCATCACTACCAATGACCCAGACCTTTTATGGCCTTATAACCCTGATACTGATTATAACAACAGTAATCCCCAAACTCGCTACCATGCCCGATGGTGGTGGCATGGGTTTGGCAGTACTGGGCATCGGTGTCATTACCGCCCTGGCTGAAGGGTTCTCGGGGGCATACCAGGGCTCTGTGTGCGCTTCAGGTATCTCACTCTTACCCAAGACAAAGGGTCAGATATTGACTAACGCCATGATGTTAGCTGTGTTTGTCGAGCTAATAGGTGTGTTGGGACTGGTGTTTGCCATAATGGCATTAAGCATGTTAGGACTTTTCTAATGGCATCTAAAATGGAGAAAATAAGTGAAGCTGTTGTTGCCAAGGTGAAGCTGGATGCTCAGAATATAATAAGAGAGGCTGAGGAGAAAGCACAAGAGGAGATAGAGAAAGCCAAGAAGCAGCGGGAAGTTAGATTCGAGGAAGAGAAAGGCAGAATGCTAGGAGAGGCGGAGGAGGAGGCTGCTAGAATTCTGGCTCAGGCCTCTATCAAAGCACGACAGCAGCTATCGAGCGCGAAGGCTGACACAATTGCCAAAATAATTGACGGGGTACGGAAGGAATTGTCCCGAATTTCAAGCGATGAAAGCTACTTTCTAAACTTGACTAGGGAAGCTATGGAGGGACTCAGCGTAGATAAAGCCAGAATCTACGTTTCTCCAAAAGATGTAAGCGCTGTAAGAAAATTTCTTGAGGCGGATAAAGAATTGGCTGGCAAGGTATTGGAGGTCAAGGAATCCAATTGCCTGGGAGGGGTCATAGCTGAGGATGCTGAAGGGAAGCTCAGAATAGATAACACTTACGAGACCAGACTCGAGATGCTGCTACCAAAGTTATTGCCGGAGATAAATAAGGAACTCTTTGAAGCGCCGTAAAGGAATGTCTTGCTTAGTCCAAAATATGCATTTATATCCGCTTGTCTGAAAGGCGAGGAACCTAAAACTGTCACCTCCAAACATATAGATAGAATGGCGACAGCATCTAATCTCCAGGATGCGTTGGCAATCATTAGAGATACCGATATAGGAGGCTATCTGGAGGAATTGCCCATCAAGACTTTTGATGATTTAGACAAATTCCTGTGGGGCTATCTCGCCCAGCGCATCAGATATGTGGAATCATTTAAGTTCCTGCCCAAAGATATACTGAAGGTATCGAGAGCATATGTATTGAAGTACGATGTCTCAAATATTAAAGCTGCTCTACAAGGTATTTCGGGTGGCAGAAAAGCTACTATGATACCGGTAGGGATTATCCACAATAATGCATTGCTAGATGAACTCTTCAACGCTGAGAGTGTAGATGACATCATCCAGCTACTCATCGAGTGCAAACTGGGAAATTATGTACCTCCCCTGGAACAATATAAAACGGATAAAGGCGCAAAGTCGAAGCTCCTTGCCGAAGCCAAGTTAGATAGTGAGTACTACAAAAATATGCTAAATACGGCAAGGCGCATAAAAGATGGCTTTGTACTATCTCAAGCCTTCGGTCTAGTCATAGACTTGGCAAACCTGCAAATTGCTTCGAGAGCTATAATCGAAGGCACAGGACTTGATGCTGCCGAATGTACTATTGCTGGCGGATATAGAATCACAGACAAAGCCATCAAAGAATTACTATCCCTTAAAATGGCCGACATACCTGCCAGACTGGAGGGTAGCGAATATCAGGATATAGCAAATGAAGTATCCACCAGCTATGATAAGACCAGAAGCATCACAGTTGTAGCGGAAATTATCGACAAGCACAAGTTCAGGATACTCAGGGAAATGTTGTCACCGAGGGTGCTATCCCCACTCGTGATGGCCTGGTATTTAATCCTCAAGGAGGTTGAAATACGAAACCTGAGGCTAGTCCTGAAAGCAATAGCCGATGGTGTTCCCATTCAGGAAATAGAGAATTATTTGACGCTGTAACATGATGTCTATCCAACACCTAGATATCGCTGTCATAGGAGATGAAGAGCTAGTCAACGCACTGAGATTGGCTGGTACCAGCAAGTATTACGTGATAAAGGGTGATAGTAATGCCCATGAAAATGTGAGGCAAGCTCTAACTGAGTTGATAGCCGATCCTGATGTTGGCATAGTAATTATGTTGGAAGGCTATGCACAATACGTTGAGGACCTGGTAACCCGGGTTAGGAAAAAAAAGACACTGTCTCCTGTAATCGTCGAAGTTCCATCAAAGTTTGGCACAAAGTACCCGGATGTCAGAGAATATTACAGGGTGTTTATCAGAGAATCTGTAGGGTTTGACGTAGAAATTTGAGATTATGGCAAGAGTAGGAGGTTAGATATATGGGCAAAATATGGAGAGTTTCAGGTCCTCTAGTTATAGCCGATGACATGAAAGGTTCCCAGGTTTACGAAGTTGTTGAGATAGGCGAAGAAGGGCTTGTCGGTGAGATAGTAGGACTGGAAGGGAATAGGGCAATAATTCAAGCACACGAAGATACCTTGGGATTGAAAGCAGGCGAGGTGGTGACAGGAACGGGAAGAATCTTAAGTGCAGAGCTAGGCCCTGGACTTGTGGGCTCTATTTACGACGGGCTGCAAAAATCTTTAACTGCCTTGGGTGAAAATATCGGCCCATTTATAAAACGGGGAATCAAAGCCGCGGCACTTCCCCGCGACAAGAAATGGCAGTTCGCACCTGAAGTCAAGGTGGGGGATACCGTCGGCGAAGGGGATATAATAGGCATAGTTCCCGAGACCAACCTGATAGAACATAGAATAATGGTGCCGATAGGACTCAAAGGTATAATAAAAGATGTACGCAAAGGCGACTATACTGTAGAAGAGCCTATAGCTTGGGTAGAACATGATGGGGAAGTAAAAGAACTCACGCTGATGCAAAAATGGCCCGTAAGAAAGCCCAGACCCTATAAGCAGAGGTCAGATCCTTCGGGCTTACTCACTACTGGCATGCGAATTCTGGATTACATGTTTCCCTTAGCGCTTGGGGGCAAAGCTGCGATACCCGGGGGCTTTGGTACTGGAAAAACCGTTGCCTTGCAGCAACTGGCCAGATGGGCCCAGACACATCTGAACATCTACGTTGGCTGTGGCGAAAGGGGTAACGAGATGTCTGACGTGCTCACCAGCTTCAGAGAACTCAAAGACCCTAGCACAGGAAGATTGCTACAAGAGAAAGAAATCTTTATAGCCAACACCTCGAATATGCCTGTTGTGGCTAGGGAAGCAAGTATCTTTGTTGGCATTACTATGGCCGAGTACTTCCGAGACATGGGTTATGACATTTTACTGGTCGCTGATTCAACTTCGAGATGGGCGGAAGCCATGAGGGAGATGAGTGGAAGACTTGAAGAAATGCCAGGGGAGGAAGGCTTTCCTTCATATCTGGGCTCTCACCTTTCCTCTTTTTATGAAAGAGCGGGAATGGTTGAATGCTTGGGCAATCCTGAAAGAAAGGGATCAGTAACAGTAGCCGGTGCCGTTAGCCCCCCCGGAGCCGACTTCAGCGAACCGGTAACCCAAAACACACTTAGAATAATAGATGCCTTGTATGCCTTAGACGTTTCGCTGGCAAACAAGAGACATTTCCCAGCCATAAGCTGGCTCACTAGCTATAGCCTTTACGTAGACGCAGTTAAAGATTGGTGGAATCAGCACGATCCCGGGTGGGAGAATACCAGAGCTAGTGCTTTGAAAGTATTGCAGCAAGAGGCCGAACTGGAAGAAATTGTGAGACTAGTAGGTCCCGAGGCTTTGCCCGAAGGAGACAAACTATTGCTTCTTATCGCCAGGATGATACGCGAGGACTTTCTCCAGCAAAGCGCCTATCATGAAGTTGACACTTACTGTGTGCCAGCAAAAGCCGGGCTCATGCTTAAGACTATAATCAAGTTTTATGAACTAGCCCAGGAAATGTTAAATTCGGGAACAGGCATTGAGAGCATCCGCTCATCGCCCATGGTGTACAGAATATCCAGGATGAAGGATATACCCAATGAGGCCTTTGAACAGAGGGCTAAGGAATTGTGGTCTGAGATGGAACAAAGCTTGGTAACTGGTAAACGGATTCCCTGAAAATTCGGGGAATATTGTGGGTCAGAAAGGAGGGCTCTTATGAATTTTTCTTCACTCTACGTTAAAGAAGGAAGAGCAATTAGCAGGGCTAAGGGAGCTTTACTCGTTGCTGAAAGCATTCCTGGTATAAAATTCAATGAGATGGTTGATGTTCAACTTGGGAGTGGTGAGGTAAAAAGTGGTCAGGCAATAGACATCAGTGACGAGGCAACCATAGTCCAGGTATTTGGTGGCGTCAGCGAAGTGGACCTCATCGGGAGCAAGATAAGATGTAAAGGAGAGACTCTAAAGCTGCCAGTATCCATTGACATCCTAGGAAGGATCTTTAATGGGATGGGAGAACCTATAGATGGAGGCCCGTCGGTGATCCCTGAAGATTACCTGGATATTAACGGTGAGCCCATAAACCCAGCACTCCGCCAGCCTCCGGCAGAATTTATTGAAACCGGAATCTCGGCGATAGATGGTTTGAACGCATTAGTTAGAGGACAAAAGTTGCCCATATTCAGCGGCTCGGGCCTGCCGCACAACCGAATTGTAGCTCAAATAATCAGGCAAGCAGCCGTGAAGGGCAAGGAGGAAAGGTTCGCCCTAGTCTTTGCTGCTATCGGCATCAGTTACGATGACGCCTCCTTTTTCATGAAGAATTTCGAGAGGACAGGTGCATTGGAGAGAACTGTGGCATTCATCAACACTGCATCAGACCCCGTTATCGAGCGAATATCAACACCAAGGTTAGCTTTAACCGCAGCTGAATATCTGGCATGGAAACAGAATATGCATGTACTGGTCATACTTACCGACATGACTAGTTATTGCGAAGCTCTCCGCGAACTCTCTTCTATGCGTGAAGAGATACCCTCAAGGAGAGGATATCCCGGGTATATGTACACTGACCTTGCCACAATGTATGAGAGAGCAGGCAGGATTTCCGAAAAAGAAGGCTCAGTGACCATAATGCCCATTTTGACCATGCCTGACGACGATATAACACATCCCGTACCCGATCTTACTGGCTACATAACTGAGGGTCAGATTGTCCTTTCCCGAAATCTGGAAAGAAAAGGGGTATACCCGCCAATAGATGTATTTTTGTCCCTTTCGCGAATGATGAAAGAAGGGATTGGGCCGGCCAAGACCAGGGAGGATCACAACAACGTTTTCATGCAATCCTATGCTGCTTATTCTGAAGGATGTTATCTCAGGGAGATATCTACCATCATAGGTGCTGAGGCCTTAGGTGAAAGGGATAAAATATATTTGACCAACGCAGACGAGTTCGAGAGGAAATTCATATCTCAAGGCGAGTGGGAGAAAAGAATGGTAGAAGACACCTTGGATATAGCTTGGGAGCTATTTTCAGCACTGCCTGAAGAAGACTTGAAACTAATTAAAGAGGAGTTCATCAAAAAGTACCTTCCCAAGTACCAGAAGTAAAATCAAGTGCAAGGGAAATGCCGGAATTAATTAAAGTCAGACCTACAAAAATTGAGCTGGTAAAACTAAAACGCAGGCTTTCTTTGGCCGAAAGAGTACAGAAGATAGTAAAGGACAGGCTTTCTATACTAACCATGGAATTCCTACAGACGGCGAGGGACACAGTGGAAGCCAAAAGAAGACTACTTGATGAATTCGCCAGACTTTATAAAGCACTATCAATCGCCGCTGGGTATCACGGGTATATTGCCCTGGAAAAGGAACTAATAGCCACTGAGGCCGATTTAAAGGTCACCGCTGGCTCAAGAAACATAGCAGGTGTGCGAATTCCGTCTTTTGAGCTAATGGACAACAGGAAGTCAATGAGAGGCTATAATCTCATTGATACATCTTCGTGGCTGGATCGTGCAGCACAAATATCTGAAGATTGTCTTAGAGCTATTGTGGAATTGGCTGAACTTCAGAGAAATTTTGAATTACTAGCAATGGAAATAAATAGGACAAAAAGGATAACTAATGCTTTAGAATATATAGTAATCCCAGGATTACAGGCGACGATAAATTACTTAAATATGAAGTTTGAGGAAAGAGATAGAGAAGAGAAAGCACGGCTGAAACGTGTGAAAGTGCTGGTTGCTCGAGAATAGACAAATGCCTAAGCCATTACAAGACGAGGCAAAACAATCTCCCTATGGAAAGATGCTTCAGGAATGCCTGAGAGGCGAGCTCAGGGTAGTGAATGCTGGCTTACCACAGAGCCAAAAACGGCTATCCAATTTATTGAGCGAGAAATATCCTCACGTGGTATGTAACGATGGCAGCACCCATCTGTTTAAGAAGAGTGAGCTTGAGTATATTGCCAGCATGATAGATATTGACGAGCAAGCAGTATTGCCATTGCCCATGCTTATAGAGCTAGGTGCAAATCAAGCTGAGGCAGCCATAGTATGTGAAGGAAAAGTAGAAGAGAAAGTCATATCAAAAACGCTCAATATGTCCGTTACATGCGAGCAAAGAAGGATTAGGATATATAAACCACAACTAGCCTTGCTAAGGAGGAAATTCAAAACAACAACTGTATATGTATTCTCCCCCAAAATCGTCGCATAAGCTGCCAGCCTACGATGTAATCTTCTTATTTCGGTGCCGCCGAACTGTAGGCCTCTGCCCCCTGGAGCAGAGGCCATCTCAAATCACACCATTGACAAACATCTGCAGTTAAGAGATAATCACCTTACAAAATGGTTAAAATCAGATTGCGCCGTATGGGAAGGAGAAACAGACCATTCTACCGAGTGGTGGTAGCCGAGAGTCGCTCTCCCCGTGATGGCAAATTCATCAAGATTATCGGGCATTACAATCCTTTGACCGATCCCGCAACTATTGACATTAATGAAGAGGAAGCTTTAAAGTGGCTTAGATGTGGAGCTCAGCCTACAGATACGGTGCGTAGCTTGCTCGGCAAACTAGGCATTATGGATAAATTTGAGCAGCAACCGGCCTCAGGCCAAAACTAACCATTAAGGAGGCGAAATGAAAGACTTGGTGGAATACATTGTTAAATCCATTGTGGCAGAACCTGAGAAGGTAAACATCACTGAGGAAGACAGTGAGGAAGGTCTGTTAATTAAATTGGAGGTTGCCCCGGACGACAAGGGTAGGGTTATCGGTAGGCAAGGACGTGTAGCTCAAGCTATGCGAACGCTACTTCGAGTAAAAGCGGCGAAAGACGACACTAGAGTCAGACTGGAAATACTGTAATTAGCACTGGCAACAGCCAATTCCCTGAGTTTGTTAACAATTTCCTCGCTTGGCTTTCTTTTCTCGTTAGCAAGCATAGTCACATAAGCTCTGCTTACTCCTAATTGTCTGGCTAACTCTGCTTTAGTGATTCTCTGTCTCATCTTCTTTCCCCTCCTCTTTGGCTCTCTTTTCCTTTTGTAATCTAGGCTCAAGACTATCCACGTCTTCCCTATGAGCTTCCCCCCCATCTCTTCCCTGGCCAGAAGATAAGGGCATATCTTCCTTTGCTCATTAATACCGATTTTAATGCTATGGGTAGTCTGTCCTATATTTGATGGGTTGCTTCTACTTTCATATTATCGTCCTTCGATAGTATTCCATTTGAGATTGTCTGGGGCTATAATGAATACGCGACATTAGGAATTTAACGGAGTCAGTGAGGATGACTAGAGACAGGCGTCTCCCTCTCTTACTATTAGGAGCAGTTCTCCTATTAGCTAGCTCGGTTGTAGCTTGTGCCACTGAGCATGCTGTAACCACTCACATTTCAGTACAACCAGACAATATTAGCCTTTCTGTAAGGGAGGGGGAGAAGACAAGCGGCGAGCCCCTGGAGATATACAGCTCAGCAGAGATTGAATCTCTTATGTGGCAAGCAGAAGATGACGCCCCATGGTTACACCTTAGTCCATCCTGGGGTACTTTTGATTCTGGAGTAAGCAAAGCAGTTGTGTTTGTGGACACGTCAGGTATCAGCGCTGGGAATTATAGCGCTATGATTTCCATCGTAGTGCAAGAAGCAGACAATAATCCCTTGACCATTCCAGTGCAGTTGCATATCCTACCGCCAGAAGACCCAACAGTGGTAGCCACAAGAGACTTCTGGGAGTCAAGCTACTACAGGTATTACTGGGACGTCAATGCACTCTCGGATGTGAAGGCCACAGTAGCGGCTTATGAGTTTCCCGGCCCTTATAGCAAAGATGATCGGGATTATAGTCAGAAGCAGAGTCGCGTAGAAATCAAGGGATGCAAATTCGACTACGACCCAGGGACATATCCACGCCCTGTGGCAATAGCCTACTGCAAGGTATTCTTTGAGGTGACGTACGGCGACCCACGGTCAGGATATTACCGTCACGAAGAATGGGTTTCGAATCTGGACGTCGTTCTGGAAGTGGAGCCAGGCCCCTATAGCACTGACCACAACGAATGGGAGGTAATTGACTACTACGCTCACGCCGAAGCTACTAGTCCTCTGGTTAAGATGTATACGGTCCCTAGTGGAGATTCCGGCGGCTGCGGTTGCGGGGGATGAGAGATGAACGATGGTGAATCACAAGACAGCGTTGAGAAATTAGCCCAGTCTGGGAGTGATTGCCTGCGAAATTTCAACCTTGCGATAAACCCTCAAGTCTCCTCAAACTTCACTGAACATGTTGATGGCTTTGATATAATTAACATAGTGTCGCCTCCCTAATTTCTGTGGCGACACCGGGATGGAAGATAGACAAACGGCATCAGGCTCGTTGTTTCATGGTAGTTGCTGTGCGACTGGCACCATTGCGGTTAGGATGACTATCGCACTTGCTGAGATAGGAGCTGGCAATGTTCAAAAATTTGGCTATAGGATTAGGGGTATTCATCGCCGTCGCTGCCATTGTTGTTTATGCCGTACCCCTAATAGCAGTCCATTATGCAGTCGATGTGTCTTATGAAGATACAGAGACGTATTACATCAAGGAACAATATACTGTTCAGGAGCCCTATACTGTTCAGGAGCTTTACACAGGGACAGAAAACTACACCGAGAGGGAACCTTATAACAAATCTGTCCCGATTGACTACGTTGTGACTGACGAAGGAATCTATGAGCCGCCGTGCGGTGGTGGCTACTACACATGGGTAAGTATCAGAAATACCGATGTAAAGAATGGCTCGTTCCGCGTGACATTTCACATCCTAATACATGAGGTAGGAACGAGCACAAAAAAGGCCTCAACATATATTACAGCAGGTGACACACAAAAGGTTGAAGTATACTCTAGCGGAGATGTACGCTCTTTTACCTACTCGATCACCGCCCCCACCAAAACCGTCGTTGATTACCGTGATGTCGTAAAAACTAGACAGGTGACTGAGTACAGGGATATAACCAAGTACAGGGACGTAATTGAGTACAGGGATGTTCCAAAACAAAGGACTGTAACAAAGACACGCCAAGAGACACGCTCTAAAAAGGTGACCTTGCTTGATTACTTGCTAAATTACTAGGTTAGGAGAGTGAGACTCAAGACTCCGATAAACCCTCAAGTCTCCTCAAACTTCACCGACCAGGTGTATCTCAGCTAGTAGCCTGTCCGTAGTGCTCCAGGCAATCATCAAAGGTGATGCTGCCGGCATAGCGAAGAACGATACTTAAATCCTGAAGCCTGTCATCCTCCAAGGTACTCTTATCCAGAGTGGAAAGTCCTTTCCTGTGCAGATTACAGGCAAAACCTCTGCGAAATGCATGAATGCTAAAAGCAACACCTGTCTTCTTACTCAATCATCCCAGTATGCACTAGATACTTCTAGGCTCAAGATTCCAGATACTCCCATAGCCATTATTATGACCGCCACCATCATTCAGGTACTGTACAAATAAATCTTTACTTCCAGCTGTAAATGGCGTTCTCTGTTGCTTACTACCCTCAGCTGGCTATTGTTATGCTTTCCAATCAATATCGAAAACCTTGATTCTTCTGTAATAGCGTATTTAGTATTACTGGAGCATTTCAACCTAGCCTGGAACTGGCTTATTGTCCCTGCGGCTACTTTGCCACTGGAGAACCTTAGGAAGGGCTTAAGGGCTAATCCCCATCTACTGGATTTAAGGAATCCTGTTAATAAATTGCCATTGGAATTAGCTACAATTTTGCTACTCCGAGTAAAAACGGCAAAAGACGATACTAGGGTTAGACCAGAAATATTGTAATTATGCCATCCCCCTGGGTCTGCGGCGTCTCTTCTCCGCTACCTTTAACCTAGCCAGGGAGCGACGTAAAGCTGCCTCAGCAGCAGCGGTGTCTACCTCGGGTGGTCGTTCTCTCAAAGTTTCTTCAGCACGACACTTGGCAGCTTCAGCACGAGCGACATCAATCTCCTCAGCACGCTCACAGGCATCGGCCAGGATTA
Organism: Dehalococcoidia bacterium; assembly: GCA_034414335.1. Lineage (GTDB taxonomy): Bacteria > Chloroflexota > Dehalococcoidia > GIF9 > AB-539-J10 > RBG-13-51-36. The sequence continues at coordinate 19,327 of DAOUMB010000027.1, forward strand.
TCACTTTGTCGGGGCGCACCTCAAGAAAGCCGCCACTCAGAGCTAAGTACTCCTCTTCATTATCTCTTTTTATGACCAGGTCACCGGGTTGCAGCATGGTCATTAAAGGAGCATGATGGGGGAGAATACCTAACTGCCCCTCTACTCCCCAGGCAATAACCCCGTTAACATCATCAGCAAAAACCATCCTCTCAGCAGTAACAACCTCTAGCCTGAATGTAGCCACTATCCTCCTCCAATATGCTTTGCCTTCTCCACCGCTTCATCAATAGTTCCAACCATATAAAAGGCAACTTCAGGAAGGTCATCGTGTTTTCCTTCCAGGATTTCTTTGAAGCCACGCACAGTCTCCTGAACGGGCACGTATTTGCCCGGGGTGCCGGTGAAGACTTCAGCCACATGAAATGGCTGGGAGCAGAACCTTTGAATTCGTCGGGCTCGATTCACAGCAAGCTTATCCTCTTCGCTCAATTCCTCCATACCCAAGATAGCTATTATATCCTGTAGCTCCTTATACCTCTGCAATGTCTGCTGCACTCCTCTGGCTACTTGATAATGCTCCTCGCCAACGATGGCAGGATCGAGTATACGAGATGTCGAAGTCAAAGGGTCGACAGCTGGGTATATACCTAATTCAACTATGGAACGATCCAGAGCAACTACGGCATCCAGATGGCCATAAGTAGCTACGATGCCCGGGTCAGTATAATCATCAGCGGGCACATATATGGCTTGAAAG
>DAOUMB010000028.1:0-8176 GCA_034414335.1 Dehalococcoidia bacterium
GTACGGGAAAGACCCTGGTGGCTACTAGCTTGGCTATTTCGCTATGTGGTAACTATAAAGTCCAACTTCTGGACTGTGATGTGGAGGAGCCAAATGCTCATATTCTTCTGCCTCTAGCTCTGAACCAAAGCCGACCTGTGTATATTCCCATCCCCAAGGTGGACGAGACAAAATGCACCTATTGTGGTAGATGCGCTGGAGTCTGCGCCTATAATGCTATTGCGGTGCTTAAGGGAAAAGTGCTCGTCTTCCCTGAACTGTGTCATGGCTGTGGAGCGTGTTCCTATTTATGCCCTGAGTCTGCTATTACTGAAGAAGGAAGGGAGCTAGGGGTAGTGGAAAGAGGAGATTCAGGGAATTTAGAATTAATTCAAGGAAGGCTGGCCATTGGCGAAGCGATGGCCCCACCCGTAATCCGGGAGGTGAAGAAGTATATCGACCCTACAAAGGAAGTCATTGTTGATGTTCCTCCGGGAACTTCTTGCCCCGTAGTAGAGGCGGTAAAAGGGAGCGATTTTTGTATCCTGGTGACCGAGCCTACCCCTTTTGGGCTCAATGACCTTTCACTGGCAGTTGAAGTAGTGAGAAAACTGGGCATTACATGTGGGGTGGTTATTAATCGTGTTGGAGTAGGAGATGAGGAAGTTGAGCGATATTGCCATCAACAGGGGATACCAATTCTGCTGAAAATCCCTTTAGATAGAAACATCGCCATGTTCTATTCCAAGGGAATTCCTTTGATAGAAGGGGTGCCTCGGTGGCGTGAGGAGTTTCTCAGACTTTTTCAGGATATCAAAAGCATAGTTGCTGCTGGGTGGCTGGCAAAATGATGGACTGGCAGGAAGTGGCTATAGATGTTGGGAAACATCTCAAGCGGGTTGTAGATATGTATGAAGAGCTTGGCTTTGAACTTCGCCTGGAGGAAGTTAAGCCTGAAGAGCTTGAGCAATGCACCCAATGTCTAGAGGAGAGCGGTGAAAAGATATACCGAGTCTATGTGCGGCGCAAGCCGGAAGTTCAGGAATAAATGAAAGAAATCGTGGTTCTAAGCGGCAAGGGAGGAACAGGGAAGACATCCATAGTGGCATCTTTTGCTGCCTTAGCCCAAAGTAAGGTATTAGCCGATTGCGATGTAGATGCCGCTGACCTTCATCTCCTTCTCAAACCCGTAGTCAAGGAAGAAAAGGAATTCTGGAGTGGGCAAGTTGCCGTTATCGACAGAGGGAAGTGCACAGAATGTGGCTTATGTCAGGAACTATGCCGCTTTGAGGCAATTAGGGATTTTGAAGTCGACCCCGTCTCCTGTGAGGGTTGTGGCTTCTGTTGCCAGGTCTGTCCTGTTGATGCCATTGCTATGGAGGACAGCATGGCTGGGCATTGGTTCATTTCAGAAACAAAATACGGTTGTCTGTGCCATGCTAGGTTGGGCATTGCCCAAGAAAACTCAGGGAAGTTGGTGGCCCTGGTGCGGCAAAATGCCAAGCTTATTGCTGAGAAACAAAACCTTGGCTATATCATCACAGATGGGCCTCCGGGCATAGGCTGTCCGGTTATCTCCTCACTATCGGGGGCAAGTCTGGCATTGCTGGTGACCGAGCCCACGCTGTCGGGGATACATGATCTTGAGCGTGTCATCGGTGTTTGCCGTCACTTCGGCGTTCCTGTTTTAGTTTGCATAAACAAATATGACCTCAATGAAGAGAATACCTATCAAATAGAAAGCTATTGTGGAAACGAGGGGATAGAGGTAGCGGCAAGGATTCCTTTTGATAATGTAATGACGGAGGCAATAGTTCAGGGTTTGCCGGTAGTAGAATACTCCGATAATGAAGTAACACAGCAGATAAAAAAGCTGTGGCAAATTATTCCAGCGAGACTAGGCGAATAGGAGGGAAAGAATGCCTATTTATGAATACAAATGCCAGGAATGTGGAGGGACTTCAGAGATATTTCTCCGCAGCCTTAATAGCCAGAATCTCCAATGCCCATTATGCGGCAGTCGCAAGTTAGAGAGGATTCTCTCTGCCTCGTATGCTTTGAGGACTGATACTCCTGCGCCAGGCACAACCTGTTGTGGCAGGGCGGAACGCTGCGAGACGCCTCCTTGCTCCCTAGATGACAGTTGCAGGAGGGATAGCAAATGAGATATGCGGTACCTGTGGTAGAGGGCAAAGTAGCTGCCCACTTTGGCCATTGCAGCCATTTCGCCTTATTTGATGTTGATGAGGAAGCCATGGCAGTTGTGAGCAAGCAAATTATACAGTCGCCAGGACATCAACCCGGGCTTCTTCCCGCATGGCTGGCCGAAGAAGGTGTTTCCGTTGTGATAGCTAGTGGCATGGGTTCCAGGGCCCAGGCTCTTTTTAGTGAGCATCGAATTGAAGTTGTTGTTGGCGTGCTTGGTGATGAACCTGAGAAGGCTGTTTTAGATTACATAAAAGGTGAGTTGGCAAGAGGCGATAATATATGTGACCATTAGAGGCAGACCATCGAAATGAAGAACGATGGTGCTAATGTTATAAGTGTCTCAGGACTGACCAAATTTTATAATGGGCTTGCTGCTGTAGATGGCATTGATTTTGAGGTCAAAGAGGGTGAAATATTTGGCTTCTTAGGACCTAATGGAGCAGGAAAGACTACCACCATTCGCATGCTTACTGGGCTTTCCCAGCTTAGTGCTGGCACGGCTCAAGTTCTTGGCCACGATATTAGGACTGGTATTACTTCAGCTAAGAAGGAATTTGGTGTTGTGCCCGAGATGTCCAACCTTTATGATGAGCTTACAACACTGGGAAACTTGGTCTTTATGGCTCGATTATATGGGGTTGCCAGTGGTGAGGGGCTAAAGCGGGCAGAGGAACTTCTTAAGACCTTTGGTCTGTGGCAGAAGAAAGATGCCCGCTTTAGTACGCTTTCACGAGGTATGAAGCGTGCGTTGACCATAGCGGCCGCCTTGATGCATAAACCGCGGCTGCTATTTCTCGACGAGCCTACTGTAGGACTCGATGTGGTGAATGCCCGCTCGCTCCGCTCGCTGATTCGAGAGCTCAATCGTCAGGGGGTCACCATCTTCCTGACCACTCATTACCTGGAGGAGGCTGACCTCCTTTGCGACCGTATTGCTATCTTGGTTCAAGGCAGGATGGTAGCACTGGATACTCCGGATAACTTGAAGCAAAGGGCAAAAGCTGAGCTAGCTCTCCCGGCGAAACCAAGCTTGGAGGATGCCTTTGTCCAGATCAGCGGGATGAATTCGGAGCTGATGCTCACGGAGAAGGGAGGGCGGTGAAATGTGGAAAGACAACCTGCGAGGTATCTATTACATTGCTCTTAAAGATATGAAAACCTATTACTTGAAGCCTCCTGCTATAAGCTGGGGCATTGTCTTCCCCGTCGTGTGGATACTGGCTTTTTATTTGAGAAATCCTCAGGACTTTGTAGAGCTGGTACCCGGACTTATTGCTCTGACCGTGCTTTTCAGCACTACTGCTGCAGAGGCAGTGGTGATAAATTTTGAACTGCGGCTGGGTTCTCTGGAGAGATTACTTCTGGCGCCCATCAGCCTGCCTGCGGTGCTTCTGGGGAAGATACTTGGAGGTGTAATTTTGGCTCTATGATGACGGTAATAGTAACGTTAGGTTCGGTAGCTATTCTGGGACTCCAGATTAACTTAGCGCATCTTGTAGTAATCCTTGTCCTCTCTCTTTTAGTCTTTTCTTCTCTAGGTGCTTTATTATGTGTTTTAGTGAAAGAAGTATTCGAGGCTCAGACTTTGCTCAATTTGCCGCGCTTCCTGATGATATTTCTCTCTGGCGTCGTCTATCCTATTTCAGCCATGCCAGTAGTACTCAAGCATCTTGCCTATGTACTCCCTCTGACCTATACTGTCGAAGGGGTGCAGCAATCTTTGGGCTTAGTTCAAACCGGCAGTATTATTCTCGATGTTCTGGTGCTTGTAGCATTTATTGCGGCTTTTATTTTCCCAGCAATAAAGTTGCTGGCTAAGAAGTTTGCTTAGATAAATCTACTTCTATAGGGAGAGATGTCTATAGAGAAATAGGAGGCAAAGATGGTCTTAAAGTATTTTCGAAATAAGTATGCTACTACCATGGACCTGGAGGATGGGTCTCTTTTAGTGCGGGCTACTTTAGAAGACGGCTTCTTCGCCGGCACAGTGGAGATGGAGGTGAAGGTTCCCGACCTGGAGATAGCTTCAATCAAGGGAGAAATAAAGCGAGCATTCAATGAAGAGTGTCAAGAAGCTATTCCTCTGCTTCAGGAAGCGATAGGTTTGCTGGTAGGAAGCGGGATTAATAGGACAATCGGTGATTTAATCGGAGGTTCGGAGGGCTGTCCCAAGCTGGCAGACCTGATTCTTGAGTGCATTGATGAAGTTATCCTTCGATTTACCCTGCCTACGATAAGAGAAACGCAGTCAATAGACTGGCAAGAGGGAATAGAGGGTATGAAGGAGATGCTCAGGAAAAACCCCGGCATGCTAGGTAGTTGTATCGCCTTTGCGAAAGATAGTTCGTTATTGCAAGGGTTGGAATTAGAAAAGTAAATTTTGGGAGGGTTAATGTCAATACTGACATTTGCACGAAGTAAGATTGTGGGCATTGAGTGTCCAGATGAGAATACTTTCCTCGCTCATGGGGTGCTGGATGATTACGTTTATGCTTTAGAGCTTGACGTTGAGGTGAGGTTGCCGAATTTGGAACTCACTAATGTTCACGGAAGGTGGAAGAGATACACTACTCCAGAATGTCCCAAGGCTATTGCCAAGCTGCAGAACGCTGTGGGATTGCGTATTCTTGAGAAGGACTTTGCGCGGAAAATACGCCGGGTGGTAGGGAAGGAAGGGTGCACTCATTTCGCCAATTTACTCCTCGAATGCTGCGATGGGATTATGCAAGCAGCAGCTTATTGCGAATGGAAAGAGCTGGAAGAAAAAGAGGCTGCTCCCAAAAAGGAAGGATATCTGAAGAAGAAATTTGAAAGCATCCCAGGTTTGGAAGATAGTTGTATGGTCTATTCGAGAATGGGCAAATGAAAGGCCTTGATTTTGGCGGGATAAATTGATTATCGACCTTCATGTTCATACGAAAGCACTTTCCAGTGATAGCAGTCTCGATCCTGAGGAAGCGATTAAGGAGGCAAAAAGGATAGGGTTGAATGGCATCTGTTTTACAGAACATAATAAGGTTTGGGAAACAGAGGAAATTCGCCGCCTAAGCCAGAAGTGGGGGTTCCTGGTAGCAAATGGTGTAGAGGTAGATACCGTTGAAGGACATGTGCTAGTTTTTGGCTTATATAGGGATTTTGAGAGGATTATCCATGTGCAGGAGCTTCGAGAAATGGCAAACCAGGCAGGCGGGGTAATGATTGCTGCCCATCCTTTCAAAAGTTTTCGTGTTTTTGGCGTTTCTGACTTGAGCCTTTCTCCGGAGCAAGCTTCTCAAAGACCTATTTTTAGGTCAGTTGATGGCCTGGAGGGGTTTAGCGGAAAGACGGCTGAGAAAGAAAATCTCCTGGCCCAGGATGTAGCCCAGATTTTGGGAATGAATATGACAGGTGGGAGTGACGCCCATTCCTTGGAAGCAATAGGTAAATGCGTGACCATTTTCGAAAACAATATCAAGGACGGCGCTGGAGTTGTTGAGGAATTAAAGAGAGGCCGATTCAAGGCAGCTTACTTTCGTAAATAAAGAGGAAAATGATTATTGTTGGTCTTACAGGGAGTGTGGGGACAGGTAAAAGCACAGTAGATAATTTTTTCAGGGAGTTGGGAGCTTATATAATTGACTGGGATGAGCTAGCTCGGAAAGTAGTCCGCCCTCAGTTAAAAGCCTGGGAAGAAATAGTGGAGTATTTTGGAAAGGATATTTTGAATGAGGATCTGACCCTTAATCGGCAGAAGCTGGCTGATATGGTATTCCCTGACAAGGAAAAGGTGGCAAAGCTAAATCGGATGGTTCATCCCCAGGTGTTTAAGGAAGACGAGAGAATCACAAACGAAATCAAAAGCCGAGCCCCTGATGCTTTAATCATTAAAGATATTCCGTTGCTGACTGAGGTCGCGCGTCCTCTATTTGTGGACAAAATAATCGTCGTCGCTGCCAGTGAGCAAACCCAAATAAGACGATTAGAAGAAAGGGGGATGAGCAGGGAGGATGCCCAAAACAGGATAAAATCTCAGCTTCCCCTTGAGGAAAAAATAAAATTTGCCGATTTTGTTATTAATAATGATGGATCGCTTGAAGAGACAAAGAAGCAGGTGGAGGAAGTATACTCTTTGTTGAGGAAAGGAGAGCAACATGGAAGGCAAGGGTAAGTGGGGGATTTTGGCTAGGAGACTGGAAGCTCTGCTGCGGCTAAAGACGTTCCCCGTGGCTATTAAACTTCTGGAAGATGCCGAAGAATTGACAAGGAGTAAATGGGTGCGCCGGCCAAAGAATCTTACTTTGTGTCAGTTAATTAATATTGTCCGCACTTTTGATTGGACGGTGGGGGTTACCGCCGATGATTTTCCAATCGAATGTGCCAGTATCGTAGGGCTTGTAGGTTTCAACGATTTACCAGAGCCGTTAAAGGATGGGACATTTAGAAACATAGTCTGGTGTAAAACTAAGGAAGATGGAAGGAAGTTTGAAGAGGCGATTCCAAGGATACCTGCTGGCAAGTATAAAGCCATAATGCTTGCACCTCTAGTCTATGACCCTTTTGACCCTGATATAGTCTTAATCTACGCCAACCCAGCACAGATGATTTTAATTGTGAATGCTCTTCAGTTTGAAGACTATGAGCGACTTCAATTCTATTGTGTTGGGGAGAGCTCTTGTTCCGATGCCATTGCTCAGTGCTACATTTCGGGGAAACCCTCATTAACGATACCCTGCTATGGCGAGAGGAGATTTGGCCATGCCCAGGATGACGAGCTGGTGATGGGTTTACCTCCCAAGTATGTTGAAAAGGTGGAAAGGAATTTGGAGGAGCTTTATAAGAGAGGGGTTTGTTATCCTATTTCCTATGCCGGCTCTCAACTGGATATAACTTCAGTGATGCCTCCTGGCTATCTGCAGTCTTTCGATAAGGAGATAGGGCTTGAGGGAATACAAATGCCGCTAAGGAAGATAACGCGGTGGTGAAGAAATTGGGGTAATTAATTCAGGGCAGACTTATTAGCAGGAGGTGATTAAGTGAATCAAATTGAAGCGAGATCAATGGAAGCTCTTAACGAAGTGCTTGTCCCTGGGACAATGCGCAGCCTGGTGCAGATGAACCTGGTTCGCAGCATTGAAGTTAAGGATGGCAAGGCGAAAATAAGCTTGGCTTCGACTGCTATCCCTGTCCAATACCATAGTTGGCTGAAGGACAAAGCAGCGGCAGCAGTTAGTGAGCTTCCCGAGGTGGAAGAAGCTGTGGTTGAGCTTGTCGAGGCTAAACCCAAAGAACTCAATCAGGTTCAGAAAATAATAGCGGTGATGAGTGGTAAGGGAGGAGTAGGCAAATCTCTAGTAGCTGGTCTATTAGCTGCCTCTCTTGCGCGGGAGGGAAAGAGCGTTGGCATACTTGATGCTGATATCACTGGTTCCAGTATCCCCAAAATGTTTGGTCTAAATGCTCACCCCAGCGGTAGTGAGACGGGTATTTTACCCATATCATCTAGATCTGGAATTGAGATTATGTCCATGAACCTACTCTTGCCCAGTGAGGACGAGGCAGTTATCTGGCGAGGTCCTCTCATGTCCAAAGCCATCACGCAATTCTGGGAAGAGGTGCTTTGGGGCAGGCTGGACTATCTCATAATAGACTTGCCACCGGGCACAGGTGATGCCCCGTTAACAGTGCTCCAGGTAATACCAATCTCGGGGGTGATCGACGTTTTTACCCCGCAAGAGTTGACAGAAATGATAGTAAGGAAGGCGGTGAAGATGGCGCAGAAGTTGAATGTCCGCGTGTTAGGGGTAATAGAAAATATGAGCTATCTCATATTGCCTGAGACAGGTAAGAAAATGGAAATTTTTGGTAGGAGCAGGGGGGAGGAGATGGCTTGTGCCTCTGGTGCTCCTCTTCTGGGAAAGTTGCCCATTGACCCAGAGTTAGCCAGGCTGTGCGATGAGGGAGAAATTGAGAAGTATAGTTCAGACACTGTATCTGAAATCTCAGCCAATGT
>DAOUMB010000029.1:0-9540 GCA_034414335.1 Dehalococcoidia bacterium
TACCATCCGGCATCAGGTAGTTCTCTGGGTCGTGGACTTCGTAGACTAGGTGCTCCTTTAGCGTATCCGCTCTCACCAGGCCACCGGAACCTGCGACCTTGCTTATGACCGACTCTCCGTTCTCATCCATTTCGCAAATCGGCGAGCCGGAGTGCCAGGGCTCGGGGACCTCGGCCCAGAAGTTGGAGCAGGTGCCGCAGCTCCAGGTGCCGCATTCCAGGAGGTGAGCTGTACATACTGCGGCGCCGATCCTGTCCCAGTAGGCATCCTCGTACTTCCAGCCGAACTCGTGCATGAAGGGACCCACGAATAGAGAATTGTCGGAGAGCCTGCCAGCAATCACCAGGTCGGCCCCCTGGTCAAGGGCCTCTATCACACGGTCAGCACCGATGTATACGTAAGCTGCCACCAAATCGTCCATCACACGGTCGATATCCAGTTCGTCGTTGTCGTAGTTCTTGAACTTGAGACCCTTGGCCTTAAGCTCCTTAACCCGCTCGATGGGCAGATCATCTCCGGTGATGACCCCAATCCTGAGCCCGGTGATACCCAGGCTCTTAGCCAGCTTTATCACTTCCTCGGCACATTGCTCCGGGTTAGCTCCGCCGGCATTGGTGACCATCTTGAAGTGCTTCTCCTTCCAGGCAGGCAGTATCTCTCTCATCAGGGGAATTACATCGGGGATGTAGCCCCTGTCGGGCCTCTTGGCCTTTTGCCTCTCCAGGATGGCCATGGTCAGCTCCGCCAGGTGGTCGAAGGCCAGGTATTGCGCATCGCTCTTTTTGGCCACGTCTATGGCCGGGTCCATCATATCCGGCCAGCCGGCTGAACACCCCGCAATCTTAACCTTTCTCATTTTAATTGCCTCCTATTAGACTTCGTCAATGATATATTATTCCCCCTGCTCCGTCAATTCGTTGGTTTCCCCTTACATAGGTGGCAGCAGTAGCTCGTGCAAGAATAGTTGTCACAAACAGAGTTCACCGTCACCAGGGATGTCTGTATATTCTGGGCTAGCTGCCCTTGAGCTGGCGTTATCCCTTTTCTTATGTACCGTTATGGGTCAGACTACTCCTGGGAGCGCTAATCTACCTCCACCTCCATCCACCCCAGGGCATTGCCCATGGACTTGCCTGTCTGGTCGATGCGCAGAGTCTTCGTTGCTCCACCCCCTAGCGCCTCGTACATCACGATTTCCAAAGATTGGAGATTGTCCATTGGGTAGATGATGACGTCTCCCTTAACCCAGTCCTTGAAGTGTGCCTTAATCCGCTCGGGGGTAACCTGCTTTTTTATGATTTCGTAAGCTTTCTCATCCTTAGCCATCAGGCCGATATTAGAAATATCGCCCTTGTCCCCGGAGCGATACCAACAAATGTCTCTCAGTCTAGCTTTTTTCACGGTTACTTGACCTCCTTTATCTCCAATTTCTCGGGCACAGCCTCCCTCGGTATCAAGGTGGGCCATAGGGCAAATACGGGTCTAATGGCTGGAGGCTGGGTGAAGCCAGTACCCGGCCCGGATGCTGCCCAGGCAAGATGTCCACATTCAGTGCGACATGCTCGGGCTTCCTCCCTGGTATCGCACTTGAATGCTATCCTGAACCCCAATTCAGGAGGTTCATGGTCAGGGTCTGGTGGGGGCACCGTCGGGCCTTGGAGGGAATCATGTCCAATGAGTGAAATCAATACTTCCTTTGGGTGCAAGTTCAAATAGTCGAGCCTTTTGTAGATGAAATCCTTCATCTTTTCCGCCATTTTGAAGACCTTAGGTCCGGAGATGACCGTGACCTCTTCGCTAATGAACCCTTCATTGTAAGCCAGGCAAAGTTTCAACGTGTCGGGTCGTCGTTTCCCTCGCGGGGCATCGCCAAACTTGCTTATCTTTACCCGGTCTTTACCTACCTGCTCCAGCTTGACGGCTGTGATATCAGCGATACCATCTGGCATGATGTAGTTATGAGGGTCATGCACTTCATATACCAAGTGCTCTTTCAGAGTCAGTACCCTGATAGCACCGCCTGAATTAGGCGTTTTAGTTACTATTGTGTCTCCGTTTTCATCCATCTCAGCTATGGGGAAGCCGGGATTACCCCGGGGATATTCGATTTCTTCCCAGAGATTGGAACAGGTGCCGGCGCTCCAGCTACTGCACTCGAGAAGATGCCCGGCAATGATAGCAGCGCCAATCCTGTCCCAGTACTTGTCCTCATATTTCCAGCCCAAAGGATGCATGAAATTGCCGCAATAGAGGGCATTATCGGCTGCTCGACCGGTAATTACTAGATTAGCTCCAGCCTCGTAGGCCTCTATGATTTTGTCAGCGCCCGTATATGCGTAGGCACCGAGCAGCTTGTCTCGTACTCGGTCGATATCCTCCTCGCCAGTGTCCAAGTTCTTGAATTTGAGCCCCTGAGCTCTAAGCTCATCTATCCGGCTAAGAGGTATGTCATCGCCTGTCACTACCCCGATTTTTATGCCGCCCAGGTTCAGCTCCTGAACTATCTTGAGAACCTCTTCAGCACATTGCCCCGGGTTGGCACCACCACCATTGTTCGCCATCCTGAAGTGCTTGTCCTTCTCCTTCCAGACGGGCAAGAGCGATCTCATCAGGGGAAGAACCTCGGGTATGTAGCCCCTGCTAGGGTCCTTCGCTCGCTGGCTTTGCAGGATGGCCATCGTAAGCTCAGCTAAGTGGTCGAAAGACATATAATCGATGTCACCATTCATTGCCACGTCTACAGCGCCATCTTTGAAATCTGGCCATCCCGATGAACCAGAACCCACGCGAACCTTCTTCATAATTAACCTCCTGTTTAGACTATATTTGCCTGTGGAAAATATCCAGCGGTGCTAATTATACATGATTACCCCTCTTTAATGCCAATAAGTGATAGCTGTGCCAGATACAACTTAATACAGAATAGGCCATCAATAAAATCTATAGTAACGAAGGGAAAAATCCCAGGGAAGCTTTTTAGTCAGATTATACTGTTTCCAGGAAATACCCCGATGGAATCAAACATTTCGGCTGCCTCCCACCATGCAGCTCATCCCGATCAGGTGACCATTGCTAATCCCTGAGGATGTCTCTTGCTACCTACCCTTAAATTGAGGCTCCCTCTTTTCAAGAAATGCCCTTGTTGCCTCGGCGTGGTCTTCCATCTAGCAGTTTTAATTCCATTTCAATGATGTGTCCTGCAGTTTACCGAGGGACATACGGGAGGCTGGTTCAAACCCTTAAAAAGGGATTGAAGAAAATGGAAGCCGAAAACAAAAGGGGGTCGAAGGCACGGCTTGGGAGGCATTGTGTAACTCATGGGAAGTTACGTGTCACTAAGGTAGTGGACGAGCGCATGAGATTGCCACAAAATAAAGCAAAAGGTAGGATGAGCTAAGGATTTTCCGCCAAATTTTCGACACGGCCGTCCAAGTAGTAAAAGAGCTGGTCAAAGGTGACAGACTCAGCACAACCGTAGTAGTTAGGATGGTGCGCATTCAAGCGGTTACGCTTGAATTATTTTCTTGGAGGGAAGTGCGACAGTAGCCTGTGAATTGACAGTTACTGTCCCATCCTGCTTTGTCACGACGAGCTCACAATCAGCCCTGTGCTCATCGTTCTCTACATACTTCCTACTTACCTTGCCCCTAGCCGTAATCGTATCGCCTAGATAGTTGGGCACTATCATAGCGATACTCAACTTTCTGAGTCTGCTTTCTGGCCCCACCCAGTCTGTGAGGCATCGTCCCAGAAAAGCCTGCAAAAACATCTGGTTCACAAAGATATCCTTATGCCCGCTATTGCGAGCAAAGTCCCTGTCATGGTGGACAGGATAGAAGTCCCTGGTGCCACAAACTGCCATTATCAGGCGCTTCATAGTGAGTTCGAGAGAAATGGGAGAAATCTCGGTGCCCTCAGCCACATCCTCCCAACAAAGCCTGTCACTCGCCATCAGGTTTACCTTCCTCTTTTGATGCGATGGTCATCAAATCAAGCCCAACTACTCTTCTGTTCTATAGCGGAAGAGGACGTGCTGGTTCGTTGCCACCATCTCGTTGTGCTGATTGTAATAGTAGGTAGTGTTGGTGATGAAATGGCCGACGCCAAGCCGCGTCCTCTTAAGCGGAGATATATCGTCGAGTTTAACGTTATAATGGAGTCTGTCGCCGGGGCGGAGAGGCAGGAAATACTCCTGTGTGCAACCCACGCTGAGGTTTATGGGGAAGTCCTCCAGAGGCAGCTCCCTCAGCACATGAGGAGGGACATCTCTGGCAGGCCATTCTGGTGGTAGACCCCATGTCATGAGCATGGTAGGTGGGCTGACGACGCCGCCATACTCGCTCTTTTTGGCATACTCCTCATCGGTATACAGGGGATTGCTGTCCTCCACCATCTCGCACCAGATTCTGATCATAGGCTTGTTGACCTCCTCAATGGCTTCCACGAACCCAGATGATATACGCCCGATGTATTTTCGTAGCTCTGGTGATAACTCACTGGTTTCCATGCTATTCCTATCGCTCGTACTCCTATCCGCGACCCATATCAACCGCTTGGGCAATGTTAGCTATCCTGCTGGCTAGTTGCCAAGGCTTTGTGGCCTCTTGGCTTTCCGTATCTCGTCGTCTGGCGGTTCCTTGGCACAAGGAGAAATCGCTGAGGCCACCACTCCTAATCCGCCAGCGAGGCAAGTAACATCGACCCTTGAACCATCAGATACTGAATACCCAGGGTCTCGGTAACTCTGGTTTTTGAACATGGGGTTCTTTTTAATGCTTCATTAAGGGGCGCCGATGATGGCAATTCCGGGAACAAATCGCCCGGGATGTCCGCCTTGATTATGAGCCAATCCTAATTGCACGTTTTTTATCTGGCGTGAAGGCTCCTCAGCTTTTCCCTGAATTTGCTTATATATCTCATAAATCTCGCGACCTCCGCTTGCCCCTATGGGATGTCCAAAAGACTTCAAGCCTCCGCTGACATTAACCGGCATCTCCCCGTCATGGTAATATGCTCTTTTCTCAGTAAATTCCTCCCTAAATTTTCCGTGCTCGCAGAGGAACAGGGACTCGGTGTTAAAAAGCTCAGCAATGGAGAAGCAATCATGGAGCTCCACCATGTCGAGCTCTTTGCGAGGGTCTTTTATTCCTGCTTCGGCATAAGCCATACGCGCTCCTGCCTCTGTCTCAACCGAGTAGGTGAAATCGTAGCCTTCGTTTTCTTTTCCCCAGCCAGTGCCTGTGGCTATGGCAAATCCCTTGATGGTGACATAATCGTGGCGATAATTCTTTGCTTCTTCGGCCGGCACGATGACAGCTGCTGAAGCGCCATCAGTCACTCCGCAGCAATCGTAGAGCCCTAGGGGCCAGGCAATCATAGGAGCATTGATGGCATCCTCAACTGTTATCTCCCTCTTCAAGTGAGATTTGGGGTTTCTGGCGCCATAATAGTGGCTTTTTACCGAGATCTCAGCCAAAACTCTTTTGCCCTCCTGCTGAGACAGGCCGTATTTGGCGAAATAGGCCGTGGCTGCCATAGCAAATCTTCCCGGTGGAGTGCCAAAGGCTCCGTATAGAGGTTCCCATTTTCCTGGGTATTGTTCTCCTAGCCCTCCAAAGCCCGTATCCTTTAGCTTCTCCACTCCGATTGCCAATACCAGATCATAACACCTGGAGGCTACGCCAAAGGTGGCTGCTCTTATAGCTTCTTGCCCCGAGGCACAAAGGTTTTCCACCCTTGTGAACGGGATATTTTGTGTTTGAAGAGCTGAAGAGGCAATAATGGCACTAGTCGGCCCCGTCGCCACTAATTGCGAACCCCGGCCAGTTCCCACCCATCCTGCTTGGATGTCTTTTATTTCCACCCCGGCATCCTCAAGAGCTTCCAGGCTGGCTTCCTTTATCAAATCCTCTACGTCTGCATCCCATCTCTCCCCAAATTGAGTACATCCCATGCCCACGATGGCGACTTTATCCTTTATGCTCTCTCTCATTGTTGTCCTCCTTTTAATTATCCCCTTGCAGGGCGGCATTTCCAGAAGTAGTTGTGAACACCTAAGGCATCGCGGATGCGTCTGAAAGTTAACTCCATAGACATTCCCACCTTTAGATTATTCACATCACGGTCTGTCATCTGGCTGAAAAATCTTCCTCCCCCCTCCAAAGCAACAGCAGCCAAAACGTTCGGCGGATCTGCAACCCAGGCCCTCTCATCCATACTGAAAGTGACCAAAGTCCCTTTCTTATCCGAAAGAGAAACCTCTTCAAGGAACTCCGCTTCAGCCTGGCAATATATACAAAACTTTGGCACGGGGACTTGAACCCTGCCACATTTCTTGCACTTAACCCCATGAAATCTATAGTACAAGTTGCGATGCCTCCATAATTCCGGGAGAGCGGTTCTTGGCTCAATAATGGGGGTGTGCTCGAATTCCATGAGATCTCTGAACTTGATATATTTGCCATAGTTATCAAGCATTAACTTAGATTCGAGGTTCCGTGTCAGGCTTTTCCTGTCTTTTGATTTTTCTATTCCCTCGGTCGCTCGAAGAATGTGAGCATCAGCGCCATCTCCATAATTAGCAAGCAAAATTCTATCCCCTGGTTTTGCCTCTTCAAGAGCTCCCACCAAAGTCATGAGCGCAAAAGCTGTCCCGGTGTTACCAACCTTTCCAAAAAGAGGGTCCTGCACTTGCGTTTTCGCATCCAGGCCTAATCGCCTCGCCATATCCCTATGCGTCCTTCCATCGGCGGCATAAAAAGCTGCCTTAACGAAATCCTTAGGACTTAGATTATAAGCCTTCAGCAAATTAGAGACGGCTCTTTGGAAATGAGGTACATAACCTTCTTCTCGGATAAAACGGTCTTCCCAGGTCCGAGTGATTTTGTCGTATTCCAATCTCCACACATCCAGAAATTCACTGGTAAGGGAATAACTTCCTTCAACCTCTACCACTGTCCCGCCTCCTCCGATGAGGAAAGCTGCGGCACCATCCCCAAAAAGAGGCTCGAAATTTGAATTTGGGGGAGGGATGCGACAGTCAGAAGCTACCACTAGAACCTTCTTCGCCGAGCCAGCTTTTACTGCATCCAAAGCCATTTTAAGGGCAATAGTCCCAGACCTTAGAGAATCGGTGAAATCGGCAGTGATTATATCCTCACGTAGGTCAAGGGCGGCTGCCATTATACTGGCCGATTGCTTCTCTTTGTAGGGAGGGGTAGTAGAGGCAAAATATACGGCATCTACAGAGCTCTTCTCCATCCCTTTGAGACAATCCCTAGCTGCTTCCACACCCATGGTTAGGCTATCCTCATCAACATTGGCTACAGCTTTCTCTCCCTTTGTCGCCCCTCCCCAAACTTGATTGAGAGACTCCCCGCTAAGCCTATAAATGGGAATATAAACACCGTAAGATACTATTCCTGTCATTAGAGTCCTCCTTTCTTGCGCAGGATTTTAACATATTACCGAGTATTAATGAAGGCAAGACAATCTCAGGCAACATCATCATAATCCATACTAATTGACAAACGTGATATGCTAAAGTAGTATCAATAGAGGTCAAAGATGAAAAAAAATTTGCTTTCCGTATCCGACCTTGACCGTAAGGAAATTGAACAGCTCATAGAGCAAGCCTTACGTATGAAGAAAGTGGAGGCACCGCCTTCGCTTGCAGGGAGAACCTTAGCTCTCCTCTTTGAAAAGCCTTCCTTACGAACTCGGGTCAGCTTTGAGATAGCTATGTATCAGCTAGGCGGGCACAGCATCTACCTATCTCCAGAGGAGGTAGGCTTGGGCAAGCGAGAGCCAGTGGCTGACGTAGCCCGAGTGCTCAGCCGCTATGTCGACGGCATTGCCGCTCGCACATTTTCTCAGGAGACTTTGCGCATTCTGGCTGGCCATTCTTCCGTGCCCGTAATCAATGCGCTTTCTGACCTGGAACACCCCTGCCAGGCCCTTTCCGACCTTCTCACTATCTATGAAAAGAAAGGCCGGCTTCATGGCTTGAATTTAGCATTCATTGGCGATAGCAACAATGTGGCCAATAGCTTGCTTCTTGCTGCCTGCCTACTGGGCATGAATTTCCACATCGCTTCCCCACCAGGCTATGAGGTTAAGGGGGAGGTATTGAGTCAAGGCAGAGAATTCGCTGCTCTTAGTGGCAGCCAGATTCAGTTAACCAGTGAGCCTTATGAAGCAGCTAAAGATGCTGATATAGTGTTTACTGATGTGTGGGCTAGCATGGGGCAGGAGGCGGAAGCGGAGCAACGCCGTCTTGCTTTTTCAGGCTATCAGGTGGATAATAAATTATTAAGCTTGGCTAAGGGAGATGTTTTGTTTATGCATCCGCTGCCGGCTCACCACGGGGAGGAAATCTCTGCTGGGCTTCTGGATGACCCCCGGTCAGTGGTATTTGACCAGGCAGAAAACAGGCTTCATCTGCAAAAGGCACTGCTGGCCAGAATTCTCTTGCCTAATCCAAAGGTATTGGACAAATGACCAAGCCTATTGTAGCCATTGTGGGTAGAACCAACGTGGGCAAGTCTACCTTGCTTAACCGCTTAGCGGGCAGGCGAG
This sequence comes from Dehalococcoidia bacterium, assembly GCA_034414335.1. Classification (GTDB taxonomy): domain Bacteria; phylum Chloroflexota; class Dehalococcoidia; order GIF9; family AB-539-J10; genus RBG-13-51-36. The sequence continues at coordinate 8,578 of DAOUMB010000029.1, forward strand.
TAGCCGTAGTTGCTGATTTGCCAGAAACCACCAGGGACCGTGTTTTTGCTTTTGTTTCCTGGCAGGGGCAAGAGTTGACTGTGGTTGACACTGGTGGCTGGCAAACAAAGCCGTCCACGGCTTTGGAGCAAAAGGTCAAGCAGCAAGTCCAGGCAGCTATTGCCCAGGCAGATGTCATCATCTTCCTGGTAGATGTCAAGGATGGGGCTATTGCTGCTGACGAGGAAGTGGCTGATACACTGCGCACCGCCAGTAAGCCAGTAATACTAGCGGTAAACAAGGTGGATTCTGCCAAACAGGCAAATCAGCTAGCTGATTTTTACCACCTCGGCATGGGTGAGCCTATAGCCATCAGTGCCCACCATAATCGAGGGATAGATGAATTAATGGATGCTGTACTAGCTTCCTTGTCTCTACAACCTGTCAGCATTCCGGAGCCGGGAGAAGTTAAACTAGCCATTGTTGGGCGACCTAACGTGGGTAAGTCAACTTTGTTGAATACATTGCTAAAAGATGAAAGAGCCATTGTCCATGAGTCTCCGGGGACAACCCGCGACTCGCTTGATGCTATAATTTATTGGGGTGATAAGGAAATCTTACTCGTCGACACCGCTGGGATTAAACGACGCGGGAGAGTCGGAGTTGGAGTGGAGTATTATAGTTTGCTTCGCGCTCTGCAAGCTATTAATCGCTGCGATGTTGTCTTGTTGCTAATCGATGCCACTGAATTTATTACCGCCCAAGATATGCATATCGCTGGCTATATCATTGAGATTGGAAGGGGTATGATGCTGGTGGTCAACAAATGGGACCTTATTCCCCAAGAGCAAAGACAGGAATTCAAAAGAAGTGCGGAGCGAAGATTCAGATTTGCCTCCTATACACCTAATATCTACATTTCTGCTAAACTAGGGCAAGGAATAAACAGCATATTACCCCAAGCCTGGGAAATCTGGCAGGAAA
>DAOUMB010000030.1:0-1773 GCA_034414335.1 Dehalococcoidia bacterium
TGATTTCCCTTATCAGCTTAAAGACCTCGAGGGCAATAATGGGAGCCAGCCCCAGTGAGGGTTCATCCAGCATCAGCAATTTAGGTTTGGACATCAATCCTCTGGCGATTGCCGCCATTTGCTGTTGCCCTCCGCTCAATGTTCCTGCCAGTTGTTTTCGGCGCTCCTTCAATATAGGGAACAGGTGGAATACCCATTCAAGGCTTTTCTGAGTATCTGCCCTGGCCCTTTTTCCATAGGCTCCGATTTGCAGATTTTCCTCAACAGTGAGATAAGGAAAGAGCCTTCTCCCTTCAGGGATAAGCGAGATTCCTGCCTCAACCCGCTGATATGGCTCATAATCGTTTATGTTCTTCCCTTCGAAGATGATATTCCCCGAGGTTGTTTGTAATAGTCCTGCCAGGGTATTAAGGAGTGTGCTTTTGCCGGCGCCGTTTGAGCCGAGGACGGCGGTAATGCTTTTTTCCTCGACATTGAGAGAAACATCCCATAGGGCTTGTGCTTTGCCATAGAAGACAGATAGAGATTCGACACTTAGCATAGAGTTCCCCTTGTGAGCTAGATTTCTATTGGTTCTCCCAGATAAGCTTCGATAACTGCCGGGTTCTCGCTGACTTCTTTAGGGGTTCCTTCAGCGATTTGGCGGCCGCTTTCGAGGACGATAACCCTGTCTGAGATGCCCATAACACTCTTCATTATATGCTCGACCATAAAGATAGTTATTTTCATCTCTTCCCTCAGTCTCTGTATCAGCTTCATAGCCTCAGCGACCTCTGAGGGGTTCAGGCCGGCCATCACCTCGTCGAGGAGCAGGATTTCTGGTTTGGCGGCTAATGCTCTGGCCAGTTCCAGTCTTCTTGAATCAGCTGAGAACAGGCTGCCGGCAGGCAGATTGGCCTTTTCTGCCAGGCCGGTAAACTCTGTTATCCGCTTAGCCTCTTCTCTGGCGATTTTCAGACTTCTCTGGCTTTCTTTGCCGAAAAGCGAGCCAATCATGATGTTCTCAATCACAGTCATATCGGCAAAAGACTTGGTTATTTGGAAGGTTCTGGCTATACCTCTTCTGCAGATGTGGTGAGGTTTGCGTCCGGTGATTTTGGTTCCTTTAAATTTGATGATGCCCTTATCCGGGTGATAAACGCCGCCAATCACGTTAAAAAGGGTTGTTTTGCCGGCGCCGTTGGGGCCTATAAGTCCCACAATCTCGCCCTCATCGACATGGAAGCTAACGTTACTTAAAGCGGCAAGCCCTCCGAAATGCTTGCTCACATTTTCTCCCTCAAGGAGCTGCATCTCCACCTCCGGGATTTGGAGAGTATATCTAGTGCTACCTTGCCTTATACCGCAATTCCTCTTGGTTGTCAAGAAAACTAATAAAGCTCTTCATATTAAGGGCTTAAGGCACTGCGATACTGTTTCTTACCGATGTGCAATCCTCTTATTGCTCCTAGTAGCCCCGTAGGTAAGAACATAATAAGCAGGATTAGGGTAAGACCAAGAATAATCATATAGTAATACGGATACCTTATCCCGAAAGCCTCCGAGAGTAACGTAAGAACAATGGCTCCCAGAATAGGACCGCGAAAATCCTTTGTACCACCAAGAAGAGCCATTATAATCACTTGAAAGGTAATCGTTGGGTTAAAAGCAGTAGTTGGTTCCATGTATGTCCACCGCAATGCCATAATTACTCCCACAAATCCCATAAATAGTGCGCTAATGGCAAAGGCGGACAGTTTGTACCAGGTTGTGTTTACTCCCATAGCTTCAGCG
>DAOUMB010000031.1:0-2696 GCA_034414335.1 Dehalococcoidia bacterium
ACATTGCGCTTACCATTAACCATACCATTCTCAACCCTGACTTCGTTATCTCCGAAGTAGACAAATTAGATGTCCAGTCAATCATCGTAGAGCATGTTAAAAGCCAATTACCTGAAGAAGTGCCATATATGGCTGGAATTTACGATAAGGTTGCTGCTGAACTCAAACCATGGCTGAAAGAGCAGACCACCAGAGTTATTTATGCTGGCTATGCTTATCTCGAGGGAGATGAAGAGCTCAATATAGTCATTCCCCTAGAGCAGGTAAAGACTTCAATCAAAGATAACCTAGCACAGACAATGCGGGAATCTCCTCCACCTGAGTTAGAAGGACTACCACAGGACCAGATAGAATTCTTCATAGCGCTGGCCTGTGCCCAGGTAGATAGTCAGATACCACAGCAATTCGAAATCAATGAGGCGCTCCTGGGAGCAAACATAATGACACAACTTCAAAAGGCAAGGGAAATCGTTGCTTATATCAAGCTAGGCTATAAGGCGTTGATTGGGTTGAGTACTCTGCTGGTCCTGCTCATAGCTTTGATACAGTGGTGGCGTGCTAAGCCCATCGCACGTTTTACTGGCATAGCCTTCACTATAGCCGGCGTTATCAGCCTCATAGTAGCCTTAGTGGCTAGGTTAATTATCTTCCAGATAATTCCTGCTGATATTCCTGCTGAGCTAACAGCACTATTACCCCAGCTAATCAGCGATATCAGCCATCCTTTGCTAATATACAGTATTGGAATCTTAGCTGCGGGAATAGGACTAATCGTGCTCTCCAGCAAGCTCAGCTCACCTGATTAGAAAAAGACAACAGGAACCTAAACCTCATAAGGCCTTTTGTCGTTTACCAATTAGAACGGTGGTTAAGGAGGCAAGAAATGAATAAACTGCTCAAAGTTTCAACTCCCATACTGCTAATTTTGGGATTAGTGCTAATCAGTGGCTGTGCTGCACCAGCGGAGGTTCTACCAATACCAACGCCGGTGCCAGCGCCATCGCTACCTAAAGAATCTGTTGATGAAGGTGGATATCCGAGCACAGTTCCTGAGGAGCCAACGGAAGAACGCAAAATCGTAAAAACAGGCTACATAACTTTAGAGGTGAAGGATATAGCTGAGAGCGTGGATAAGGTTGCCGATCTGGCTGACGACCTGGGCGGCTATGTAGTTTCCTCATATAAACATGAATATGAAGAGGGGACCTCGGGTAGCATTCGCATTCGACTTCCCTCGGAAAGATTTGAAGAGGCCTTTGAAAGACTTCGCCAGTTTGCCGTAGCTGTGCCCTACGAGAATACCGAAGCGGTGGATGTGACTGAGGAGTATGTTGACCTGGAAGCTCGACTACGCAACCTGGAGGCAACCGAAGCCCAGTATCTAGCCTTGATGGCGAAGGCCGAGGATGTTGAAGATATGCTAATGGTACAGAAGGAGCTTTCCAATGTGAGGGAAGAGATTGAGCGAATTGAAGGTCGCATGCTATACCTGGAGCGCACATCAGATATGGCACTTATTGAAATAAGCTTGCAGGAAACAAAGGGACTGGCTGCGCCCTGGAGCGCCTCCGGTGCCCTCAAGACAGCTGTGCGCGGGCTAACTGCATTTGGCAGAGGACTAGCTACTCTATTCATCTGGCTTGGCGTTTTCTGCTGGGTCTGGATTCCGCCTCTGGTAATCTGGCTCAGAAGGCGCCGAAGGGCAAAGAGCTAAGATTGCTGGGCAACTTATTAAGGCTGTTAAATCCTGCCGTGGCTCTATTCTAGGTCTAGGTCTGCCTCAAGCTCTAAGAATCCTTTTCCTAGGCTTCCTGGTCATGGACAACAGAGTTGGCAATAAGATGAATTATTAAATACTATAGGATAGAATAGCCTTCAGGATAGGTGGTAGTGGCTGCATAGAGACGTACGGGTGCGTCTTGTTAGTGAGTAACTTGCCCGGCTCTCGTAAGCCTATCTCGAAGGGAAACGCAGGGGAAAACGTTATGTGAATGACCTATCTCCCATACTTTAGTTTCGCGTACAAAAGAATAGCAACGAGAATTGCACCAACCGCATTCCAAAGGATAACCGGGGCCAGTCCGAAAGAGATACCATAAGCTAACCAAAGGATTAGACCCAATAGAAGTAAGGTGGTAAAAAGCATGCTTATTTCACGTGCACTTCTAAGCTGGAAGACACGAATGATCTGGGGGATGAGACTGCATGTTACAAGTGCACCAGCGACAAATCCAAGATACTCTCCAAGAAACAAGACTGAACCTCCTTTTTGGGATTACTTAGATTCATTGTAGCACCAAATAGCGATCTCTTGATATGGAATGCGCTATTCCTGAGATAGAGGTTGGCTCTGCTGTCTAGGTAACATCAGTTCCATCTCCAAAGACTGTAACTGTGCCCGTATGAGCAGAGGATCCATTATCAGTTTGTGCTCCAACGTTAACAAACATTCAATACCAGTTATCGATGTCTGCACGTTATGACGAGGTGCGTTACGAGTCAGGCCATTCTAGCCCAACACCCATCAGGGATTAAACAAAACTGACAAATATGCAATTTGCAGAATTGCACAAACACTCATCCCTGAAAACGCTGACTTTGTCAAATCTTATCAGGTAAAACCTACTCATCCCTTCGTAGCTTCTTAGCCACACTATGTCGTTCAGGCTAAGGCTGCCCAATCAAATTGACGGCCT
>DAOUMB010000032.1:0-2513 GCA_034414335.1 Dehalococcoidia bacterium
CGTCATGCATGGGGGCAGCATACAATATGTTTTCCACCTCTCCGTCCCCTAGGCCCATCTCACGGGCAATAGCGGCACTGTATTGGCTCATCCGGTTAATATGAGCACCGGTATCCTCATCTCTATACTCTGCTGCCCGTGCCAGCCGGTATATGGTATCCAGCGAAGTTAGCTTCAGCTTCGTGACTGCTTGCTTAAGCTCGGCGGTCCTTTCGGTGACCATCTCTTCCAGGTGGTGCTGGTAAGCCTGGTTGTCGAGTTCCAGTCTTCTTTTCTCCAGGGCCCGTTGCGCACTGATAACGACTTCATCCAGGTTGAAGGGTTTAACCAGGTAGTCGTGGGCTCCGTCTTTCATGCATTTAATGGCGGTGGAGGTATCGGCGATGGCGGTAGCCATGATGACCGCTGTGTCTGGATACAGCTTTTTTATCTCGGATAATAGTTCAACCCCCGACTTACCCGGCATCTTGATGTCCAGCACTACTAGCTCTGCCGGACTCTTAGCGAGTCTGTCTTCGGCCTCCTTGGCGGTGCTAGCTTCCTGACACTGGTAGCCCTCGGCTGACAGCCTCTGCCGCAGGATTCTCCTCACTATTGGCTCATCATCAACAATGAGTACTCTATGCTTGTTGGAAGTCATTTCCCTATTCGCCTTAAAGCTTCTCTGGCTATGCTTTTCAGTTCATCAGGGGTGAACGGTTTGGGTAAGAATAGCCTACCGCTTTGCTCTAGAAAGCTCTTCGTATTTCTGCTGAGCATGTCCCCGGTGGTGAATATGACCCCGCTTACCACTTCGGGGTGCCTTTCCAAAATAGACTGGTAGAGCTGCTTACCGTTCATTACCGGTGTCCTGATATCAATAAGAATTAGGTCGTATTCTTTTTCCTCTAGCATACCTTCGGCCAGGCTACCGTTAGCGACAATGTCAACCGTGAACCCTTCGCCACGAAGCGTTTGCGAACACACCCGGCTGATAACAGGCTCATCTTCAACTACCAGTACTCGAATTGCTTTTGTATTAGAGTTCTTCATCCTGTTGCTCATCTTGGCTGAGAGGCAACTCGATAACAAAAGTTGCCCCTTTGTCTGGTTCACTCTCAGCGTATATCTGGCCGTTGTGAGCACTGATTATCCCGTGACAGATGCTCAAGCCCAGCCCGGTTCCCTTGCCTACTTCCTTGGTGGTGAAGAAAGGATCGAAGATATGCCCCAGGTTCTCCTTGGGTATACCTGGGCCATCATCGGTAAAGGAAGCTCTGACATAATCTCCTATCCTCTCAGTCGTAATCGTTAGGGTGCCCTTATTGTGTGCCTCAATCACGAAATGTTCGGCGTTAATGACGATGTTGAGGAAGACCTGCTGCAACTGAAAATAGTCGGCCATGATTTGCGGCAGGTCGGGTGCCAGGTGGGTAACCACCTCTATATTGCTTACCCTTTGTTCATAGGCGCGAAGCTCGAGCACCTTGCCTATTACGTCATTTATGTTTAAAAGGTCCTTGGCTGGGGAGTGCTTGCGGGCAAAGGTGAGCAGGTTTTTCACAATAGTAGCGGCGCGTTGGGCCTCGCTGTATACTAGGCTGAGGTCTTCCTTGATGTCCTCGGGAACGTCCCTTTGTGTGAGTATCTGGGACAGCCCAATCACCCCGGTGAGCGGATTGTTCAACTCGTGAGCGATGCCCGACGCCAGCTCACCAACAGACGCCAACCGGTCGGTTAAGATAAGCTGCTCCTCCATTTGTTTGCGCTCGGTGATGTCCATAAAGTCTCCCAGGGCCGCCTGCCTTCCCTGATAGGTAACGGAGACAACTCTCTCAATACCCCACTTTATCTCCCCACTTCTGGTGACATACCGGAACTCATAGGGCTGAAGCCGATGCCCTTTCAACATTTGCACCGCATTCTGCCTGACACTCTCTCTATCTTCAGGATAAACAATGGTTGACGGGTCTTTGCCCAGTAGTTCGTCCGCAGTAAAGTCCGTGGCCTTCTGGAAAGCGGGATTAGTGAAGATAAGCTTCCTATCCTGCTCAATATAAACACCCACTGGCGAGCTATTGGCCAGAGTGTAGTAAAGTTGCTCTGCCTGCTTGCGCTTGGTAATATCTTCTACAATGGAATCAAGGCATACAATTTTGCCAGCATTGTTTGTCACCGGAGCCGTCCTAGCCATTATTACTATCTCACGCCCATCCTTTCTCTTCCAGTGCAGTTCACGGTTTGCCGGTTTCTTAGTCGCCGCCAGTTCATCTATAAAAGCCCTTCTTTCTTCAGGATAGGCATATAGTTTGGCAAACTCCATCTTCAGCAGTTCTTTTCTAGAGTAGCCAGTAATCTCCTCCAAGGCTGGGTTTACTTCCAAAGCTCTTCCCTTTCCTGTCATTATCGACCTGAAGATACCCAGTTTAACGTTATTCACCAAGCTTTTGTATCTTTCCTCTGATTCTCTCAGCGCTTCCTCCGCCTGCTTACGCTCGGTGATGTCCCGGGTGACGGCAATAAACCCTACGGGA
>DAOUMB010000033.1:0-2913 GCA_034414335.1 Dehalococcoidia bacterium
CTTCTTGGGGGATGAGGCTGAGTGTTAGTGGTATAAATGCGAGGCGCCCACCAGTAAGGCTCTGTATCAGTGCGATTGCTGAGTTAATCTCCCTGATGGAATAGAAACTCGATGTGTCAATTTGCCATACACCTAGGCCGTCAACTTCTGGCATTATGAATATTAGATTCATAACCCTCCTGCACCTGGTGCCATATTCCGGGCACTCTGCAGTATCACAGTCCCAATCCTGCCATTCCCAGTCCGTGGTGTTGCGCCCGGCTATTTCCCCGGTTTTCTTGTCCAGCTTGCGGTGAGCCTTCTCCCCATCACCCCAGCAGACAAGACCGTGAGTTATACCGTAGCAGCGGAGATATTGCGGGGCTATTTCCTCCAACTCGTCAGAAGGGAAAAGTATCTTGAGACCGGTAGGCTTCTCTCCTACAGCTGCTTTGATATGGTCGGGCACTACAAAGTAGTCAGTTGCCTTGGGGTAAGAATACTGGCCCTGGCCCTTGACTTTGATACCTAGCCTAACCTTGCCTAGCCTGGGTATCCTGCGGGCATTTGAGACATCTTTAATGGGCACTGGGAACCCTCTCTAACCAGGGTTCTTTTTCGGACTTGGCTTTCTCTAGGGCCTCTTCATCTTCATATTTTTGCCTTACCAACTTTAGGCCCTGATTTAACAAGTCGGACATAGTTGTCCTTTGGCCTTGAGTCTCTGTCAGCTGCTTTGCAAATTTCTTAGCCCACTCATGATTTTCAGGGTCAAGATGGGAAATTAAAACGGGGTTTCTCATAGTGTCCTCCCAAAAAGCGAAGATTATATATATTATTTCTGAAGTGGGTTTTTGTCAACCTGTATTTAAGGCAGACCTAATTTACAAAACGCACTCAGAAAGCCCCGGTCTTTAGACCTGGGGATGAATGAGGCTTTAATCCTTCTTTAGAAGTATTGACATTCTTGTATATAAGTATTAAGCTAAATACATGGAATACGAACATTCTGCGAATCAGGTCTATTTGATGAACTACCACATAATCTGGTGTCCGAAGCGAAGGCGAAAAGTGATGGTTGGGCCTATTAGAGATAGGCTTGAGGATATTCTTCGTGGTGTGGCTGAAGAGAAAAAGGTTAAAGTAATAGCTCTTGAAATTCAGCCAGACCATCTGCATATTTTTGTATCCTGCTATCCTCAGTTGACCGTGCATAAGTTGGTTAAAGCATTTAAAGGCAGAAGCTCTAATTGTTTGAGAAAAGAGTTTCCTGTTCTTTTGAAGCTTCCTACTCTGTGGACTAATAGTTATTTTGTCTCTACTGCGGGGAATATCTCCAATGAAACTATACGCAAATACATCGAGGCTCAAAAGGGGAAATAGATGCGAAAGGCTTTTAAATACCGCCTTTATCCTTCCAAGAGCCAGGAAACTATATTGTTCCATACTCTGGATCTTTGCCGTCATCTGTATAATGCGGCCATTGCTGAGCGAAAAGACGCCTGGCGCCATGGCCGGCATTCTATCTCGTTCAAGAAACAATGTGAACAGTTGCCCCTGATAAAGGATGACCGACCGGAATATAAGACCGATGTCTATTCTCAGGTGCTTCAGGATGTTCTTCATAGAGTGGATAAGGCGTATGCCGCCTTCTTTCGTAGAATTCAACTTGGACAAAAGCCGGGCTACCCACGCTTTCGTGGTCTGGGACGTTATGACAGCTTCACCTATCCTCAACTTGGGTTTGCTATTGCTGAAGGCTCGGTGAATCTGGCCAAGATCGGCACGATCCAAATGCTGAAGCACAGGGATATTGAAGGTAATATCAAGACTTGTTGCATCAGGCGTAACAGCAGCGGCAAGTGGTTCGCCGTTTTCTCCTGCGATGACATTCCAGAAAAGCCACTGCCTGAGTCTTTCGATTTTGTGGGCATCGATGTTGGCTTGACTACGTTTGCGGCCTTGTCCAACGGAAAGAAAATCAAGAACCCCCGCTTCTTCAAACGAGATGAGAGGGACTTGGCACGGGCACAACGCAAGCTCGCTAAACAAGCCAAAGGTACGCCGTCCAGAAAGAGAAGCCGCAGGGTTGTACAGCATATCCACGAGCGAATTGCCACACGGCGTATGGATTTCGCTCATCAGGAGAGCCGGAGGATCGTCAACAAGTATGGCATCATCTCCGTTGAGGATTTGGCTATAAAGGAAATGATGCAGGACAAGGAGAACCACTATGCTAAGAGTATCGCTGATGTAGCTTGGAGCCAATTCAGGGCCTTTCTTTCGTTCAAGGCTGAAAGTGCCGGTCGAAAGTTTATCGCCGTGAACCCTGCCTACACCAGCCAGAACTGCTCCTCCTGCGGGCATCGCCAGAAGATGCCTCTCTCGAAGAGGGTCTATAGATGTCCTTCTTGTGGTCTTGTTCTCAATCGTGATCATAATGCAGCTCTAAATATTTTGGCTATCGGATTGGATAGCCTGGGCTCGATCCCTAGAAGCCCCGCACTTTAGTGCTGGGGAGCAGTCACTTTCCAGCTTAATCAAGCCCTTATGAATGGCAAGAGCCAGAGCATGGGAGGTGGTTTCAGCATTAAGGGCATAGCGAATATTTCTCATATGAGCCTTAATTGTAGGTAACTCTATGAAGAGTATCCCTGCAATTTCCTTGTTCGTTTTCCCCTCTGCCAGCAAGCATAGAATATTTCTCTGCTGCTCAGTAAGTTCAGCTTTTTCTATATACTGCGGTTTAGCCTTTATTTCACTGGTAGGGCGGGCGGGATTCGAACCCACGGCCTCGACTTTATAAGAGTCGTGCTCTTCCGTTGAGCTACCGCCCCTGGTTGCGGGGGCCGGAATCGAACCGGCTTTCTTCTGGTAATGAGCCAGACGACTTACCACTTGTCTTCCCCGCGATGAGCGAGCTCGCATTATCCC
>DAOUMB010000034.1:0-4561 GCA_034414335.1 Dehalococcoidia bacterium
CTTATTTTCTATTGATATCTGTGGCTCAGCGTTAAGCTCGGAAGCAAAACACGTTAATATCTGGCTCAAATCCTTGTTCTCCAGGCTTTCACGATTAGCTATTAGAAAGGCAGTAACTGGGAGTAATTTCCTGAGGGGAATTAAGCCTTGAGTTGCTATATCCGCCTCACTCTTCCCCCAGAGCACTGCCAGGTCAGCATTTTCTGGGGGGTAAGCTTCAGCAGCTCCCCACACCGGGAAAATCCTAAACCTTCTCATTCTAAGATTTAATGCAAAGGCCTCAGCCAGATTAGGATACTCAGTTACTATACGATGATCATTTCTCCTGGCTGATATCTCATCGAGATTAGCTATCCCCGCTTGAGTACTGGCAACCACATATATATCGCCTTCGCCGTAATTTAGACTCGATACTTTTGCCAGAGCCCCTGCTGGATATCTTACCAGGTATTCTTCAATCCAATCCGACCCACAGATACCCAGGTCGTAATTACCTACAGCCACCTGTATGGGAATATCTTTTTCCTGAAGTATTTTAGCGGAAAGATTAGGAAACCTTGCCGATCGAAGGCGATATTGCTTTGTTTTATCGCTATAGCCCTGGAATCCCAGGTCTATTTCAACAAGCAAGTTAGCTGTAGGCGATAGAAACCTGCCTTTGGGCAGAGCGAGTTTTATGTAGCCAGCTTGGTAATCTCTCATCCCTCACTTAGCACTTTGAGGACCTCTGCCATAGAAGCAGCATCTCGCTGTCGCTTTTGAATGCGATCAGTGAGCACAAATGGAGATGGCTCCTTTCCAGAAACTAGGACGGTCCACCTGTAATTAGATTCTCCTCGACCAGTGAAGTCAAGCTTTGCCGGATGTCCGGCGTCACGAAGCGATTCAGCCAGAGTAAAGCAGGTTTTTACTATTTCTGGAGTCAATTCCTTACCCTTAACCAAAATTCCAGATTCGTCCCTTTTCTCTTTCTCCAGCGGAAGTAGTTCCATTATAGGGTCAATATATAGAGCAAATCCGCAGGCGGGGATGCCCTCACCATTCATGAGGGGCACAAGGTTATCATATCTTCCTCCGCCACCTATTTTTTCTCCAGCAGCCAAGAACTGAAAACAGGTTCCAGTATAATACTCAAAGCCCTGTATAGCTGTGATATCAATTTCATAGCTGCAACTCAAGTTATCCAGCAAGGTGGTGATGTTTATGAAGTCGTCCAGGCTGGACTTAAAGTCTCGCGAAGCTTTGGGGAAGGAGGCTTTTAAGTTGTGTAGAAAGCTGCTCGATTTCCCCTTGAGACCCAATAGTGCAGCGACAAGCCTGTCCAGTTCGGGATTAGGGGATTTGGCCTTGGTTAACGCTTGCCAATCACCTTCTAAAATGCGGCTTGTCATCTTAGCTTCCTCACCGGGGCTAAGCTTAAACTCTTCAATCAATGCCTTCACCAAACCAGCATGGGACAGTTGCAGCTTAATGTTGCTGAGACCGAGTCTCTGGATAACCTCTTCAGCCAGCAGAATTATCTCCACATCTGGGGCAAATTTAGCACCGCCGAAAAACTCAGCACCACATTGCCACCGTTCCCTATTCTCTTTCCCTGTTCCCTCAAAAGCGAAAATATTAGTCACATAAAAGAGCTTGGCTAATTCTTGCCCCTTTAGATTGTCGATATAGAGTCTGGCTACAGGAATAGTACCGTCTGGCCTTAGGACAACTCGCTCACCACTCCAGCCATCCCAATCAAGAAAGGAATATACCTTGCTTAACATGCTCGGAGTGAGCGTTCCCGTAGCTGTAAACAAGTGGAGGTATTCTAAAGTTGGCGTTCTTACCTCCTGGTAGCCCCAGTCACGACAACAAGTTCGAAAGGCATCTTCAATACGGCGAAAACGTAACATGTCCTCGGGGAGCAAGTCTTGCATTCCTTTACATTTTTGGTTTTTCATCCTTAGCCTATTCTACACTAAGCTATGTCTAGCTTCAATGATGAATCTGAAAAAGTTTGTTGCTTTTAATTACCTAGTTTATAATTAACTTGGGGTCAATTCTAGATGCTGAGAACCGGGCTTAAGGTTTTCTTCCTTGCCTGCCTTGTGATGCCAATATTTGCGGGTTTAGGAGGCAGCCTGATCGCTGCCGCCAGCCCTACTACTGTGGAAGTCCTGACAGTAGATGGCACCATTGTGCCCGTGATAGCTGACTATATTGACCGGGGTATCAGCCAGGCGGAGAAGGATGGCGCTACTGCCTGCATAATTGAGCTAGATACTCCTGGCGGGCTTCTTGACTCAACCGATAAGATAGTCAAAAGTATTATGAATGCCAACGTGCCCATCGTGGTTTACGTCTCACCCAAAGGCGCCTGGGCTGCTTCAGCGGGAACTTTCATTACTCTATCTGCTAATATAGCGGCGATGACGCCGGGCACGACTATTGGCGCTGCCCATCCTGTAAGCGGTGGGGGACAGGAAATACCAGCAGACGAGATGCAAAAAATAGTCGAGTTCTCGGCTAAGTGGATGAAAACGATAGCTGAGGAGCGTGGCCGCAATATGGAAGAAGCCGAGCTAGCAGTTACGGAAAGCAAATCATTCACCGATGTTGATGCCTTGGGAAATAACCTTATCGACCTAAGAGCTGATAATTTAGAAAGCCTTATTTCCCAAATCAATGGCTGGAAGGTTACTTTAGCCAGTGGTGAGGAAGTTACCATTAATACTGCGGAGCATTCTACAACTAGAAACGAAATGAATGACATTGAAAAATTCTTGCAGACCATCAGCGACCCTAATATTGCCTATATCCTCCTTACCGTGGCTACCATAGGGTTGATTGTTGAGATTTCCAATCCTGGGATGGTTTTCCCCGGGGTAGCTGGAGGCATCAGCTTGTTCCTGGCGTTTTACTCCCTGGGTGTGCTTAATGCCTACTGGGGGGGCATAGCACTTATTTTACTTGCCGTGGGACTTTTTATCGCCGAGTACTTCACCCATAGTTTTGGGCTATTGACTGCCGGAGGTGTGGCTGCGCTAGTTATAGGCTCGCTGATATTGTTCAGCCATAGCCCGGGCGTAGCGGTAGATAAGAGGCTAATTGCCGGGGTTACGGTCGGCATCACCGCTTTCGCTGTCTTTGTCATCGGCGCCATTATCCGCGGGCAAAGGCGACGCAAGGCTACCGGGGCTGAGGGAATGATAGGGAAAGTAGCCATAGCAAAAACACCACTCGACCCCACTGGCAGAGTTCTGGCCCAGGGGGAGCTGTGGACGGCGGCATCGGAAGGCGGCAGAGTGGCACCGGGTGAAGAGGTAATAATAACCAAAGTGGAGGAGTTGAAATTGTGGGTGGCAAAGAAATCGAAAGAATAGGAGGGTAGCATTGTGGAAATACCAGGTCCGATTATCGTAGTAATAGTCTTTGCCATCGCTTTTGTCGGTTTCATTATCTATGCCATGGTAAAAGGCCAAAGGCGAAAACTCTCCGCTGGTGTAGAAGAGATGGTAGGGAAGGAAGCTGTGGTGCAAACAACCCTCAACCCCAAGGGCATGGTTTTGGCTGAGGGGGAGTTGTGGACAGCCATAGCCGAAGGTAGTAAAATAGAACCCGGAGAGGAGGTGATAATAACCAAAGTGGAGGGATTGAAGTTGTGGGTGACAAAAAAAACTAAAGAGGAGGGAAAATGAGCTGGTTTTTCTATTTTCTTATCGCAGTGGTAGTAATAGTACTTCTGTCGGCAGCCATTAAAATCGTTCAAGAGTATGAAAGGGGAGGCGTTTTCCGCTTGGGTAGGTGGGTTGGACTCAGGGGACCAGGTCTGGTCTTGATTATACCGTTCATTGAGCGCATGAGGAAAGTTGACCTTCGGGTAATCACCATGGACGTTCCCCAGCAAGAATGCATCACTGTAGACAACGTTACTGTCAGGGTTGACGCTGTAATTTACTTTCGAGTGGTCGAGGCCACTGATGCCATTCTTAAGGTGCTCGACTATATCAAGGCGACCTCGCTGCTTGCTCAGACAACCTTAAGAAATGTTGTCGGGCAATCTGAATTAGATGAGCTATTAGCCCATCGGGATAGGCTTAATGAAAAGATACAGGTAGTGGTTGACGAAGGCACTAATCCCTGGGGGATAAAGGTGAGCATGGTGGAGGTTAAGGATGTGGAATTGCCGCAGCTAATGCAGAGAGCCATGGCAGCTCAAGCTGAGGCTGAGCGAGACAGGAGAGCCAAGGTGGTTCATGCCGAGGGTGAATACCAGGCGGCAGAAAAATTGGCTCAGGCTGCCCAAGTTATTTCTACTCAGCCGGCAGCTCTACAGCTTCGCTATTTGCAGACATTGACAGCCATTGCCACAGAGAGAAGCAACACCATCCTGTTCCCTCTGCCCCTGGATATACTGTCTGCATTTTTACCCAAGGCTAGCGCTAAAACAGGAAGCAAATAGTAAGACATAGTTTGGCTATATCGCATAGCAACTTCGGGGCCTGGAGTTTTGGGCGGTAGCTTATAGCTGTGCGGCAATGTTGAACTTCTTCTGCCGAAGGTGATACCTGGAACTGAG
>DAOUMB010000035.1:0-20961 GCA_034414335.1 Dehalococcoidia bacterium
ATAGAGGTTATATGGTTTTTGATAGTTTGTTCACTGACATTTAGTACATCAGCAATCTGCTTATTGAGGTAGCCTTGAGCCATATAGTTGAGTATCTCCGTCTCCCTGGGGGTGAGCGGTGAAATAAACGATGCTGCCTCTTTCTCCCGGGATAGTTCGTAAAACTGTTGTAGAACTTGCTCAGCTAACTTGGGTCGGCCCACAAGGCTTTCATTTATGGGGTGCTCACCCTGGCTACATCGCCGGATAGTTTGCGCCAGCTCTTCAATGGTGACTGTTCTGCTGAGGTAAGCTGAAGCGTGGGCTTTTATTGCCTGGAAAATTTGCTCGTCATCTGGCTGTGGGGTGAGGATAATGACAGACGTGCCCGGCAAGTGCTGCTTCAGTGCCCGGCATAACTTCAAGCCGTCAAGGGAGGGGGCAACTATGTCCAGGAGTACCACATCGGGAGGCGAAGCTTCAATAGTGGCAAGTACCTGCTCATCAACTTCAGATTCTCCAGAGACCTCTACATCCGGCAGGTTGGAGAGGGATGTGCGTATACCCTGCCGGTACAAAGGTTGGTCATCTATTATAAATACTTTAGACATTTTATTACGTCCACCTATTAATTGACATATTCTTATTCTAGTATATCATACAATGTGAGTCTGCAACATGGGGAAAGCAATTTTCATGGAAATATCCCTGAAAACTGCATTTTTCAGGCGACGCCAGCTTTTCATGAGCTATTCATTAGTCCTTGCCTCAAATCATTGAGTCTTGGGGTATAGACTTCAACAAGTTCCTGCCGGGCTAGCTGCCATTGGGGCGTAGCTTCGATATTGATGGCATCCACTGCTGTTCCTGAAATTCTTAATTGATGCAAGGTTTCCCTGTAGTTGCTTTCTAATTGCTGCCTTATCTTTTGTTCGGCCCCATCATATTCTTGAACAAGCTTGCCTATCTCCTCTGCCTTTGGCTGCAATTCAGGCCCTAAACTGCTTATCCCTTCGATTACCTTCTTTATTCTATTTATGTCCCGGGTAGCTGTAAAGTCGATAGCGTCTGCCAAATGCTCGATTATGGCCTGCTTTATTATGTTTCTCTCCTCTTCCTTGCGCTTGTTTAGCTCCGCGGCTATATCCAGTTGTGGGGAACCGTCAAGCCATTTCTGTGCCAGCCCCTGACCGGTCTGGTGATACCTTTGCCTTGCTTGCTGCTCCTCTTCCTCGGCTGATAACTTGCCCAGTCTATTTGCTCTCTCTTGGGCAATCTCCCAAGCGCTCTTTAGCTCGCCCATAAAAGTCCTTTTCTCTATACGTCATTGCGGGCCGAAGGTGAAGCAAACTCACATCCCCCCTCTTTGAGATTGCTCCAGCACTACCGTGCTTCACAATGACAGCCTAGTTACATAATTGGAATTAGCAGTGCATTTTAGCCTATAATATTAAGGTAGTTCAACCAACGGGGGTGTGATTGTTAAAGAAGATTCACCTGTCATTCTGAGCATAGCGAAGAATCTTGCGCCGCTCAGGACAAGCTCCGTGAAGAATCCTTCGCAGAGCTCAGGACGGCGTCTAAGGATTCCTCCTCGTCCAAATTCGTTGGGACTCCTTAGAATGGAATTACTAAATGCTCTCGGGGTTTTCTGGAAATGGGAGGAATTTTAAGGTCATAGTTATGATTTATCACAATTCTGTGAGATTAGCGGAAAATTTCTATTGTTATGTATGGCAGGGTAAAGGAAATAACTGCCATGCCGTTCTATTGCCCTCGGTTCTGAGGGGAGAACGACCGCACGTATTAATTGACCCCGGTCATGTTAGGAATGAGCTTGGGGAGACTTGTTTTGATTCACTGACTCAGGCTATGGAAAGGGATGGCTTTAAAGTGGAGGATGTTGGCATGGTGATTGGCACCCATAGCCATCCCGACCACATCGAAGCTACCGAGTTGGTGGTTGAAAAAAGTGGTGCTTTGTTTGCTTTATCCCGTGAGGAGGACGAATTTTACCGCACGATGGGGAAGGTGTTCTTTCAAGCGTTTGGCGGCAAGCCGCCGCAGGTTAATCCCTTCTTTTACCTTAAAGAGGGCGATTTGTCTTTGGGGGCTAAAGATAATAAGGTAGCTATCCGGGTTTTATTTACCCCTGGACATTCTCCCGGTTCTATTTCCCTTTATCTGGAAGAGAAGAAAATGTTGATCAGTGGCGATGTGGTCTTTGCTGGCAGTGTAGGTAGGACTGACTTCCCTGGCGGTAGCCCTTCCTTACTGCGGAAGAGCATTGATGAGCTGTCCCAGCTTGATGTGGAATACCTTGTTCCTGGTCATAGCACTGAGCTGGGCAACATAATTGTGGGCCAAGATAAGGTAAGGCGCAACTTTTACACGGTCAATACGTTTTTCTAAAATATAAGAGGGTGAAATTGGTATGGAGTTGGATGACAGGATTAAATATGCCCTGGAACACACGGAGTTAATTCGGTCTCCACGGCAAGAACTGGCCACTTTTGGCAGTTCTGTCATTAATTATTACGTTGTCACTGAGCTGGTGGGAAACGTTAGTGTGGTCAGGGATGGAAAGGTAATTGCGGAAAGGCCCAAAATTGTCACTCCTACTTACCTGGTTAATGTAGAGGGCTTTAGCGAGCAGGCGAGAAAATACATATCGATGATGGCTCGCGAAAAACCCTATGAATCAGGCATTTTTTACCGATACAAGAATGAACCCAAGGGGATGAACGTCGTTTCTGAACCTATCAGGCAGGTGATAAACAAGCTCAGCTCTCAAATAGAGGAGGAGCATAAATCCTTAAGCACCATAATAAAGGGGGTGGAGGAACTATGGGATGTATCCCTGCTCATGTTCATTTACGAGCTAACTAACAGGTCGGTCCGCACTAACATAGCTGAATTTGACCGCAGGGGCTTCTTGGATATAGATGCCAGTGGAGTGCCCCAGGGTGCCCGGGATTACATTGAAGAGCTTTTCGAGAAAGTGAGTCACGACCTCTCCCGAGCCCCAGAGTTGGTGGTTGAGTTAAACCGCTGGAATCTATTCCCAGAATATCAAGACCGGTTTTTTGCCCTGTTTCGGAGGAGGTAAACCCGCCTTAAGCTTTACACAAGGCGTATTAAGTGCTTTCGTGTAACCTACGGACATTAAATCGTAAACCCTAAGCACTAAGCACGAAATACTAAACAATATCAAAGCACTAATGGCAAAAGTTCAAAACCGCTTAGTCCTTTGGACTTTGAGCTTTGTATTTGTCTAGGATTTAGATATTAGGATTTATAATTTCCTCGAAACACTGGTTAAGGTTAGCAGTTAGAAATTTCTGATGCGTAGGTATTTGTCTCGTCACATGCTACATCAGTCCCAGATACCAGTTCAGTATGCTATTTCCCCAGAGCAGTGTTACCATGGCGGCTAGGGCGAGGAAGGGGCCAAAGGGAATCGTCTCCTTGAGTTTTCTCTTTTTCGTTATCATCAAAGCCACGGCTACAATGCCACCAAGGATTGCCCCTATAATAGTGGAGAAAAGGACCAGGGGGAAACCAGTAGCCAAGCCAATCAAGGCAGCTAGCTTAACATCCCCCCAACCCATACCGCCGCGGGAGGCTATGGCGATTACAAAGAATATAACGAAGCCAATGCCTCCGCCTATAGCAGCGTTGGCAACCCCGGGCACTATCCACTGGGTAAGCCATGGCTGGGGCAGAAACAAAGCCAGAAGCAAAGCCACAACCATGCTGGGATAAAGCACCTTGTTCAGGATGAGCCCATGCTCCAGGTCAATGACGAAAATTATAATGAACAGACAGGCATAGAAAGCCATAACCCCCAGACCTGAACTTAAGCCGTAGTACCAGTAGAGGAAAGCAAATATGACGCCAGTGGCAAGCTCTACCCAGAGTGACCTCCGGGGTATGGCGGCTTGACAGTACCGACAACGGCCACGAAGCCCGAGGTAGCTAAATAGGGGAATGAGGTCCTTAGCGGCCAGCGGGCGCTGGCAAACTTCACAGTGGGACGGCGGATTTACAATGGACTCATTGCGGGGCAGACGGTCGATGCATACAGTAAGGAAACTGCCCACCGCCAGGCCCAGGAGGGCAAACAGGAATACTAGGAGTGCTTCCACAGATATTCATTGTGGTCATACGGCAAATCGATTGTCAATACCTTTGTAGTCGATCTCGTAGTGCGAGGCTTTAGCCTCGTGCATTGAAACCCCGTGCTATGAGTGCACGACCCTGAAGGGTCGCACTACGTTTGTTTTGGCAGATTTGCTCGCATTACCTTTGTACTATTGACAGCCATGTGGCGGAAAGCTACTATTCAAATTGAGTTCGAGGAGTAAGAATGGCAACGAGATATTCTAGAGCATGGCATGACGAAAAAGTAGCAAAGCTCATTGAGGCGATGCTTAAGGGAGACATTATGGAAATAAAGCCACAGCTTGATTCCCAATCCGGGATGGGCTTGTCCTTTCCTTCCCTGAGCCGGCTTCTCAATGTCACAGATAAAGAATCAGTCGCAATTCTGGAATCACTGGCTGACGAAGGCATACTGGTGAGAAAATTTTTCGATAAGTTTCTATGTTGCCCTCAATGTCAATCAATGAACCTCAGACCCATCTACCATTGTTCCAGATGTGGCTCGGGCGATATTGCCCGGGGCCGGGTCCTGGAGCACTTGCTATGCAAATACGTGGGCACTGAAGATGAATTTCTTTTCCGCGGCAAACTAATATGTCCCAACTGTAAGCAGGAATTGCAAACCCTGGACATTGATTACCGCAGCAAGGGAGTGTTATACCAATGTCGTGACTGCCATGATACGTTTAATTACCCCTCTATAAAGTGGGGATGCCTCAAGTGTGCCTCCGTCACCTCTGCCGACAAGGTATCGGAAGTTAATGCCTATTCCTATTCCTTGAACGAGGAGAGAAGGAACTGGCTGGGATTTGAACTTAAGCCTAAATCTCAATTGATACAGTTTCTCCACGAGGGTGGGTATGAGGTGGAGGAAAACGCCAAGGTGCAAGGTATGTCGGGAACAAAACACAGCTTTGATATGTTGGCGACTAGAGATATCGGCGTACTTACCCACCACATCGCCATTGGCATCGGAGTAGCGGCAAATAAGGTTGAGCTGGATAGGATGTTCGATTTCGATGACAAAGCCTATGATTGTGGCATCAACTATAAGGTGTTGGTCGCTATCCCGGGCATTACTGCGGAGGCAGAACGGTTTGCCGAGAGGCAGAGGATAAGAGTACTGGGCTTAACCGAGCTACGGGCATTGTTAGCTCGTGGTGCTCCACCTTCCTCGGTCCGGAAAGGCGAAGCCGAAATGGGGAAAGAGCCCTTCCAGTTCAAATCGAAGTCGGGGATGATCAATTATCTCCAAAGTCATGGTTACAAAGCAAAGCAATATGCCAAAGCGAAAGGCGAGTCGGAGGTGGAGCATACCTTTGACTTCTTGGCTACCAGAGATGATGGCATTGTGGTGCATGACATCGCTATAGGCATTGAGGTTGCTGCGGAGCCCATAGGAATCGAAAAGGTGTTCAATTTTGATGAAAAAGCCTATGATTGCGGCATCTTTGATAAGGTTTTGGTCGCCGTGCCCGGCTTGACTAAAGAAGCCAGTCGCTTTGCTCAAAGACAAAGGATAGAGGTATTTGAGGCCAAGGCATTGGAGCCCGAAGAATAAGAAAAGTGCTCCAACATTCATTTCTGTAGTGCGAGGCTTCGTCGGGTTCTCGCAAAAACCGCAGATTTTCATGGGTGACTTTGGCCTTGGGCGCTAAATGCACGACCCTGAAGGGTCGCACTACTAAAAGGACAACTCGGACACCTGCTCTTTGTCATTGCGAGGCATCCCGAGCGCAGGCGAGGGAACTCGCCGAAGCAATCTCCTGACATTGGCACGCTTCTCTCGCAATGACCATCCAGGTTGCCAAACGAGCTCCAGAACTGTTTTGCATTCCGGTCACTTCTATTTGTCTGGTGTTTAGAATTTGGGGTCTGAAGTCTAAATGCCCCTGACCTTTGTCCTGTATTCGGCCCTGACCAAAATCCTATTGACGGTGCGTAGGAGCAAAGCTAGAATTTAAAGTACACATTTGCAGTGAGAGGCTCGAGCCACTGCAGGAAAGACAAATAGAAAGAAAGGAGGCGTGAAAGATGAACTATTTAAAGGGTGTGATGAAAGGGACGCACCGGGGCCAGGGCGGTTTTACCTTAATCGAGTTGCTGGTCGTCATAGCCATTCTGGGTATTATCGCTGCAGTGGTAGCGCTCAATATCGGAGGCTTTTTTGGCCAGGGAAAAGAACAGGCTGCCAATACCGAGGCCCATCAGGTCCAGACTGCTGTGATCGCCTATATGGCGCAAAACAACTTGTCCACTTGGAGTGGGACGGTTGACACCTCCAGCGGTAATAATACTCCAGGGGAATACCTTATGAACCCCGCCCAGCTCCAGGCAACCTACACCATCGCTAATGGTGCCATAAGCGATGCAACTCCTACTAGCACCAGCAAATGGACAGGCTGCAGTTTCTCCCCCTCGGGCGGTACATGGACTTGTACGTAATTTAGGGGACAAAGCTGCTTTTGCTAAGCTAACGTGAGGCTTACTTGGACCCTGAAACCAGAGCCCGGCGGTGAGTCTGATGGTGCCGCTGGGCTCTCGTCCCTGAGAAGTTGTCCCTCAAGTGTCTGTCCTGTCTTTCTGAACAAAGAGAAGAGTCTCTGGCGCTGGAGCCTGACGATGAAGGCAATGAGGTACCTCTTTAAATGAATCCAGAGCTTTCGCTAACAGTCTCCATTTATAACGAGGTGAATAACATCGCCACCCTTGCCCATAGGGTACACGAGGCGCTGGCTCCCCACTGTCGCTACGAGCTCATCGTGGTGGACGATGACAGTCCGGATGGCACAGCCGAGGCAGCACGCGGCCTCGATTCTGAATATCTGATTATTACACCAATCCAGGATATTATACGTTCTGTGTTGTCGGGATAGAAATGGAAGATACTTGAGGCAATCCCGTCGCATAGCACGGCCTAAGCTCATACAAATACTGGGGCATAGAACTGCTATTAGCTATTGGAGAGCCGGGATGGTAAAATTTGAAATTAGCATATGTCTTTAGTGAATCCCGAGCTTTCGCTAGTAGTCCCCACTTATAACGAGGTGGATAACATCGCCACCCTAGCCCGTAGAGTGCATGAGGCGCTGGCTCCCCACTGTCGCTATGAGCTCATTGTGGTAGACGACGACAGCCCGGATGGCACAGCCGAGGCAGCACGCGGCCTCGATTCTGAATATCCGATAAAAGTCATCGTGCGCCATAACGAAAGGGGGCTGGCTTCGGCGGTAATCCATGGTTTTGCTGAGGCCGGTGGAGATGTGCTTGGGGTGATAGATGCCGACCTTCAGCACCCGCCGGAAATGATACCTGATTTATTGCAATGTGCGCGGGACGGCGCAGACGTGGTGGTGGGCAGCCGGTATGAACCGGGTGGTGGCACGGAGAAGTGGACACGGCAGAGGCTGATAGTCTCCAAAGTGGCGAAAATGATGGCTCACCTGCTCTTGCCCTCATCCAAGAAGGTGAGCGACCCTCTTTCCGGCTTTTTCCTGGTCAGGAGAAGAGCTATAGAGGGTGTGAAACTCAACCCCATCGGCTACAAGATACTGCTGGAGATTCTGGTACGGGGCAAGGTGGAGTGGGTAGCCGCTGTTCCCTATATTTTCCGGGGCAGGGAGGCCGGGAGCAGCAAATATGGGATTGGCGAGCAGGTCAACTATTTGCGGCACATCCTGCGTCTGCTGCCGGTGGATAGTGGCGTCAGGCGCTTCATCAAATTTTGCCTGGTGGGGGCAAGCGGCGTGCTGGTCAATATGGGGTTATTGTGGCTATTCACAGAGGTCGTGGGTCTATTCTATCTTGTCTCTGCTGCCATTGCTATCGAAACTTCAATCATCAACAACTTCATTCTGAATGATATCTGGACTTTCCAGGATAGAAGGGCTCCCGGCAGGGCAGCAAGGCTGGTGCGGCTGCTCAAGTTCAACCTGGTGAGTGCTGCTGGCATCGGCATCAATATGGGGGTGTTGTGGACATGCACTGAAGTTCTGGGCATGTATTATTTGATTTCCAATCTATGTGGCATCGCCGCAGCCGTGCTCTGGAACTTTGTCATCAATTTATCCTGGACTTGGCGGCGGATTGCGCCCTCCAGCGAGTAGTGAGCCTCTAGTCTGAGGTAAAATATTGTGTGGAGAAGATGTTAAGACGGTGATGATGGGGGGCAGGGCACCAGCAAAATACTATATTGGTTGCAGTGGCTGGCACTATGACCACTGGCGTGGGATTTATTACCCCGAGGGCTTGTCCAAGCCTAAATGGCTGCAATTTTACGCCAGGCAATTTACTACTGTGGAGCTTAATAACAGTTTCTACCGTCTGCCTTCGGAGAAAGCTTTCACTACCTGGCGGGAATCTACGCCCGATGACTTTGTTTTTGCTGTTAAGGTGAGTCGATTTATCACGCATATAAAAAGGTTAAAGAATTTGGATTCAGCTGTGGAGGCCTTTCTATCTCGCGCTGCTTTTTTAGGGCGAAAGCTGGGTCCTTTGCTATATCAACTGCCGCCCAACATGAAACGCAGCGATGAGCTATTGCAGAATTTCTTATCTTCATTGCCCCAGAATTATCAGCATGTGGTTGAATTTCGCCACAAATCCTGGATCGATGACGCTGTATTCGATATTTTACGAAGACATAATGTTGGATTGTGCGTTTTTGATATGCCTGACTTTAGCTGCCCCCTTGTAGCCACCAGTGATTTTGCCTATGTCCGTTTCCATGGCAGCGAGGGTCTATATTGGAGTTGCTACTCTGACGAAGAGCTTGCCCAATGGGCACAGCGAATTGCTCGGCTAGGCCAGAATATTAAGGTTATCTATATCTATTTTAATAATGATGCCGAGGGATTTGCGGTTAAGAACGCTGTAACATTGGGGAACTTGTTAAACTCACTGTAGGTTTACTTTTCATAATGTTGTATGAATTTGCTCAAGGCCCGGGCTGCTCGATTGAATGAAGGAAAGACCGGTATGTCTGCCTGCCTGCACCTTTCCTGTATTTCAGAACTAAATTTGGTTACTTCTGAGACATGATCGTCATGTAGCACCATGACCAGGGGCTTGTTGAGATTCCTCTTGGTCTTGATAAGGGCATCGACATCCGCAGCTATAGATTTCCTAAACCGAGGGTTAAGAGTACCAGCGTGCAAGCCAAAGTGAACAAGGATGGAATCTATCTCATCATAGGCAGCCACGGCTTGGAGTGCTTTGGAGAGAATGTCAGGATTCCAACCTAATACGGAAAGGTCAATGGGGTTGCGCACGGTGGTCCCGGGATCGACTTCCTTGGGAATAATCTCCCTTAAGCCCCTCCTTACTTCGTCTGGGAATGAAGGGACAATTAGTCCCTCCTCGGCACAATTATCAGTAATCAAAACACTGGAGCCACCTCCAATACCAATGAGTCCTATTTTCCTACCCAGAAGGGGATTCGAGTGCTGAAATAGCAGGACCAGATCAATCAATTCGTCCATATCGTCAACTTGTATCACACCCAACTGGCGGAATAGAGATTCCCAGATAACGTTGCTGCCTGTTAATGCTCCCGTATGGGAGGCTGCTGCTTTAGTTCCTGCCTCAGTTCTTCCTCCTTTGAGCATGATTACTGGTTTGGCGTCCGCCTTCTGCAATGTTTGAACAAGACGCCTTCCATCTCGCGTCCCCTCAATGTAGCCGATAATAATCTTGGTTTCGGGGTCATCGGCGAAATATTCCAGTAAGTCTGCTTCATTGATGTCGCAGGCGTTCCCAAAGCTCACAACTTTGCTGAAGCGAACGCCTCTGGCAGCCCCAAGCATGACTAGGTCCATTGAATTTCCACCACTCTGGGAAAGGAAACCAACACCGCCGCTCTCCTTGGGAAAGAAAAGCTGATAGGAGATTCCTAAGCTGGGATAGTATATGCCCATGCAGTTAGGGCCGAGGACCCGCACATTTCCCAGGCGCGCGATTTCAACGATTTCCCTCTCCAGGCGAATTCCTTCTTCTTCGCCGGTTTCGCTGAACCCGGCAGTGAAAAATTGGATAAGCCTCACTTTCTTGGCAACACATTCCCTCATGAGCTGAGGGGTGAGATCGGCTCTAATGAGGCAAATAACATGGTCCACCGGGTCAGGGATATCTAGGATGCTAGGATAGGCTTTCAAACCTGATACTTCACCAGCTTTGGGATGGACAGGGTAGAGTTTCCCCTTGTAGCCGAATTGTATCAATGAACCTAAGAAAGCAGTCGTACGGCCACTGTGCGGTGAGGCTCCTACCACCGCTATTGATCTAGGATGGAAGATATATTCCAGGTCTGGCATCCTTACCCCCTCGGTGGAAAAGTTGTCTAGTTTTGATTTCCCGTTCATCCCTCAGGCATTCCTGGGATACAGTCTATTTTCAGAAGGTCCTGCAAAAGATATTAGGTTATGCCCCGCATGGGTATTCTTCATCTTAAGCTTCCCTGCCGGAGTCAGAATCATGCTTTCTCTTTCTGCTCGACTGAGCTGAAAACAGTGATAATGAGCTGCTTTCCCACCATTATCTCTCCTCATAGTATCGAACAAACCTGCTCATGGCCCGGGCTCCTCGATTGAATGAAGGAAAGAGTGGTATGTTTTCTTGCCTGCAAGTTTCTTGTATGCTGAAGGTAAATTTGGTCACTTCTGGCACATGGTCATCCTGTAGCACCATGACCAGGGGCTTGTTGAGATTCCTCTTGGTCTTGATAAGAGCATCGACATCCGCGATGACCCATTGTCTAAACGGTGGGTCAAGAGTGCCAGCGTGTAAACCAATGTAGAGAAGGATCAAATCAACCTCATCATACCCATCTACAGCCTCAAGGGTTCGGGAAAGGACATCAGGATTCCACCCTGACACAGAGAGGTCAACGGGGTTGTGCACACTGGTCCCGGGGTCGACCTCCGCAGGAAGAATCTCTCTAAGCCTCCTCTTCAGTTCGTCTGGGAATGGGGGGACAGATAGCCTCTCCCTAGAACAACTATCAGCAGCCAGAACACTGTTCCCACCACCGAGGCCGACAAGGCCTATCTTTCTTCCCCGAAGAGAATTCAAATGCTGAAATAGCAGGGTTAGATCAATCAATTCATCCATATCGTCAACTTGCGGCACACCCAACTGCTGGAAGAGAGATTCCCAGATAACGCTGCTGCCAGCTAGTGCTCCGGTATGGGAGGCTGCTGCTTTGGTTCCCACCTCGGTTGCTCCTCCTTTTAGGAGTATCACTGGTTTGGCCTCCGCCGCCTTCTGCAGTGCTTCGATAAAACGCCTTCCATTTCGTGTCCCTTCAATGTAGCCGATTATGATTCTGGTTTCGGGGTCATCGGCGAAATACTCCATTAAATCTGCTTCATTGATATCGCAAGCATTCCCAAAACTCACGACCTTGCTGAAGCTAATGCCTCTGGCTGCTCCGAGCATGACCAGAAGCATTGAATTTCCGCCACTCTGGGAGAGAAAACCAACGCAACCACCAGCCTTGGGAAAGAAGGGCTCGTAGGAAATCCCCAGGTTGGGATAGTATATGCCCATGCAATTGGGGCCGAGGACTCGCACGTTACCTTGACGCGCAATTTCGGCGATTTCTTTCTCCAGGCGAATTCCCTCTTCTTCACCAGTTTCGCTGAATCCCGCAGTGAAAAGTTGGACCAGCTTCACACCTTTGGCGGCGCATTCCCTCATAAGTTGAGGTGTAAGAGCAGCTCTAATGGCGCAGGTTACATGGTCTACCGGACCGGGGATATCCAGGATGCCAGGATAGGCTTTCAAGCCCGATACTTGATTAGCGTTAGGGTTAACAGGATAGAGCTTACCTTTGTATCCGAATTGAATCAGTGGATTTAGGAACATCTCTGTAGTGTTGCTGTGTGGTGAGGCTCCCACCACGGCTATCGATTTGGGATGGAAGATGTATTCTAGGTCTGGCAATTTAGTCCTCCTCAATTAAGATTCCCTTTCTTCATAATAGCGGATAAATCTGTTTATGGTTCGAGTCGCACGGTCAAATGAAGAGAATACAGGTATGCCCCCGCCGGCACACCTCCTCTGGAAGTCAAGGGCGAGTTTCCCTAGCTGGGGAGCATGATTATAGCGTAGCACCATGACCATTGGCTTGCTGAGATTCCTCTTGGTCTCGATAATGGAATCGATTACCATAGTCTCTACTTCGTCGCCATCCGGGACTAAACCCAGGTAAATAAGGATGAAATCAATTCCGTCGTATTTAGCCGTAGTCTCGAGGAGTGCTGGAAAGACTCCAGGTCTTACCCATGTAGTGGAGAAGTCAACAGGATTACGCACGATAGTGCCAGGATCAAGTTCCTCAGGGACAATCTCTCTTAACTTTTCCCTTATTTCCGCTGGAAATGAAGGGATAGTTAGTCGCTCTCTTTCACAACTATCAGTAATCAACACGCCAGCTCCACCACCACTACCGACAAGTCCTAGTTTCCTTCCTCGGACTGGCTCAAAATGCTGAAACAACAGCGCCAGGTCAGTCAAATCCTCCAAATCACGAGCTTGCATTACCCCCAATTGGCGAAAGAGAGATTCCCAGATAATGTTGCTACCGGCTAATGCTCCGGTGTGAGAAGCTGCTGCTTTGGTCCCGGCCTCGGTTGTTCCTCCTTTGAGCAAAATCACCGGTTTGACTTCCGTAGCCTTCTGCAGTGCTTTGAGGAGACGCTTTCCATCTCTCGTCCCTTCAATATAGCTGGTGATGATCTTGGTTTGTGGATCGTGGGTGAAATACTCCAGGAGCTCCGCTTCATTAATGTCACAAGCGTTGCCGTAGCTCACAACCTTGCTGAAGTAAACACCTCTTACGTTTCCAAGTTGAACTGCTTCTATAGAATTTCCTCCGCTCTGGGAAAGGAGGCCAACGTTGCCGCTTTCCTCAGAAAAGAAATCCTCATAGGCAATTCCTGAATCAGGGCAGTATATGCCCATACAGTTGGGCCCAAGGACTCGCACATTCCCCTGACGGGCAATATCTGCGATTTCCTTCTCCAGGCGAATTCCTTTTTCCTCTCCCGTTTCACTGAACCCGGACGTGTAAATCTGAATTAGCTTCACTCCCTTGGCGACACATTGGTGCATAAGTTGGGGAGTGAGAGCAGCTCTGATGGCACAGCTAACATGGTCCACCGGGCCAGGAACATTCATTATGCTGGGATAGGCCTTCAAGCCTGATATTTCGCTGGCTGTGGGATGAATAGGGTAGGTCTTCCCTCTATAGCCAAGTTTTAGCAGGGGATCCAAGAAGAAACGATTAGTAACTCTGTGAGGATTGCTTGAGGCTCCTACTATGGCTATTGATTCGGGATGGAAAATGAATTCCAGGTCTGACATTTTTCCCCCTTGGTTAAGCTTGATTCTTTATTGTCTTCGTTCATGATACTGAATAAAACTGCTTATGGCACGAGCAGCTCGGTTGAATGAAGGAAAGACCGGTATGTCTGCTTGCCTGAACCTTTCCTGTATGTCAAAACGTAGTTTCGTCACTTCCGGAACGTGGTCTTCGAGTATCACCAGGGCCATGGGCTTATTAAGCTTCTTCTTGGTTTTAACAAGACCATCAACCCCCCTATTTACCATTTGCCTAACCGGTCCGTGAAGGGCGCCAATGTGTAAACCAAAACAAAGAAGAATGAAGTCAACCCCTTCATATCCATCTATGGTCTCAAGGGTTCTGGAGAAGATATCAGGCTCCCACCCTGACACAGAAAGGTCAACAGGATTGTGCACACTGGTCCCGGGGTCAAGTTCCTTGGGGAGGATCTGTCTTAACCTTTTCTTCATCTCGTCTGGTAGGAGAGGGGCAATTAGCCCCTCCCTGGCACAGCCATCAGTAAGCGAAACACTGTACCCACCACCAAAACTGATAAGCGCGCCCCTCCTCCCCCGAGGAGGCTGCCAATGTTGAAACGGGAGAAGCAGGTCAACCATCTCTTCCGTGTCGTCAACCTGCATCACACCTGACTGGCGAAAAAGGGAAGTCCAGACGGCATTAGTGCCAGCCAGTGATCCAGTGTGGGAGGCCACTGCTCTAGTGCCGGACTCGGTTACCCCACCCTTGAACATGATTACTGGTTTGACTCCTGCTGCCTTCTGCAGTGCCTGGACAAAGCGTCTTCCGTTTCTTGTTCCCTCAATGTAGCCAATGATGATCTTGGTTTGCGGGTCATGTGCGAAATAGTCCATGAAATCTGATTCATTGAGGTCACAGGCGTTCCCAAAGCTCACCACCTTACTGAAGTGGATTCCCCTAGCCATCGCAAGATGGACCAGGTTCATGGAATTTCCGCCGCTCTGAGAAAAGAAGCCAACGGAGCCACTTTCCATGGAAAAGGAAGGGTCATAGGAAATCCCCAGGCTGGGGCAGTATATGCCCATGCAATTGGGGCCAAGAACGCGCAGAGTGTCCCCACGGGCAATTTCTGCGATTTCATTCTCCAGGCGAATTCCCTCCTCTTCCCCACTTTCGCTGAACCCAGCAGTGAAAATCTGCACCAGCTTCACCCCTTTGGCAGCGCACTCTCTCACAATCTGGGGAGTGAGAGCAGCTCTAATGGCAGAGGTAACATGGTCTACTGGGCCAGGTATATCCAGGATGCTGGGATAGGCTTTTAAGCCTGATACTTGACTGGCGTTACGGTTAACAGGATAGATTTTCCCTTTATATCCGAACTGTATTAATGTATTTAGGAACATCTCTGCAGTGCTGCTGTTTGGTGACACTCCTACCACGGCTATCGACTTGGGATGGAAGATGTATTCTAAGTCTGGCAATTTAATTCTCCTCAATCAAGATTGTCTTTCTTCATAATAGCGGACAAACCTGTTTATAGCGCGGGCTGCTCGGCTGAACGAAGGGAATGTTGGTATGCCAGCTTGGTGGCATCTGTTTTGTATCTCGAAGGCATAGCTCACCGTCTTTGGCTCCTCGCTGTGGCGTACTACCATAGCTACGGGCTTATCAAGGTTCTTTTTAGTCTCGGTAAGGGAATCAATTACCCTGGCTACTCTCTCGGTACCAAAGGTAACTCGGGTATAAGCGAGGATGAAATCAAGTCCACTGTAGTCAGCCATGGTCTTTAGAATTTGGGAGAAAATATCAGGATTCCAATCCAGACCGGCGGAGTCAACAGGGTTACGCATACTGGTCCCGGGGCATGTTTCTTCGGGAGCAATCGCCCTTAGCTTCCTCTGCACTGCTTCTGGAAACGGGGGGACTGCTAGCCCTTCTCTCTCACAGCTGTCAGTGGCTAAGATGCTACGTCCACCACCAGTGCCAACAAGTCCCAATCTCTTTCCCCGGGGCGGCTTTAAGTGTTGAAATAATAGGAGCAAGTCAACTAGCTCCTCTAAATCATGAACTTGCATTATTCCTAATTGGCGGAAGAGGGAGTCCCAGACAGCGTGATTGCCAGCTAGTGCTCCTGTGTGGGAAGCCACCGCCTCAATTCCCGCCTCGCCTTCTCCCCCTTTGAGCATTATTATCGGCTTAGCGCTGGCTGCCTCTCGTAGTGTATTAATGAAACGCCCTCCCTCCTTCGTTCCTTCAAGATAGCCCACGATAACCTCAGTTTGGGGGTCATGGGCGAAATATTCCATGAAATCCGCTTCATTAAGGTCACAGGCATTCCCAAAGCTTACAACCTTACTAAAGCGAATGCCTCTGGCATCCCCAAGTTGGACTAGCTCTATGGAATTTCCTCCACTCTGGCAAAGAAAACCAATGCTGCCACTCTCCTTAGGAAAGCTGGCATCGAAAGAGATTCTTGAGCTAGGGCAGTATATGCCCATGCAGTTAGGACCAATAACTCGGATGCCTCCCTGACGGGCAATTTCCACAATTTCCCTCTCCAGGCGAATTCCTTTTTCTTGCCCGGTTTCGCTGAACCCAGAGGTAAAGAACTGAATCACCTTGACCCCCGTGGTGACGCATTCCCTCGTGAGTTTAGGAGTAAGTTCGGCTCTAATACAGCAGATAACATATTCTACGGGGCTGGGGATATCTAAAATGCCAGGAAAGGCTTTTATGCCCAATATTTCACTAACTTCAGGGTTGACAGGGTAGGTCTGTCCTTCGTAGCCAAATTGTATCAAAGGCTTAAGAAAGGAGCTAGTAGCATAGCCGGAGGGATCGCGGGAGACTCCCACTATGGCTATTGACCTGGGGTGGAAGACATATTCCAGGTCTGGCATTTTACTTTATAAACGTTCCTTAACCCTTTGTGCCAAGGTCAGAGTTATGCCTTCTATCTGGTTGATTTCCTCTAATGAGGCCTCCTTTATAGCTTCAATTGAGCCAAACTTTTTCAGCAGTGTTTTCTTTCGCCTTGGCCCGATGCCGGGGATTTCATCCAGAGCGGAAGTAACGGCTTCTTGACGACGCAGCTTCTGATGGTAACTTATAGCAAAGCGATGTGCTTCATCCCTCGCTCTTTGAAGCATGTGCAGGGCAGGAGAATCTTTGGGCATATAGATTGGCTTGGCTTCGCCGGGTATAAATACCTCCTCGTTCTCTTTAGCTAGGCTGGCCATAGGGATAGAATCTAGCCCTAATGCTTGTCTCACCGCCAGGGCGGCGTTAAGCTGCCCTCTGCCACCATCGATGAGAACGAGGTCGGGAATGATTGCCCAAGTGCCTTCCCCTGATATGCCTCTCTTGAACCTGCGCCTCAGCGTCTCCTGGATCATGGCATAATCGTCAGCACCAACTACAGTTTTGATGCGGAAACGGCGATAATGAGCCGGTTTGGGTGTGCCCTTCTCCAAAACAACCATGCTGCCCACGGCCAAAGTACCCTGAATATTAGAGACATCGTAGCATTCTATTCTCAAAGGCATTTTGGGCAAGCGAAGTTTGTTCTTTAGCTCTTGCAGGCCGGAGCTTGTAGTCTCTATCTTTATCTCTTTAGCTTGGGCTAGTTGGAAACCTCTGGTGGCATTTTCAGCTACTGTATCCACTAGCTTCTTTTTAACTCCCCGCTGTGGCACTTGAAGCTCCACCCTACTACCTCTTTGCTCTTTAAGCCATTCGGAGAGTACCGCCGGCTCCTCTACTTGGTGCTGAAGCAATATCAGTGGTGGTATATATGAAGCCGAGGCATAGTATTGTTTCACAAAATTCGTCATTATTTGCTGGGGGGGCTCGCCACGGGTGCCTTCCATAATAAAATGGTCTTGGCCAATAAGTTTATTATTACGAACAAAAAAGAGCTCCACATAAGCTTTTTTTTCATTCTGGGCCAGACCGATGATGTCCTGTTCTCCCTGTAATGTTATAGCAATCCTCTGTCCCTCTATGACTTTCTCTATTGCCTTAATTTGGTCACGTAACAAAGCCGCCCTCTCAAACTTGAGCTGCTGTGCTGCTGCTTTCATCTTGGTGTTTAATTCGCGAAGAATAAGCTCTTGCTTACCTTGTAAAAATAAGATGACTTGGTTTATTACCCCTTGGTATTCCTGTTCTTCCACTGCTCCAATACATGGTCCGAGACAACGGTGGATATAGTAATCGAGACAGGGTCGCTTATCTTTATCCTCGATGTGCTTGCTGCAGCTGCGAAAAGGGAAGATTTTCTTTAGCAACCTTAAGGTTTTGCGAACTGAGCCAGCACTGGCAAAAGGTCCAAAGTATCTGGCTCCGTCTTTCTGAACACGGCGAGTGACGTAAACACCAGGCCAATCTTCGTTAACGTTTATCTTGAGGTAAGGGAAAGTCTTGTTATCTTTAAGGCGTACATTGTACCGGGGCATATATTTCTTTATCATGTTGCATTCCAAGATAAGCGCCTCTTGCTCAGAATTGGTAACTACAAACTCGAAATCCTCTATTTTTGCCACTAATCGCTGGATCTTGGATGACAGGTTAGAGGGGGCACCAAAATAGCTCTTTACCCGATTACCCAAGTTGGCAGCTTTACCGACGTAAATAACTTTACCTTCTTTGTCCTTAAACAGATAAACCCCGGGCTTTGCTGGCAAAGCTTTTAATTGCTCTGATTTCATGGCAAATTTATTGTAGCAAGTGGCTTGTATAGAGGCAAAAATAACTTGCATTGTGTTACAATAACCATAATGAATCAGGATATCGATATCTTCCTCAAGTATTTGGCCCAGGAGAAAAGCTATTCCCAGAACACTGTGGCTGCTTATCGCAATGACTTGACTCAAATGGCAGCCTTTATTAGCACAGAGGAGGCAAAGGGCATAATCAAGTCTTATGACGATCTTTTGAAGAGCTATTTGCTCAAGCTCAGGGAGAAGAGATACTCTGCAGCAACAACAGCTCGCAAGGTGGCTTCAGCCAAATCATTCTTCAAATTCATGGTTGATTCAGGGAGGTTGAGAGAAAATCCCACAGAGACTTTGGTTTCTCCTCAGGTTAGCAGACATTCACTTAGATTCTTATCTTCTTCTGAGTACCAAAGTTTACTTGCCGAGCCAGCAAAGCTATCCACTCCGGAAGCTAAAAGAGATGTGGTGATGCTGGAATTACTTTATGCCACTGGTTTGCGCATAAGCGAATTAGTGTCATTAAATGTTAAAGATATTGATTTGAAGCAAAATTGTGTTCATATTAATTCGAGGAGGTGGGTTCCTTTCGACTATCGCTTAAGTCGGATTTTAAGAAATTTCCTCAGAAATGATAGGTTGGATTTACTATATGATGAAAGAGAAGAAGCGCTGTTTCTTAATCGACGTGGCAATAGGTTGACGCGGCAGGGATTCTGGCAGATTGTTAAGGATTATGCCTGTAAGGCAGGTCTGGGTAGCAAGGTCACACCACACACCTTACGTCATAGCTTCGCCAGACATAAATTACAAAGTGGCGCTGATCTCCGTCAACTCCAGCAACTTTTGGGTCATGCATATATTTCCAGCACTAGAGTTTATAGACAGTCTCCACCGGGACAGGGCTAATGGCGAAAAAATCACGACGTGCTAAAGCTCGGCGTCGAGCTAGAGCAGCAAAGGCAGTGCGGGAAAGAGCTCCGCAACAATTAAGGCCAATGCCTGCCAAGCCGCAGTCGCCAGCCCAAGTATCTCCTAAAGCTCAAGTATCTCCTAAAGCTCAAGATTTCACCAGCCGCTATCAATATGTTATGCCTGAAATAAAACGCATTGGCATCATTGCCGGAGCTATAATTCTGACTATCATAATACTGTCTTTTGTTCTTGGTTGACATCTCTGACTGGTGAATTGTGGCGGATTTAGAGCGGGCTAGAGAGAATTTACTTAAGCATCTTGACCACGAAATCGCAGACAAGCGTGTAATTGAAGCTATGAAGCGTGTTCCACGTGAAGCCTTTGTATCCCCGGAGCAGCATCATGCTGCTTATGAAGATAGACCCTTAAGCATTGGCTTTGGGCAAACTATCTCCCAACCCTTTATTGTGGCTCTGATGATACAATCTTTAGAGCTTAGGGGGGATGAAAAGGTGCTGGAGTTAGGCACTGGAAGCGGCTACGAGGCAGCTGTGTTAGCTGAGTTAGCTCAAAAGGTGATTACTGTAGAGTGTATACCTGAGTTGGCGGAATCAGCTGAGCGAGTTCTGGATGAGCTTGGTTATTCCAACATCGAAGTTCACGTAGCTGGCAGAATTTTAGGTTGGCCAGAGGGAGCACCTTACGATGCTATTATAGTTTCTGCTGGTGCTCCCTCTGTGCCTCAGGTTCTTTTGGAGCAACTAGCTTGGTATGGTCGATTAGTAATCCCTGTAGGTTCTCGATGGCAACAAGAATTACTCAGGGTTACCAAGCTTAGGAATGGGAACGAGATAGAGAACTTAGGTGGTTGCTTTTTCGTGCCGCTTATTGGTGAAGATGCTTGGGAGCAATGAAGGAAGTGACTAGCGATAGAAGTGTCGTTGGGGCTCAAAGCAGTAAGGCATGAAAGTTGCCCCCATTGCGAGGCAAATGGCAAATCTCAGCTTAAGAGTAAGGAAGGGGGAAACCCAAGGCATGGAAATTGTTGAAGCTATACATCAGAGGAAGAGCATTCGGGCTTTTAAACCCAACTCTGTGCCCCAGGAAATTCTGAAGGAGATAATGGAGCTAGCTCTGCGCGCTCCCTCTTGGGCGAATACCCAGCCCTGGGAATTCGCTATAGTGAGTGGGAGGAAGCTGGAGGAAATAAGACAGGCCTTCGTTGAAAAGGCAGAAGAGCAACCCAATCCAGACGTCCCTCGCCCTAAAGGATTTCCCGAGCCCTACGATACTCGTCGCCGTGCTATAGGCCTGAAGGTTTATGAACTAAAGGGAATAAGCAGGGAGGATAAGGAGAAGAGAAGGTGGTGGCGGTTGCAAGGTTTAAGACTGTTTGAAGCTCCTTGCGTTATCTATATCTACATTGACCGCTCTTTCTACCTACAGGGCGATAGGTTAAATATTTGGCCTATATTTGATTGCGGTTTGGTGGCTGAGAACATTATGCTGCTGGCTACCACATGCGGACTGGGAACTATTCCTCAAATACAAGCTGTTGACCATCCTGCTGTGTTGAGGAAGGTATTGGGAGTACCAGATTCCAAGCTTATAGTGTTGGGGATAGCTATTGGCTATCCTGACTGGGATGACCCTGTAAATCAGCTGCGCTCCGAAAGAGAACCATTAGATAATATAAGCACCTGGTATGGCTTTGATTAGGAGCTAGATTGACTTTAAAGATGCCCTCAAGGGAATTCGAATCCCTGTTTTCAGCTTGAAAGGCTGATGTCCTAGTCCTCTATGCGATGGGGCAAAGCCAGGGCACGGATGGCATCGCCTGCTAGTGGGAGCTCAAGCTGGACCAA
>DAOUMB010000036.1:0-5650 GCA_034414335.1 Dehalococcoidia bacterium
AAAGAGCTAAGCTAGTAGCCACCAGCGTCTTTCCCGTGCCACCTTTCCCACTGGCAACAGATATTATCATTCTATTCCCTGACCATCTTGACACCACACTTGGG
Source organism: Dehalococcoidia bacterium (assembly GCA_034414335.1). Lineage (GTDB taxonomy): Bacteria > Chloroflexota > Dehalococcoidia > GIF9 > AB-539-J10 > RBG-13-51-36. Next base: position 105 of record DAOUMB010000036.1, read on the forward strand.
GCAGCTTACATCATAGCAGGGAGCTCTTGCTTGGTGAGGAATCCTTGTCCCACAGCTAGGACAGACACAATCCCCACTGGGGCCTGCCCCGGGACGGTTTCCACCCCTCCTCCCCATCCCTCTTCCTAGACCACGCCCCATTCCTCTGCCTGTTCCCGGCCCTTGGCCGAAAGGGCCCGTGCCATCTCCTCTAGGCATAACTCACCTCACTAGGCGTTGCTTTTTAGTTTCATCCCATCTGCGGGAGACCGCAAACTCCAGAACTGCAAGTCGGGCAACTCACCTCTGAGGGTTCGGTCCCACTTGAACCGCGGCTGAAGAATGAGGAGAGGAGTTTTTTCGGGTTCTCAGTGTGGCATTTGGGACAACTCAAACTAGAACCATTTTCACCAAAAGCTTGGCGAACTTCAAATTTCTGCCCACAATGCGCACATTGATATTCATAGATTGGCATAGCTTACCTCCCTTTCTCCAGCTCTTCAAGACGACGCTGGATTTCACTTAGCTGTTGCGTCATCATCTGAGCTTGAGATTTGAGCATTTCTATCTCTTGCTCTGGTCTCATCGCTTGAGTCGCTGCTTGAGGCATTATTCCTGGCCCCATCCCCATTCCTCTACCCATACCTCGACCCATACCAGACCCCATTCCCATTCCATAATGGCTGCCTACCCTGGGTTGGGCACTTGGTTGCAGCCCGCCTGTCTTATAAGCTTCAACAGCGTCCTTTATTTTCCCAGAAACACCGCTGATTACTTGAATCCCCGCTACTGAAAGGGTCTGGTAAGCATTCGGTCCACAATTACCTGTGAGCACCACCTCCACCTCTTTGCTGGCAATCATCTGGGCCGTGCTGATGCCTGCCCCACCAGCAGCCATGGCATTAGAGTTATCCAAGGCTTCAAATTGCATGCTTTGGGGGTCAACAATGACGAAGTGTTGACACCTCCCAAAACGAGGGTCCACTTCAGCATCCAAACCAGGGGCTGTTGCTGATACTGCAATTTTCATGATGCACCTCTTCCCAACTTAGTCCGTCTCCAGTTCTCTTATTCTAGCATCAATTTGCTCCAACTGTCCCTTTATTGCTTCAGCCTGGGTTCTCAAAAAATCCAGCTCTTGCTCCCGGGTCATCTGCGGAGCATAGGGGTCCGCACCAGAATATGGATAAGGAGCCCCGTGGAAGGGCGTAGCGGGACCACTGTAGTAGGGGCTATAGCTATAATTCGGCCAAGCAGGTGCTCCCGCAGCTCCACTGAAGAAATAGCCACATCTAGGCAACCCTCCTCTTCCCAGACCAACATAAGGCCAGGGGGGAGAGCTTCCTCTAAAGCCAAATCCCCATCCTCCCCTCCCAAATCCTCTACCATATCCATTAGGCATTTCTCACCTCCTTTCTATTTGTGAAGTTCTTCAAGCCTCTTCCTCACTCCATCCAATTCTCTGGTCAGACATCTTTCCTGCTCTTCAAGCATAGCTACCTCTTCCTCCTTAGGTATAGCTCCCCAAGTATAGCCATATCCTCCAGAGGGATATCCCTAAGGTATTCTGTATTCAGGCCATGCCCAAGGATGCCAAAATCCAAACCAAGGCCACATTTCCTCACCCCCTTAAGAAAATCTAAACCTTACCACCAAGGGTACCCGTAAGGTCCCCATCTCCGCCAGCCACGACCAAGTCCACGACCGAAGCCACGACCAAAGCCATAGCCCCACCTAGGCCATACCGGCGCTGAAGCACCATAACCATAAGGGTGTGGGTAACCAGGCATCGGGTTGTCAAAGCCTGGCGCGCCAAAACCAGCGCAAAAGCCAGCGCCCCTTCCGGTCATCGGCCCTAGTCCCCTCGGTCCCATTCCATCTCCAAATGGCATCTCCATCACCTCCTTTCTCTTTATTCTTTCACCATCGCCTGCCACCGCGAAATCTCCTGCCACACCCTCTGCCTAAACCAAACGGAGGCAAAGGCATGGGCTGGATATTCCCACTCAGACATTTCGGGCAAGACAAAGGAAATCTCTGTGCCATAGCCTCAAAAGGCACATTCCACTCATGTCCATCATCGCCACATTTAAAGCGACGCTGAGGAAGCTCAAAATTGCCCCCTTCGATTTGAATTGCCTTGCCCTTAATCAGAGCATCAGCCAGCTTTTTCCGAGCCGACTCTAATATGCGATGGAAAGTAGGCCTGGAAACTCGCATCTGCTGAGCGCACTCCTCCTGCTCCAATCCCTCTAAATCCTTAAGACGGATAGACTCAACTTCCTCAAGCGAGAGGCAAACGCCTTGCAAAGCATTTACCGGTACCCCCACCGGCCTAAAAAAACCTACATTCGGAAACTGGGCGACGCATCGCAACTTTGTTGGCCTAGCCATCAAAAATCACCTCATTTCCACTATTAATTATGAACGTATGTCAATAATAATATTAACGAACTGCGTCAAAATTGTCAAATTTTGACCACAGCCACCACTTGGTGATACAAATAAAATATGGATGGCATTGAGCTTCTCCCCAGCCTTTCCCACTGCATCGAAACTACAGCCAGAGAAGAATTCTGGAATTCTGTAAACCAATATATGGAAGGTGGGCAGGAGGATAAAAAACTTGAGGAGAGGATCGAGCTTCTCAAAGCCTTCCTGGAATCAATGGACTTTAAAAAACTCCGCAGCCAAAGTGAGCAGCACTTAGTAGAAGGCAGGCATGTTAGTTTTGTAATTTCCTGGAAAGAGGGCAAGCCGAGTTACGAAATGATGGTAATCTAGCTTTCCGTCTTTTGGACTAAAGCTACGGATTGAGCGGCCATTCCTTCTTCCCTGCCGATGAAGCCCAGACCATCGGTGGTGGTGGCCTTAATTGTCACGTGTGTAGAATCCACACCCAGAGCCTGGCTGATGCGTTTCCTCATTTCGGGGATGAAAGGCGATAGCTTGGGGCTTTGAGCCATAATGGTAACATCAATGTTAGCCACCCTGAATCTTTTGGCTTTAAGTAGTTCGCCGGTCTTGCTTAATAAAACCAAGCTTGAGATGTCTTCGTATTCCGATTCCTGAGAGGGGAATAAGGTGCCAATGTCGCCCAGATCAGCAGCACCACACAAAGCGTCTATTATTGCGTGCGTTACCACATCAGCATCACTCCAACCCAACAAGCCCTTGCCGTAAGGGACATCAACACCTCCCAAAACTAGCCGGCGCCCCAAAACCAAAGGGTGGCTGTCATAGCCAATACCGACCCTTATTCCTCCTCTTTCCATTTTCGCGCGATGATTCGTGCCAAGGCCAAATCTTCAGGTGTGGTTACCCTTATTTATGCACCCATACAGAGCTTTACTTATATCCTGACTGCTCCCCTGTCATTCGCCCCAGAGCGCTAGATAGCTACTCAGGGCAAAGCAGCGATAAATCTCTCGTATTCGTCTTCGGTGAAGGCGCGATGAGTCTCGGTGCGCACACTGCCTAGTGAACTTATAGCCAAAGCTGCCTTGGCTATTGCTTCGTCGTTTGGCGCTTCTAAAATGAAGACCGTATCGTACTGGCCCATCCCCATCACCGCATAGAAGTCCTTCACCTTCGCTCCCATAGTCTGACAGGTTTTTCTGGCCGCTTCGACCCTGGCAGGACTCTCCTTTACTTTCATTATCCCTTGCTGTGTAAAGCCAAACAACATAATATATGTGCCCATGTACTACCTCCTTTTTACAGAATTTCAGTATCCTTTACTGTCAACATGTTACGCCTCCACTCGCTCTTCGTCAATGGTTATAGTATACCTGAAGTCGACTTTCGCAGCTATATCTGATAGTGTCCGAACAGCCAGTAAGAATAATACCGACAGCTACACAAACGGCTAATTCCCTAACTTCTCTCAATAGCAGCGTGATAAAAGATTCAGATGCTTTTAGCGATGATTCTTGCCAATGCCAAATCCTCGGGTGTGGTTACCTTTATATTATTGTAGTCGCCCATGTAAAGCTTCACCTTGTACCCCAGGTGTTCCACAGCAGCGGCATCATCCGTTACTTCTGCCGCCAACTTCTCGTAAGCTTTGGTTATCACATCAAAGCTGAATATCTGCGGGGTCTGCGCCGCCCATAAACTGTCTCGCTGAAGTGTTTCTTTAATCAATTTCTGGCCAGCAGCAATCTTAATAGTATCCTTAACAGGCACTGCAGCTACCACAGCCCCAGTTTTCCTAGCTGCTTCTAGTCCATTTTCCATCAAGTCCAAAGTCAAGAAAGGGCGAGCTCCATCATGAATCATGACCCAATCACAGTACTTTATCCGCTTCAGTCCTTCCCTAACCGAATCCTGTCGCCGTGCCCCCCCTAGACATATAACAACTTTAGACCAGCCTCGCGCCTCCTTCAAGTTCTGTCCGCGGGATAAATCCTTACCATTCAATACCAGGACTATCTGCTGAACCAAGCTGCATCTTTGACAAGTGTCCACGGCCCAGGCTAGTAAGGGTTTCCCCCCTAAGGGAGCAAAACTTTTATTTATGCCACCCATCCGCTGACTATCCCCAGCAGCAACTATAACCGCTCCTAATTTGGGATTGCTTCGCTCCCTCGTAGCCGACATCTTACTTGCCCTTGCTAAGTCCTAGCCTTAAAGCTTCAGCCACCGAGTTAACCTCGATCAGTTGAATGCTGGCAGAGTCGAGGGAAGCTCTGGATTTAAGTCTAGGCATAAGGCAGGATTTGAAGCCCAGCCTAACAGCCTCGGCAATCCTTCGTTCCAGCTGCGGTACTCCTCTAAGCTCCCCATTCAAACCTAGTTCTCCCAAAACAACCAAACTAGAAATGGGCTTACTATCATGGAAACTGGAGGCAATGGCTGAGGCGATTCCTAAATCAACCGCTGGCTCATTGACCCTTAAGCCACCCGTGACATTAACTATAATATCTTGGTTAAAAAGCCTTAACCCGGCACGCTTAGTGAGCACAGCAATTATTAGCAGCAGCCGATTAAAATCGACGCCGTTAGCGATGCGCCTTGGTGGAGTAAAACTATTAGGGGTAGTTAAAGCCTGAATCTCGACCAGTAAAGGCCGACTTCCCTCAAGAGTGGGCACTACCACCGAACCAATAGTTTCATCCTTATATGCGGATAAGAAAACTTGAGAGGGATTATCCACTTCCATCAATCCGCTATCGCCCATCTCAAATATTCCCACCTCGTTAGTGGAGCCGAAACGATTCTTTACACTGCGTAGCACTCGGTAACTGCTAAATGGCTCACCTTCAAAGTAGAGCACTACATCGACGATATGTTCTAACGTTCCTGGGCCTGCGATGGCTCCTTCTTTAGTCACATGGCCCGTGATTAAAAGGGGCACATCATTCTGTTTCGCCCACCTCTCCAACCTCCAAGTACACTCCCGCACTTGGGAAATACTGCCCGACATTCCAGCCACATCCTCCAAATACATAGTCTGAATAGAATCTATAATCGCCAATTCAGGAGAAAGTCCTTCCAAGCATTCTAATACTGCAGCTAAATCAGACTCAGAGAGGAAGTATATCCTTTTGCCCCCTATACCAAGG
>DAOUMB010000037.1:0-25934 GCA_034414335.1 Dehalococcoidia bacterium
GCATAATAGACAGGCGGCAGTGCCGAGGTAGATCTTTTGTCTCAAGAACATCACGCTTTCCCAAGTGTCCCGTCACAAATCCGCAAACACTTGGGGGGCCATTTCCTTCACTATCATCCGCATTTCCTCGGCAACAGCCCTAAACTCAGGAAGCGCTCGCTTGGATGTGCGCAGCTTAATAATATGGCGAATTTCGCGGAAATTCCAGGTGCAGATTATCTGGGTCTCACAGGCGTTGGGAAGGACATAGCGAGCAATCTCAGGCTTTATTCCCTTAGCCAGCAATTCGCCATAAGCTTGCCAGGAAGCTGTCATTGCCTCCTGAAATTGCTTATGAGCAAATTCGTTTTCTTTAATCTGAGGCGGCTCGATGAATCTTGGCTCGGTTTCCTTGACATATCGCTGGCTTCTCTGGCTGTAGCTTGCCAGTCTGTGCCTGACAAGCTCATGAGTCAAGACGCGACTGGCACGAATGTAGAAGGTGGCGCAAGCATGTTCAATCATTGACTCATGCCCGACATCCAGCCACTTCTGAATTCGGTCCGGTACCGTGCCAGTTTTGTCTTGAGTATCCCAACACAGCCTGCCCGCCGTCTCTATCAGATTTTCAGCTTGGGGGGTGACGGCAAGTAACCTCACCTCAATGTCATAGTTATCTGTCATCGCCTACTTCTCAATCCAGGCTTGCTTGCCTTCCTGCCGGCCCTGCCGGTTCTCAGGGACCTATTACTCCAGGATGTTCCGGAGTAAATCCGCAGGGAGTATTATTTATTGTATCAGGGCTGACCTTGGCACCGTCAATAGTCCCTGCTAAGTGTTGAGGTCAACTCGCAATCTTGCCGTATTGTTGCAACGGGGATGATAAGGGCATAGAATACCATTTCAAAGTGATTAAGCCACGGACGGCTGCACGAAACGAAAGGAGGAGAGAGCGTGGGTAAGTTGGAAGGAAAGGTTGCCATTGTGACCGGTGCCGGACAAGGAATCGGCAAGGGAATAGCTCTGGCATTTGCCAAGGAGGGAGCTAAGCTGGTCATTGCCGATATCAATGCTAAAACCTGCAAAGAAGTTGCCGAGGAGATTCAACAACTGGGCAAGGAAGCACTGGGGGTGGTTTGTAATGTTGGAGATGAGGAACAGGTGAAAAGAATGGTTGAGGAAGCTGTAATGAACTTTGGTCCTGTCGATATTCTGGTCAATAATGCCCAGGGCTTTGTCCCTCGGATCCCTGTGGAGGAAATAGAAGACAAACACTGGGACAAGTGCCTCCAAGAGGGTGTCAAGGCAACATGGTACTGTTGCAAGGCAGTCTTCCCCCATATGAAGGGTAGGGGCGGGAAGATAATCAACATCGGTTCGGCAGCGGGACTTATAGGGATGGAGGGAATGGCAGTATATGGTGCTACCAAGGAGGCGATTCGGGCCTTTTCCAGGACGGCGGCGCGAGAGTGGGGCAAATACAAGATCAATGTAAATGTCATCTTGCCTCATGCATTAACCCCAGCGAGTAGGGGATTTCAGAAGTGGTATCCAGAGGAATACCAAAAAGGGCTTGCGGAAAAACCTCTACGACATTTAGAGGGAGATCCAGAGAAGGACATCGGGCGCGTTGCTGTCTTTCTGGCTAGCGAGGACTCCGATTACATGACAGGACAGTCGCTCTTCGTTGATGGCGGCAGTACCATGTTGTGATGGAAACAAGCTATTTGCTAAGGACTCCCGATGCCTGCCAAGATGGGTTTGGATTGCCTTCTGTAGCTGAAGTCCTGGCTAGGCTGCGGGCTCTATCTTGAATCCGAATTGGCAGGCGATATCGTCCCTAGTCTTCCTGGGAGGAAGCTTCAGCGGCCTCGCCACCATATAGGGATTTACTTCTTTGGCCAACATCTGAAAGGACTTTGGCTTGGACTCTCCGCATATAAGCCTCTCAAACCCCTGACCTGCTTTCTCCATTTCCTCTAGGAACTTGCACCTAGTGACGGTGAAGATGCCATGCTCCGGGCTTAGGAGTTCCCACTCTATATCATAGTGCTCCGATGAGAAGGACGGCAGCATCTGCAACAACTTGAAGTAGGCGGGCACATCATCGCCCTGGATGTTGAGAGTCCTTTTGACCCACCTCATTACGCGTGGACCATGCCTCTCCCAAACTTTGTACTGGCTATCCAAGGCCTCCTCTTGACCATGCTTGACCATAATCTCGGTTGTGTATTCCCCATCTAGAACATTTGTCACCCTGGCAAACTGATAAAGCAGCTGTGCCAATGCATCCTTGGAGAAATCTTCGTACTTCAGGTCAGGCTTGAATTCCCCACTGTAGTCAATTAGAGCTGCCATCTTAGCCTACTGTTGTGAGCCAATAGATTTTGCCCATGCAGCTGGGGTCTAGGCTAGCAATACCCCTTCCTTTAACTCCGCAGCTATATCGGAGAGCCCCAGCTCCTTCAGCTTTTCCTCCGGCTGGAGCCCGCTGTCAACATCCCAGCCCCGGAGCCGGTAGTATTTGCTCTTCATTTCCTCGAATTTCTCCCTATCAACTACCGCTCCCTTTCTGGATATGACCTCGCCTTTCACGCCCGGCACCAGGCATTCCGGGTTGCCCATGAAAGTCCTCAGGGGAACAGTGAAATAGGCCTCAGGAAGTCTATCATCTTTCCTTCCCTGATGGCCTTCGCGCACCAATATGGCCCGCTGAAGATTTACTATTCGCTCTCCAATACGGTATAGTTGCTCCTCATCCACTTCCTTGCCTGTGACTGCCGAATAAACCTGGCTTTCCAGAGTTGGATCGCCAAGGTGGTCCTCAGTGTTCTCGAAGTCAGTCATAGGCCAGTAGAAGTCACAGGTGATGAGGCTTTCCTTAACATACTGTCTATCTTGAATCTTCTTAGCGGCCAGCGCTTTCCCCTCGTAGGTAGAGAAGTCGGCGGCAATCTCACCGCCCCAGAACCTCTTACCGATGGCACGCACCAGGGAGGTTGAAAAATGCTCTCGGCCCTCTTGCTTGCCAAGCCAACCGAGCCATCTAACGATCAAAAGGCCCACCTCGTGGATTTGCTGTATCGGCATCCGTGGCTCTGTGGCATATAGCATGGCATTGGTGATATAAAGGCGTGGGTCGTGGCTACTGACATGTCCCCCTTTGGATATAATATCCCCAATGAGTTCCTGGGTTCCCCGTCCCACCGTCTGGGCGGCCTTTATCGTCCCCTGAGACAGCACGTCTCCAAAGCCTTCCCTCAGGGCTATCTTCCGCACGAGGGCCTCAATATATTCAGGGCTGCCCATCTTGGATAACGGTATGCCGGTATTATCATCGCTGAGGATGCCAGCCCTGTAGCAGCGGGACAGCCACATCATCAGACCATCGATGGCCTCTGTATCCAGTCCGTAGTCATCACAGAGACGGGTAGCGCGGAAGGACACATCGCTATTGTATTCCCCGTAGTATTTGCGCGTCCGCCCTTCGTAGAAGACGCCCGAGCCACACAGTAATTTACCTTTGGTGCCATCCTCAGTCTCGAAGATTGCCCTGCCACAGCCCCAGATGCAGCCGTAACAGAAGTCCCATTTCATCTTGGAGGGCGGGCTTTGGGGGAAGATGATCCTGGGATACCCTTTCCTCACCTGGCGGATATAGCGAGTTACCTCCGCAAGCCGATCAGGGTTGGCAGATCTCACAGAGCCGCTGCCAGCCACCACTATCGCCTTGAGATTCTTGGAACCCATCACCGCTCCAAAGCCACAGGAGCCGCTGGCGTCGTTGTCGGCCAAGAGGATGGCCAATGGGACAAGACGCTCACCGGCAGGACCGATGGCGACCACTTTCGCTGATTTTCCTAATTCAGCCTTGAGCGCTTCTCTGGTCTGGGCGGCACCCTGCCCCCAGAGGTAACTCGCATCTCTTATCTGGACGGTTTCATTCTGAATTGAGAGGTACACGGCTTTATCCGACTTACCCTTAATGACAATGCCGTCATAGCCAGCGAATTTCAGATGTGCTCCCCAGTGCCCGCCCAGGTTGCAGTAGGAGAAGCCTTCAGGCTCCGTGGTCGGCGACTTACCGCAGACTGTCCAGCGAGAGCCAGCCAACGCGGGGAATCCTGCCAGAGGTCCAGTGAACAATAAAAGACAATTAGCAGGGTCAAATGGGTCTGTCTGGGGGGACACTTCATCCCAGTAAATCTTGGCTGCGATACCCCGGCCTCCCAGAAACCTCGTGCTATAGTCGCTTGTGCTGAGATTGGTGACTGCTCCGGTGGAGAGGTCCACACAGAGAATCTTCCCGGCATATCCGTCATTTTGAGACATAACTTCGATTCCCGTTAACAGAGTTTAGCAATATTATAGCGTTTCGGAAGAAAAGGGCCTGTTCTGAGTGTTTACCATAATCTTGCCACAGTTGGACCATCTTACTCCCGCTCACTCTGAACCAGTATGACAATGACTTCGTTGGTGTCTTTGGGGTGGAGCAGAATTTCCTTGAACAGTTTGAAACCCGGCGCAGCAGGGAAATCAAATGTATCCACAATCCGAAAGCCCTTCGCGGTCATTTGGTCGCCAGCCTCAACAATATCCTTTACCTTCCAGGCAACACCAATCACACCTTCCCCCTTCCTCTCTAAAAACTTGGCCGCTGCACTCTGGGCACTAATTGGCGAGATAAGCTCCACTTGCCCATCCCAGCTCACCATAGCCCTCACCCCTTGTTCTTCCTGAGGGCCCGCATCCCAGAAGGTGACCCCCAGGACTTCTGAGTATTGCTTTGCGGCTTTGTCCAAGTCTTTCACCACCATCACAATTCGGTCAAGCCCCTGTGTTTCCATAGCATCCCCCTTTCCTGTTTCAAATTTTGTTCCTCTTCTCTTTATCTAAACGCATCGCTTTTTCAGTCTGCAACATCCCATTTACCCTTCAGTAAGCGGAGCAAGACAGAACAAGTTCCCCTAGACCACAAACCCTCTTTGCTCCAGGTCAACCGTAATATCCTCAAGGCCAAGTTCGCCCAGCTTCTTTTTGGTCTGAAGTCCGCTGGCAATATCCCACCCTCTTAGCTTATAGTATTCATCCTTCATTCTCTCAAATTCTTCCCTATCCACCACCGCTCCACTTCTGGATATTACCTCTCCCTCTTTTCCAGGCACCAAGCAGTCTGGATTATAGGGGGCGATAAGTCTCTTTATAGGTCTGGTGTGGAGGTATTCTGGCAGTATATCCTTTTCCCTGCCACTATGACCTTCCCTGACCAGTATCGCCCTTTGAAGATTGAAAATCCTCTCGCCAGCTATATAGAGTTCCTCCTCATCTGTCTGTTTACCCGTCACCGCATATAAGACTTTGCTTTCGAGGGTAGGGTCACCAGTATAGTCCTCAGAATTTTGGGCGGTCACGATGGGCCAGGCAAAGCTGCAAAGGATAAGGCTGTCTTTCATATACTCGCGATCCTGGATTTTCTTGGCTGCCAAAGGCTTCCCAAGGTAAGTGGAGAAATCCACGGCCAGTTCGCTGCCGAAAAACTTCTTGGCGATACCTCGAAGCACCTCACTTGAAAGATAAGAGTGCTCCTTCCTCCTTACCCAATTCAACCAATGTATCACAGGATCCATCACCTCCGTAAACTGGCTGGGGCTCGGTCTAGGCTCCGTAGCATATAGAAGCGCAGTTGTGATATATACCCTGGGGTCATGTGGTAGTATACGATCCTTCATGAGATAGCCGGGAAGCAACTCTTCAGATCGTTGACCCACCAGGTCAGCCGCACGGGATATCCCTTGAGCCAGAACATCTCCAAAGCCATCCCGCAGCGAGATTTTTCGGACTAGGGCTTCTACAAACTCAATACTGCCCAATTGAGATAGGCGAATTTCGGTATCTCCCTCAGTGATAATGCCTTCTTTATGGCATCGGGATAGCCAAATCAATATTGGCTGAAGAGCATAGGTATCCAGTCCATATTCGTCACAGAGCTTATTAGCATAGAAAGGTACCTCATTCCATTCCCCATAATACCGCCGTGCCAATTCCTGGTAAAAAAGCCCAGAGTGGCACATAAACTTGCCCCTTTTGCTGTCAATCGCTTCAAAGACCGCTCTGAAACAGCCACCGGGACAGCCATAGCAGTAGTCCTTTCTCATCTTTGGGCCTGGTATGAGCCCAATTTCCTCAGATGAGGTAAATCCTTTCTTCAGTTCACATATGTGCTTAGTGAGTTGCCTGAACCTGTCCGTGTTGGCTGGCGCTATTTTCCCTGAGCCTCCCACCACAATAGCCTTTAACCTCTTTGAACCCATAACTGCTCCCAGACCAGATGAACCGCTGGCGTCATTATCAGCTAAGATATTGGCAAAGGTTATTCTGTTCTCCCCAGCGGGCCCAATAGCCGCCACGCTCATGGAGTTTCCCAGCTCATCCTTAAGAATTTCTCTGGTTTCGATAGCACCTTTGCCCCAAAGCTGAGAAGCATCTTTTATTTCCACCACACCATCCTGCACAATAATGCAGATCGGTTCCTCAGCTTGGCCTTGGACAATAAGACCATCGTAGCCTGCGAACTTGAGGCGGGCACCCCACCTTCCCCCAAGGTTGCTACAGCCAAATTGCCCTGGCTCGGCGGCGGGTGACTTCCCGCAAATTTCCCATCTTGGACCGGCCACCCCCCTGATTCCAGCCAGGGGACCGGTAGCAAATATAAGGGAGTTCCGGGGGTCAAGGGCCTTGACATCGGGAGAAACCTCATCCCAGTAGACCTTGGCTGCTATACCTATGCCACCAACAAACCTCTCAGCATAATCCTTCGTAGGCACACAGGCTATACGCCCTGAGAATAAATCTACCCTTAATATGTTGCCAGCATATCCAAACTGGCCGACCGTTTTGCTCTCCTTCAATTGCATTACTTTCGCTAGTGCTAGGGGGTAGTATATGCACTGTTTGCACTAATGGTTTGACTACTCTCCTTGACTCATATTACCCCAGAACCACTCTGATTACTATGCCTCACTGCTGTGGCAGTTGAGTTTACGGCTCCAGCTTGAACTCAAACTGGCAGGCAATGTCATCCTTGCTCCTTCTAGGTGGCAGCTTCAGCGTAGCGACCTTCATATTTGGATTAAAGAACCGGGCGATCTTATTAAAGGCCCTAAAGTCAAGGTCACACATAGCTAACATGGTCTTCGAGTCCACCTGCTTTTCAAAGTGCTCCACCGCCGGACAGCGGTTGACAGTAAGAATGCCATAATTGTTATTTTTCAGATCCCAGGCAATGTCAAATATCTCTATGCACAACTGAGGGTCCATCTGAAGTTCCTTGAAACAGGCGGCCACATCGTTTCCCTGAATGTTGAGCGCTTTCATCACCCTTTGCTGTTCATAAGGGATGCCCCTATCCCAAACGGCCAACTCCAATTTAATGGCCTCGTCCTTCCCATATTTCTCCCTGACAGTGTTCTGCCACCAACCGTCCAGGGCCAGGCCCAATGTGGCATATTGGACCAGCAATCTCGCCAGCGCCTTCTTGGAGAAATCCTGATACTTTATGTTTGGCCTGAATTCCCCACTGTAATCAACCAGATCAGCCATCTCAACCTCCTTTAGTTCCCTGTCCGTCTGTTTGGCGTCTTCGGTTCCAGCCTACATTTAAATTTGCAGCAAACCTCGTCCTTGCTTTTTCTAGGGTAGCTTCAATGTTACTACTTCCATATCATGATTGAGAAGTCGAATATGATGTAGCTAAGCGTAGGGTTTTCCAGGCTATTGTACCACGACAACTCTTTTATGCCGAAGTTTAATATGGGAAATCTAGGATAAGGGCAACCTCACACTTACTAAGTCGTCCTTTCCTGTCCTCGTTACCTCGTTACGATATTTCGGGATTTTCCTGTCACTATACTGTTTTCCACGTTAAGAACTGAATAAAAAGGGGAAAACGTGAAACGAAACTGTTGAAACAGACTAGGCCAAGCTGAGTATCACTCTTTGAATAGTGTTTTCCTTTGAAGATAAAGGGCGCCTTCTTTCAAGGAATTTATGGTACGTAGTTCCTTCGAGTATTTACGTGGCGAGGGTAGTGGCTTGTCGCTCTAACAGACCTGAGGTACAATTATTGCGAAGCTGTGCAACGTCTCGAAGATAGTCGTTGTCGCCCAGTGCAAAGCATAACAAGGACAAGTGCAAAGGAGGTTTGCTTATGTTCAAAGCAACTGCTGACAAGCTACTCGATTTGGTTGAGTTACGGGCAAAGGAAATTGCTAAGGCATGGTGGAAAAACGTTAGCCAGAACCCGAGGACTCCTTCGTACCATCCTCTTACAGACAGGGAAGCTGTTGCCCAGGCGATGCTCTTCTACAGGAACCTAAGGCGAATGTATTATAGCGAAAATCCCTATGAAGAAGAGGTGCCATATTTCAGCCAATATGCAGAGGATAGACATGCTGAAGGAATTCCTCTGCACGAAGCTATCTACGCAATAATTCTCATGAGAAGGCATATGTGGCTCTTTGCCGAATATCAGGACCTGTTTACTAGTCTGCTTGACATGTATGGGGCGGTTCAAGTCATCAATCGAACAGTGCTGATAACTGACTACGCTACCATTATAATGGCTCAAAAATATCATGAAATGACTGCATGAGCTCCTACCCCCTTATACTTGCACTTTATGACGAAGTTTGCATCTTAGATCGGCATCTGAAAAACCGGTTTTAGCCGCAATTTGCGGAACTGCACGCCAAGCTGTCTGAAAATTGTGATCACTCGTATGCTATAATCATCTGTAAATTGAGGCTGGTTCACCAATTGTAATCGGGCTAATGTTTCTTGCAGCAGGTGCCATCGGACTTTCCGCGTGCAGATCCAAGATCTTCGTAGCTATAATATGAGGACAATATGTGGCTAGCAAGGAGACGACTAGTATGTGCGAGATGGCTGGGTTAACTGGACCACACAATTTTAAGATGCAAAGTTGGATTAGCTGTGCGCCCTTCGAGCAGTTGTTGCAGATGCAGATCATCGAGGCTTCAGAAGGTCATGCAACACTTAAGATGCCATTCCTTGTTGACTTTGCCCAGGGCAGTGGGCTGATGCACGGGGGTGCACTGGTGAGTTTAACAGATACGGCAGCTGCTATGGCGATGAAGAGTGTGATTCCCGCCGGGATACAGTTTGTGACGGTATCTCTGAAGGCAGAGTTCTTGCATGCAGTGAAACTGGGAGTTATAACGGCTAAGGCTAAGGTGACATGTCAGGGAGGAGCTGAGTGGAAGGGGGAAGTAAGCGTCTGCAATGAAGTGGGGAAGGTGGTGGCGGAATTCTCATCGGTCTTCAAGGTGTTGAAAGGGACATAGGAGGCTAAGTGTGGGGTCTAGATACGCTTAACTGCTAGTTGGAAGTGCTGTAATGTCTTGGGAAAGGAGGGTGGAATGATATTGCCGAGCTTGTACGAAATTGTTCAAACAAGGTATCAGCCGAAGGAGAAGACTACGTTAGACTTTAAGGGTACATTTGAAGAAGCAAAGAAAAAGGCTCTAAAAGAAGCGAGGAAGAACATAGGTGTTCGATACGCTGTCTTTCGTGAGGGCAGTAGCGTGGCAGAATTTCAAGCATACTATAGGACGACGATAAAGTGCCCGAAATGTGGGGAAGTGATACCCATAGAATGAAGACAGCCAGAGTGTAAATCGTCAGCAACGATCGAACACCACCCTAGTCGCTCTAGCGATTGGACTCTCTAGCATTTTGCTCGCTGCCAGCATGGTATGCAACCCGTGATGATATATATGTTATACTGGTGCCAAGTCACTTATAAGGAGGTGCGGCTATGAAAAGTCTTTCGTCGGCTATCATGCACATCATTATTTGGGTACCATTTATCATTCTTTACGTTGTAGGCTTGCTGGCGCCGCCAGTTGCAAATAGCGCTTTTGGTGCAACGCTTGGCTGGCTCTCAGCTGGATTATTTAGTGCGGGAATCCTATCGGCGGGGTTGTTCTCAGCCGGAATCTACTCGGTAGGGCTCTTTTCCATCGGCATCTTCTCAGCCGGAGTGTACTCAATTGGCGTGTTTGCATTCGGCACCTATGCTATCGGGATTTGGGCAGCTGGGCAACACAGCCATGGAATATTCACGACTCAACTCAAATAGCTATTACTAACGCCCTCTTTGAGGGATCTCTGCAAGCACCTGCTATGTAGGAATTGTTGACCTATGCTGTAAGATGTGGTAGATATAGGACATGTTTCTGCGGTGAACACCATCCTATGGGCGAGTCAGAATAAACATGGTATACAAGCCACTTGAAGCAAAGGTTGCAGTCGTGACTGGTGCTGGTGGGGGTATTGGCAGGGAATTTGCGGAAGCTCTGGGCAGTTCGGGGGCGAGCGTCGTGCTTGCAGATATCGATATCGATAGGGCTGAGGCAGCTGTAGCGGAGCTGCGTAACAGAGGCCTCGAGGCTGTGGCAGTCCGCATTGACATTACCAGTGAAGCCAGTGTAGCCGATATGGCGTCGGCCACTGTCAGCAAATTCGGCGGGATCGATATCTTGATTAACAACGCAGCGCTAATGGCTGAACTGCCGAGAGACATACCGTTGGTTAAGTTTCCACTCGCAGAATGGGATCGTGTGTTACGAGTCAACCTGACTGGAGCATTCCTGTGTATACGTGCAGTTGTGCCGTCAATGAAGGAAAGGGGTGGAGGCAAGATTATCAACATATCCTCTGGAGGCGCCTTTCTGGGAGGACATGCTTATGGGATCAGCAAACTTGCGCTACTAGGCCTGACTGTTAGTATGGCTAACGAACTTGGTAGATACAATATTACAGTGAACGCGATAGCGCCGGGCATGATTTCTACCAAGGCAGGCAAAATTTCACGGCCGCCTGGGATGGCTGAGCTGTGGAAGCCGCATATACCGCTTAAAGTCATTGGGGATCCTAAAGACCTGTGCGGCGCTTTAATATTCCTAGCTTCATCAGCCAGTGACTGGGTAACCGGGCAGACACTTGATGTGGATGGGGGCTGGATAAAACGGATTTAAGCCTCACTGTACCCAATCAAAGTCACGGCGATTGGTCGACCCGATGGTGTATAGCTCTCCCAGCGTCGACCCCTTAAAATTAGGCCGTGCCCGGGGGCTTGCTCTTGACGAGGGCGTTGGTCTGAAAGACTAGGGCGAAAGGAGGTATTATGGAGAAAAGGCCGAATTACTTCGATCGTTACGAGACTGTGGCGTTTGACCGCAGCGAAAGCGGCATCTTGACAGTGCGCTTCCATACAGGCGGAGGCCCAGTCGTATATTCGAGCGCGAATCACCGTGACTGGGTGGATGCCTTCCACGACATCGGAGCCGACCGCGATAACAAGGTGGTAATCCTAACTGGTACCGGTGGTGAGTTCATATCCCGGTTCGGGTGGGATGTAGATATAGCTACTGCTCAAGATTGGGACCGTGTCTATTGGGAAGGCAAGCAACTGCTGCACAACTTGCTCAATATCGAAGTACCAGTGATCGGAGCAGCGAATGGGCCAGCCATCATCCACTCAGAGCTAGTGCTATTATCTGATATCACACTTGCGTCCGAAAATACATTCTTCCAAGATAAACCACACATTCCATTCTCGACGGTACCAGGTGACGGGATCGCGGCTGTGTGGGTAGACCTCCTGGGCCCCAATCGCGGCCGTTATTTCCTGCTAACAGGTCAAATTCTCACGGCCCAAGAGGCGCTTCAGCTCGGTGTAGTCAACGAGGTCCTATCACCCGACCAGCTTATGCCCAGAGCTATGAAGCTGGCAGAGCAGTTAGCCAAGCTGCCACCCCTCACAGCGCGCTACACACGTGTCGTGCTGACACAACGGCTGAGACGACTCATTGACGATAGCGTGGGCTACAGCCTCGCCCTGGAAGGCCTAGGCGCAATGGGCATGATAGCCCCACAAGAATGACTTGCGACCCTTGGGAGTCTGCTATAGAAGGCGCTAAAGCTGTGCTACTGCATCTTTAGAGCGTTCTTTGCAGGATTCTGTCACCTATTACGTAAGAATTATTGACAGGAAATTGCAGTATGTGCTAAACCAAAAACGTGGTTTTGACCATTTGTCAGGGCCGCGAGTATTTTTGGACAGGTTGCCAACATGGTCTTTGAGATAGTGTCAACCTGATTAGTTAAAGAGGGAGTCGTGGGTTCGAATCTTGTATGGCCAAAAGAATCGATTCTGCCCTTACGCAGCAAAATGGACTGTTATCGCTCAATTGGACGGGACGAGCAACCAAAAAGTCGTGAAGCAGCGAGCCTATTCACTATTGTTTCTTAAGCGTAATCTTCATCCAAATGTCCGTTAGCGCCATCAGGTAGCTTCCTTTGAACGGTGTTTTATCTAGAATACCCTTAATTTCAGTCTGATATTCTTCTCTGGTGAAGCCATGTATTTCAGCGACTCTATGTCCAAATCGGTAAACCAGGAACCCATATTCCTTACTCACCCTTCTCCTATCAGCTTGGTCCGTGAAAACCTCAGGACACCCATCGTATATCCAGACTTCCTTGCCGGTTTTTAGAACACGATAGCATTTATCAAACACCCTGCCTGGTGTCTTCCAATGGTGCGAAGCGCCCGTACTAATCACAAGGTCTATTGAATGATCCTTGAAAGGGAGCTTGTCAGCATTGCCAAACACAAATTGAGCATTTTCGATGCCTTTTGCATGGCGTGCTGCAATCTTGACCATTTGTCTGCTGAGGTCAATGCCATAAACCCGTAGGCTGGGTGTCCTCTTTGCAATCTCTATTGACAAGTAGCCCGTTCCCGAACCTAAATCGAGAATAGTCCCGTTTCCCATCCCTTCGACTATGTCATTAGCTATCTTTGTTTCAGGCTTTCGCAGAACTCGTGCCACTGTCGCATTGTAGATTATGGCTCCAGGGGTTGGGATTGCTTCAGGCCTCCTCAGTATATCCTTGATGAATCTTGTTAGAGACATTATTATTCCTCGAGCAAGATGTCGCTGAAATCATGCCACAGTGGGAGATCCACTTCCCCCATCTCGACATAGCCTTTGTCTTTCGTAGGACAGATTACCGCAAAATCACAACCTCCGCAAGCGGGGCCGGGCCTAGGATGATACTCCTTCTCTCTGTGGATTTCCTCAGCGATGCGCAAAAGCTCCCAAGCCGTCTGGTCTGGGTCCCTTCTATCCAATTGTCTCATGTGCACTGTCCCCGTGAGTAGATATAGATAGGACACCTTCTCACGGGGTCGTCACCGCCGCGGGATAAAGTTAACGCATGGAGTTTCAACTGGATCCAATTTATGTTATCTGTGAGGATGCCGATCTTGTAGTCAATGCTGAGCATGAAGCATATTTGCCTGTCGTTTACAACTGCTTTGTCCTGGTAGCAGTTATTGAACAGGACATGCATCTCCTCCGCCTAGCTGGCAAGCTTGCGAATTTTGCCCGCCCATGGCTTGAGTTCTTCCTCGGTGTAGAGGTAGTTGAAACACTCAGCCGGGCTGATACCTCTCTTCTCCCACGTCTGCGTGTTCCTACCGTGGAAGCGGACCAGTTCAACATCAGAGGTTATTTCCGTGACAGCGGGTACACTCGACTTGAATCCCTGGGCTCGTCAACGCATACAAACGGCAAGTCGTTGCGCTTGAGAAAATCAAAGGTCGCCCAACGTAGCTATCAATGGGGAATTCCTTGCCCAAAGGCCCTTTACCGCTAACCGTGTCGCCTACCCCTCCCTTGGCCAGGATGGCAACCTGCCCCGGAATGAATTGCCACAGATGCTCATCGCTTAAGAAAATCAGCCGCATCGCGGCCGTCTCTTCTCTGGCCCATTGGACTGTAAGGCTGACGGAGTGGTTATCCATTTTTCTTCTCCGAATGGGTTCGATAATGCCAACAGTTCGTTCAGGCGATCGGCTCGCTGGCTCCGGGCAAGCCCAGGTTATATATTTTATCCATCTTGACCTTGATCACTGATTTGGGAGGGGGCATGCCTTTCGTATCATGACTGCCGCCCTTCCGCATGGGTATGGGCTGGACCGCTTAAGGTCTCACCGACGGGAGCCGACACTCTAGTCTTACCGCGCATCAGCGACAACAACATGCCAATGGCTGCCAGGGGAATAGCTAAGAGGGCCGCCGCATGGAGGCCATTGGTAAAAGCCGTGCCGATAGCCGCTTGTGCTGCCGGGTCTGAGGCGACGGAAGCCATCCATGCTGGCGACGGCAGGCCCTGGAGCGTAAATGATCCTGCCGTAGCAAACGCAGCAAAGACCGTCCCGCCAAAGGCGATGCCTAGACTCTGTCCCGTGTAGCGGAACATACCCAAGAGACCGGAGGCGATGCCGCGTTTGGCAGCCGGCGCCACAGACATTACGGAGTTGTTGTTGGGTGCCATGAACATGCCGAGCCCGACCCCTAACACAATAAGCCGCCAGAGCACATGCCATACGGCCATGTTAGGAGTGACCTGAGAGAGCAGGAACAGGCCGAGCATGACCATACCCAACCCGGCCGTGGCAGGGCCTCTGGCCCCCATCTTGTCCGAGAGCCATCCCGATAGAGGCGCCACGAACATCAGTGTTACGGGAAGGGGCAGCATCAGTAATCCAGCGCTCTGTGCCGAGTAGCCCCGGATTCCTTGCCAGTAAAAGGGGAAAAGCAGCATGACAGTGGCCATGGCGATGGTTGCGAAGGCACCTGCAGTTTGGCCGGCAGCGAACTGGCGGATGCGAAACAGGGACAGGTCTACTAGAGGGAACCTCGTTTTCTGCTCGCGGAGAATGAAAAGGCCCAGTATGACCAGTCCTGCTATAATCAAGCCAATTATCGTGAGCGAGCCCCAGCCCCAGTCCGGGCCCTTGGTGATACCCAGCAGCAGCGTTCCCGCCCCGCTCAGGAGCAGTCCTGCCCCCGGCCAGTCAATGGGTTCCAGGCTGCGATTGCTCTGCAGTGGCGGCAGAAGGAGTGTGGCGAGAATCGCGGCTATGATACCGATGGGCACATTGACAAGGAACACCCACTCCCAACCGAAATGGGTCACCAAAAAGCCGCCGAGGGTAGGCCCGATGGCCGCACCGCCGCTGACCAGGATGGCCTGCACGCCCATGGCAACACCGCGTTTCCCTGCGGGAAAGGTATCGGTGATGATGGCTAGCACGTTGCTGGTGATCAGGGCGCCGCCAAAGGCCTGGATCAGCCTGGCGCCGATGAGCCAGAGGATGGACTGGGAAAAGGCTGCCAGCAGGCTGGCCCCGGCAAAGCTGAGCACGCCTATGATGAACAGGCGCTTGCGCCCCAGAACATCGCTGATGCGCCCGAAGAAGGGCACCAAGCCGGTCAGCGCCAGCGTGTAGGCGATGAGGGTCCATTCCACCTCGGCCAGTGATGCATGCATCTCACCGGCGATGGTCGGCAGGGCAATGTTCAGGATGGAGATGTCTATCACCACCATGAATAACCCCAGGGCCACGGAGAAGAGCACCAGCCAGGGGTTATCGCTAAGTGCTCTTCTTGTATCGGGGGGTGCCATATCAAACCTCGTTTTCGTTTTTTAATGACGTTGCTTGGTGTAATCCGGCATAACCGATGGCACTACTGTGGTGTGGCCGTGGACGACACATCGTTATCCTAGCTATCCTCTGCGGCCGAAGCGAGTATATCTATGGCGTGCACTACGGCCTGTAAGTCCGCTAGGCCTAGGCATTTGGCAATGCGCTCCACCCGGTTCTTTTTAATGCGCCAGAACCACTCGACCTCGCTCCTGCCCTGATCTGTCAGTATGCAGGTGACTACTCTCCTGTCGTCCTCGTCGTGCGAACGGCCAACCAGCCCTTTGGTCACCAGACGGTCGATCATTTTAGTGGCGGAAGAGAGCGTGATACCGAATAAGTGGGCAATGTCGCCCATGCGTTTGGGACCCTGACTCAGGAAAACCAGAGCTTTATACTGGGGCATGGTGAGTTCGATATCAGACCACTCCTCAAGCGGTGAAGGCCGCATCTGCAGAAAAACTCGCTGAAACAGGACTACCAGGGTATTGATGAGGTCTTGTCTTGCTGATTCCATCACTTACTCCAATAGTGTCTCTTAGTGAAATAATTGTATTATATGCCAATATAATTTGCAAATTCTACCACTCTATAAATTGCTAAGAAATCTAGATACCTGAGGGTCTTACCTGCTAGGACAGAGAATGCACGAGACGCACAATTAGAGGCTTTAACATTTCGGCAAATCGTGCAACGGGAGCCCCTCTTGTCTCTGCCCAGAGTGTGACGAGACTTGACAATCTGAACCATTGTTAAAGGTATCTTCTGCTTGGGGCTTCCTCACAGATATTGGCCGACGATAGAAGCTCGACTGGCTAGGCATGCTTGATTCAGTTGGTAAGATATGCCTCCCTAATAACAGAATCGAATCAGTATCATAGCCGTTAAATTAAGGATTCACCTCAAATCTTAGCTGAATCTTAATATTTACTTGTTACTATAGCTGGTATGAGCAACATTATAGTGGTTGAGCACGAAGAGATTGAGCTTGATTGTTATCCTAAGCGCCACGAGGTATGGTTTGACTTGGAGCTAAAGAGAAAGGAAGTTATAAGATGAATTCCTTTGCCCGCAGTACTCCAAAGGTTGGTCTCGCTCTAAGTGGCGGCGGTTTACGTGGCGTAGCTCATATCGGGGTATTGCAAGCTCTGGAGCAAGAGGCTATTCCCATTGATATGATAGCTGGCACGAGTGCCGGCGCATTTATGGGCGCTTGCTTTGCTAGGTCGGGAAGCATGGTCCGTTTACAGGAAGTGATATCAGGAATAGGTTGGAGAAAAATAGTTGGTCTCTTTGATCTGAACTTGAGGTCACTAGGGAAGGGATTCATTAACGGCCAGAAAATTGAGTCGATTTTACTCTCTTGCATTGGAGACATAGAGTTTGAAGAGTTGAAAATACCACTTACAGTGGTAGCTGCTGATTGTCAGACTATGGAGGAAATTGTCATTAGCAGAGGCTCAGTGATAGAAGCAGTGAGGTCAAGCATCTCCGTGCCCGTAATATTCACCCCTGTGAAACGGGCAGACAGGTTCTTGATTGATGGTGGAGTGATCAACCCTGTGCCTGTAGATATTGTTCGTAACATGGGTGCAGAGGTCGTAATCGCTGTAAACGTACTCGCTGGACCCGAAGCAAGAAAAAGTGAGAAACCAGTCGAGGCAAGAATTGAAAGGAAATTAGCTCCTAGCCCAGCGGGCAGACACTCATCGTGTCTAAAGAAGAGGATTGACAATATGCTACGGAGGGACAAGGGCGAGACCAGGACTCTCGCTGACTATTCCAATGCCACCGAGAGCAAAATTTATGCTGATAGCAGCCAGATGGATCGAAAGAGTCCAGATATATTTAAAGTCTTAATGAACATCATTCGTGCTACGGAATTGCAAAGAATGGAATCTGCCATTAAAGCCGCAGATATAGTCATAGCTCCTGATCTCAGTGAAATGGGGACATTTGCACTTCTTAAACGGGACGAGGCCATAAGAGAGGGGTATAGGGCTGCCAAAGCTATGCTGCCCCAGCTACAGGCAATAATTCATCGCCCCTCGCCAGAACTTGTGACGCTCGCCGCTTAAGCTCCAATTGTGATGAAAGACCAAGCGCACGAGGTTCTGTATTATACATCTCTTCGGCCTCAAGAATCACTCCATGCATATTGGATGCCTTTTCGAATCTTATGAGAAGGGAGCCCTTGGAAGTAACAAAAGTCAGTTATGTTCAATGATAACTCCGCACATCACACGGGATGTTACTT
The DNA here is from genome assembly GCA_034414335.1 of Dehalococcoidia bacterium. Classification (GTDB taxonomy): domain Bacteria; phylum Chloroflexota; class Dehalococcoidia; order GIF9; family AB-539-J10; genus RBG-13-51-36. The sequence continues at coordinate 17,817 of DAOUMB010000037.1, forward strand.
TGTTAAGAGAGCCCACAGTTTATTGGGTTCCAGGAAACAAAAAGCTGGCTTAGGATCTGTAGAAGGTTGGACAGAAATTAATGATTGCTGCATAATGAATTCAGCAGACTATTCCGAGATTACGAAATGTTTGACTCTGCTTTGGATATCATATGGCAGTTTTCTTTGACAGGGTTGTTGGAGTCTATCACTTTCTAGGCGACAGGATACCAAAGAGGATTCCATATGTAGAGCCAAAGGCACGGAGGAGTAATCCGTGGCTCAGGAATAACCAGCCAGTCGTAGCCAAAATGAAAGCAAAAGGGGACATTCGGCTAGCCATTGGCCAAGCCATTGCATTAATGGGCAATTTAAAACAGATCATTGGTAGGGGTGACCGAGTTCTTGTAAAACCAAATTTCAACAGCTCCGACCCGCTTCCAGCAGCTACTGACCTTGCCTTTCTTCAAGCCGTGATTGAACTTACCCTGGAAGCTGGTGCTGAAGTCACCATTGGTGAGAGCTCTGGTGGCGTTTGGCGGCCAACCATAAAAGTCTTCAATCGACTCGGTGTCCCAGAGTTGGCTCGAAGACTGGGTGTTGAACTTATTGCTTTTGAAGATAGGCCTAATGATTGGGTACAGATCAGAATCAATGGTGATTATTTAAGCAAAGTAATAATGCCTCGCTCCGCTTATGAAGCCGATAAGATGGTTTATCTGCCATGCATGAAGACTCACAATCTCGCTGCATTTTCTGGTGCAATTAAACCTTGCCTTCGGCTTTATTGCTCCTGGGCAACGGCGTAGTTTCCACTTTCGTCATTTGCAGGAGAAATTGGCTGAAATAAGTCTTTGTTGGCAGCCTGGTCTAATCATCATCGATGGCAGCCTTTGTATCTGGTGGACCGGATAGGGGCCAATTGGTCGAGCCAGGCCTAGTGCTTGCTTCTGGGGACCTTATTGCTATCGATGTCGAGGTAATAAGGGTGCTCTTAGATTACCAGGCTCGTAACAAACTCCCTGCCAATCCTTGGGAACTACCACAAATTGCTACCGCACTAAGGCACGTACTGGGGGCAGGAGAAGGCAAGTACATAGTGGTTGATTGAATTTATTCCTACAGTAGATTAACTACAACGGATATTGTAATGTTGCTGCACAAAAAGCCAAGTTGTGTAGTAGAAGGTTACATTGGCCCTCTTTAACTACAGGGAGGGAAACCAATACTTTACTGCGAGGAATTCTTTATAGCTGGCGAGAATACCGGTGAATCTTTTTGCAATATCTTGGATGGAGATTCTGAAGATATCTGGCCTTTCCTCACCTCTTATTTCTGCTGGGTAGCTCTTTAGGTGGTCGAAGATATTGCCAGGTCACCAAAACGCACTATTTCGCTCGTCTGCAGCCAAGACAAAAATACCTCTTGTCTCCCCATCTGGGTCCTCCCCCGACCGCTTCTTTGCAAACATAAGGTTCCGAAGGGCCTGATGGAAGATATTCAAAGGGCACCGCTGAATGGCGTCTGCTCGCGAATCTGCTACTTTAGCAGGGTCAAGTAGACCATACTGAGCTCCCAGATGCCAGTATCGTGTGCCCACCTTCGAAAGGTAACTCAGGTAGCCTTGATTCCTCTGTATATACTGTGAGCTATCGTAGCTGCCGTCGCAATTACCCAGCTCTGGCTGCCGGCATTGTCCTAGCCCTAGCTCAGTAAATTTGAATTCGACTGTACAAGCCTTCCCTTGGGCGGTGCGAAGATATAGGTCTACAGACGTGGCCGCACGCTTTTCTCTCAAGTCTCTGCCTACGTTAAGTTCGAGCACAACTGCAGTTTCGATTCCGAAATCAAACTTTTTGTGTGAAGCGCATACTCGCGAAGACTATCTTTCAATACATCGAATAGTGGTGCAAAGTTGTCATGTTTCTTCATAGGCAAGACTAGATTCCAGCACAGCGCTTGAGAGCTGGCTATGTGTCCTACATAATCATGAACTGCAATTTCGGAGCCTGCATCATCATATTTCCGCTCGACCTTACCGCTAATTAAATCTTCTGCCTGGCTTCTGATATCTGGATGGAAGTTCAAATATCGGGACTCTGGCGTAAAGAGAAAATGCCATCCAGGATGTGATACAGTTTCATCATCTGGAATCGGGAGGTTGCATCTCTGTCTCAGCCATGCCAAATAGCTCCTAGTCCTAGCGTTAGTGTAATACGTGAGTTCAGGGGTGACATGTGCCCTTTTGTCATGACCGCCCCTTCTGACATTCAACTTATAGGTCTATAATCTGCTTGTTCAAGAATATTGTGAGTATAATCTCTTACGCTCAATGCAGGGATAGAAGTGAGCAGTCAACCATGAGCATATTGCACATTCCATCGTTTCGTGTAGTGGAGATGTAGCCGCTGCCTTTCAGTTTCTTAGCCCTAATTCTGCAGCTTTAGTTTTGGCCTCCTTTAACTCGCAGCTTTAGCTTATTATTGTCAAATACAGTTTTTTGGTTTTCCTATAATTGCCTTTTAACTCCTGTCTCTGGTTACTCCCTCCGCTTGTTCTATTTCGATTTCTCAATTGACAAGCATTTCTTTGGGGAAGGTACAATATAACAAAGGGTTTTTATACAGTTTTGGGGAAGTGATGTGTAGGGTTGAATCTAATCAGTTATTCCTTCGTAATGTCTCCAGTGCGATAATAGAAGCCTGTAAAGCAGCCCGTCCGAAGAGTTGCATACCTATAAGAGCAAAAAGACCGTGGCGTTGGGAATAAAAATGAAAGGAGGAGGGAAACATGTTGGCATTAGAACAAATCAAGGTCTTGGATCTGACACCACTGGCACCGGGCCAGTTTTGCACTATGATTTTGGGGGATTTTGGTGCCGAAGTGCTCAAGGTTGAATCAGCTGGATCAAAGTAGGGTTCTAAATTTGATGATGAAGAAAGCAGGAAAGAGGCGGCTTATTTTCCTCTAGACCGCAACAAAAAGAGCATAGTGCTTGACCTCAGGTCACAGCCGGGACGTGAAGTGCTCTACCATCTTGCTCAGCAGTCAACTGCTGTCTATTGTGGGGCCACAATCTATAAGGTATCAATATTAGCTACAGTAAAACGCGAATTTTTATGCGAATTACATTCCGAAATGGCAAGAAGGGCATATCTTCAGAAGCTAAGCTCTAGAGACTACAATAAGGAATGCTTTATCGTCTGTGCAAGAAGGAGGTGAAGCTGATGCAAGCATATTGTACGAAGTGCTGCACCAAAAGGCAAATGAAAGATGTGAAAGCTACACCTCCAGCTATGCCCTCTTTCTTATCCTGCATAACAACCCTGTGAATGCCGGATAGCCCAATACGGGGTCAACAGGTTTGTCGTCAACAAGCAAATTCCCGGAAGCCTGAGGCCAGGCATGGGGAACATTGACCACATTGGGCATGATATCAGTGGTAACTCTAGCCTTGATTTCTATGCTACCCGTCTTGGTTTCCACAGTCATCATATCGCCATCAGTAATACCATATCTTCTGGCAGTATCTGTGTGAATATCAGCCAGTGGCTCGGGCTTCTTGCGATGCACCTTAGGTAAATTGCGGTATTGTGAGTGCCAGAACTCACACTCTCTCACTCCCGTGATCAGAACTAAGGGGTATTCAGCAGCCAGCTCAGGGGTACTCACGGGGCTCTCGATGGGCTCCAGATAAACTGGCAGTGGGTCATAGCCCAGGGTTTCTAGCTCCTCGCAATAAAGCTCAACTTTGCCTGACGATGTCCGAACCCCCTTTTTCTTATACTCGTAATACTCCTTGGTCACCGGGAATATCCCTGTAGGATTCTCGTCCCTCAACTGTTTAACCGTTACCCCCGAAGGTTCCAGATAGTAGTCGAGGACCTCTTCGTCGCTCTTCCAGGGGAAATACTCTTCATAGCCCATCTTTTGAGCGAGTTCCCGCCAGAACCTGCAGTCAGACCTCGATTCATAAAGCGGCTGTATCACCGGCCGTCGCAGCATGGCTGCCTGTGAGATGTCGGGAAAACTGTATTTTTCCAGGAAGGTGCAAGCCGGAAGCACAATATCAGCCATCTCAGCAGTTGGTGTCATGAAGAGATCCATTACCACTAGGAAATCGAGCTTGTCGAGAGCCTGTTTCACCTTTGGCGTGTTAGGCCAGGTGATGACAGGGTTAGCCGCTATTATGAACATCATCTTGACTTGGTATGGCTCGCCTTTCAGAACCAGGTCTCCCCAGTTGGTCATGACACCCTCGCCAAGCAATCTGCCTCCAACCTCGTGTAATAGCGGATACTCCTTTGCTCCGGTGAGCTTCATATCCCCCAACTTATCGAAAAGCCTGTGCGGCCTCAGTCGCACATTAAAGGAAAACCTTACGCTTCCCCCTGGCACATCTATATTCCCCGTAAGTGCCTCCAGTATCACTAGAGAACGGCTATTGTGGAAGCCCGAGGCGCATTGTTGAAGCTTCATGCCTGCTGCTAAAGAAGCCGGCTTGGTGGTGGCATACATTCGAGCGATCTTCTTGATATCTTCGGCTGCCACCCCGGTTATTTTCTCAGCCCACTCTGGAGTGTATTTCTGGACGTGCTTCTCCAGCTTGTCGAAGCCCACAGTCCATTGCTCAACAAATTCCTTGTCATAGAGACCCTCTGAGATGATGACGTTTGTAAGTGCCAGCGCCAGAGCGCCATCGGTTCCGGGCCTGGGCTGAATAAAAACATCAGCCTTTTTGGCAAAGGCTGTGCGCCTTGGGTCAATGACAATAAGCCTGGCACCCTTCTTTAGAGCCTCGTTAATACGGTTAGCATAGTGAAGCATCGATTGCTGAGGGTCCGCTGCCCACACTATTATGCATTTGGAGTTTTCCAGATCAGCCCTTAATACCTTGCCCACTGTAATCAGATGTGCCCGGAATCTGGAGTTACCACAGAGGTCGCCGGGGTAAAAGCGGTTGGGGCAGCCATAAACGTCACAAAATCTCCATATCGTATCCCAGCCGACTTTCTCCTGCAAACACACGGGGTCGCCAGCAATGACAGCCAGCGAAGTAGCACCATGCTTTTCCTTCAGGTCTTTCAGTTTGCTGGATATGGTATCCAGAGCCTCTTCCCAGGAAATCCGCTTCCACTTCCCGTCTTCCTTTTTCTGAGGGTACTTGAGGCGGTCCTTATGATATACCCAGTCCGGAATCTGATGAGCTTTAACACATAATGACCCCTTACTGGGATGTTCTTTCAGGCCCTCAACCTTGACTATTTTGTCATTTTCAACATGTATCTTGATTCCACAATCGTTGATGCACATTTCGCAGGCGGTTATGACAACACGCTTCGCGCTATCTACAGAAGCGGCAGTTCCCATGGCAACTCCTTTGTCGATGACTTGGCCATTGCCAGTATGGCGGAAATCACCATTATCCATTATATCACGGTTGTGAACATAATCAGAGGGTCCGTGCTGGATTTGACACGTGTGGCACTCACCTTTTTTAATACGAACCAGAGCTAAAGTGACAAATTGACACCAAGAACTAGGAAGTAGAACAAGCGCAAACGGAAATATGCCAATCTAGTCTCGGCAAAAGATGCGTGGATGCGCAAGGAATAGGAAGAAGCTGGAACTGATTATCGTGGTCAACCCGCACTTCCATATATTACCACCTACTGCCACAATGAAAAGAGGACAGAAATTACACGCGTCCCAAAAGCCTATGTACCAGCAATAGTTTTCTCCCTGGCATATAATCCCGAATCATTATAATTGGTGTGCTAACACCCATAGGATTAAGGCGAGGTTGAGGACATCTTAATTTCTCCTCGCTTGACACGAATCCTTAATTTTTCGTAGAAAATTCATATTGCTTGACCTGTGAAAGACAGTAGCTGAAAATTTAATCTTTGGAGGTGGCACATGGTCAGAGTAATAGATTTGAGCATCCCTACAGAAGAGAGCCCTAGTGAACCTTCACCATTTGAAATCACACATGAACCTCACCAGCAGGGTGTCGCAGTAATGAGGATGTTCTTCGACTGCACTGAGCAGGACTTGCCCCAAGGATTAGGATGGGCTTACGATATGGTAACCTTAATTTCTCATGCTGGCACTCATGTTGATGCGCCGTGGCATTATTTCCCGACCTGCGAGGGAAAGAAAGCTCGAACTATAGATGAGATGCCTTTAGACTGGTTCTATCACGACGGCGTTGTGCTTGACATGAGGCATAAACCACATGGCTCTGGCATCACCGTTGCTGATCTCAAAGAAGCCTTGGCGAAAATTAATTACACGATTAAGCCTTGGGACATTGTCATGATACAAACGGGGGCAGACAAGTTATGGGGCAAACCCGACTACTTTGACGCTGGCTGTGGCATGCTCAGGGAGTCCACACTTTGGTTGATAGACCAAGGTATCAGAGTTATGGGAACCGATGCTTGGGGATGGGGCCGTCCTTTCTGGGCAATAAGGGAGGAGTTTGCTAGGACTGGTGATAGCGGCATATTGTGGCCAGCCCACTGGGCTGGTATAGAGAGGGAATATTGCCACGTAGAGAAGTTGGCCAATCTTGATAAGCTCCCAAGCCCCTTCGGTTTCAAAGTAGCCTGCTTTCCCGTGAAATTGACTGGTGCCAGTGCTGGGTGGAGTCGTGTTGTTGCCATTCTGGAGGATTGATACTCTATATTCCGCTTTGGGGCTCGTGGCATGAAACTGGGCGTTGCCATCTAGGTGACCTGCCCCGAGAATACATCCATCAGGGAGTTATCTCATTGGCCAGAAAAGCAGGCAAACCAGAACAAAGCATCAACCATCTCCGTCAGGGTAAAATTGTGGTCAGCCAGACTAACACAAATGGTGAAGCCATCAGAAGAATTAGAGTCTCCGAACAAAGCTACAACTGCTGGCATAGAGAACATGGCGGAATGGTAGTAGAATGAGATGGGTGACTTAGGAAGCTGGGGAAGGAGAATACCATGCCAAAGAGTTTGATGGCTGATTTTTTCCAGGCAATGCCATGCTTAGGGAGGCTGCCCAGGGGCTAAGTTCTGCAATGAAAGTAAGGAGTGAATAATTTTCCTCGACATTGGAATAGGAGGCCTTAAAACGAACCAGGCAGAGGCTCGTCCGGAGTTCTGGCCATGACAGCTGGTTTCAAGTTAGCAGCCATCATTAATGGTATAGAAAGGAGCAATAATGGGAGAACTTGATAATAGGATAGCGATAGTAACCGGATTAGCTCAGGGCATCGGGCTTGCCACAGCTCATGTCATGGCGCGGGAAGGAGCTAAGGTTGTCATCGCCGACATAAATGGCGAGGGCGCTGAGAAAGCGGCTGGAGAGGTTACGGACTCTGGTGGCCAGGCGCTGGCCGTGAAGACAGACGTTTCCAAGGATGAAGAGGTCACACAAATGGTCAGCAGAATCGTGGAGCATTTTGGCAAGATTGATATCATGGTCAATAATGCCTACCATAACCTTTACAGCTGGGGTCGCTTCCACAAAATAGACCGTTCAGAGTGGGACCCTCAAATTGAGGTGACATTCAAGGGCGTACTCCGTACCTGCAAGGCAGTGATTCCCTATATGATAGAACAGAAATGGGGCCGTATTATCAATGTCATCTCAGACTCTGCCAAGATGGCATCGCCAAATGTAGCTATCTACTCAGCATGCAAGGGTGCTGTGGCTAGCTTCTCCAAAACACTCTCCTGGGAACTAGCTCCATATGGCATACTGGTCAACTGTGTTGCTCCTGGGCCAACCAGGACACCATCGTCGTTGAAGTTAGGACCGAAAGCTATGGAGGGCCTTCTCTCGACTGTGCCGCTCAGGCGTTTGGGAGAGCCAGAAGAGACAGCCTATATGGTACCTTTCTGGCATCGGAAAGGGCCAGTTTCATCACCGGACAGGTCTATAGCGTTGATGGCGGAGTTTGTACATATTGAGGGTGGCTATACAGAGTTCTGTGGGAGGCAATCACGTGGGAATGAACAATAAGAGTTTGACCTTTGAAACCGTGATAGTTGGGGAGGAGCTTGGACCACCTGAGGAAATTGGAAGCCGCGGCTCTCTAGGCGGCCGTTTAGCCAAACGTTCCTCCAACTAGAGTGCAATCATCAAGAGTAGGTAGAG
>DAOUMB010000038.1:0-1696 GCA_034414335.1 Dehalococcoidia bacterium
ACTATGCCCTTCTGTCTTGTTGGTAGCGGGGTTGGATTCGAAGGGGGCGATTTTCTAGGCGTTGATAGCGCTTGATTCACAGCAGTCGCAGAAGGTCAGTCGGGTGGTGAATCATTTTCTTGGCTCCTTTGGATAGGAGTTCTTCTGCAGTGCGATAGCCCCATAGGACACCTACAGCATACATGCCTGCTGCTATAGCTGTTTTCATGTCAATATCTGAATCACCCAAGTACAGAAATTCTGGTGGAAGAGTTTTTAATCGTTGCGCTATTTGCAATGCGGCAGATGGATCTGGCTTTTTGGGTAATGAGGACTGTGCTCCGACGACAGCTTGGAACTGCCATTTACCTAACAGCTTGGATACCATTACTTGAGTGATGTCGTGTGGCTTATTGGATAAAATGGCCAATTTGATGTGCTTCATAGTGAGGGCATCGAGTAAGTCCTCTATACCCTCATATGGCAGGGTATTATTTGCCCAACGCTTGGAGTATTCATCACCTATATAGCTAGCCAGTTTGCTTACTGTGGCTTTGTCCCGATGATGCTCAGGAAGAGCACGCATTGCTAGAGCCTCCCTACCGTCGCCAACGAAATACTTGTAGGCATTTAATTGGTGCGGTGGGAAGCCCAAGTATCCCAACGCCTGATTTACCGAATCGGCTATATCCTTAAGCGTATAAAGTAATGTTCCATCTAGGTCAAAAAGCACAGCCGTATAACTCAAATAACTTCTCCCGCCTTCATATTCTTATGGTTCTTATGGTGTCATTCTAGCCTAAGTCTGATCTTTGACACAACAGTAGCCAGATCAATACTCTGGCCTGAGAATGATAAAAGGCACAGCTTTAGTGGCTGTAACTTTACTTGCTTTGGTAGCAGGGGTTAGATTCGAAAGGAGAAGGAGGTCGGGTTAAGAGGACAGGAAGCCGCCATCAACCGGAATCAGCGCGCCATTGACGTAGCTGGCAAGATCACTGGCCAGTACGATAGCAATACGGGCAACCTCGTCAGGTTTTCCAGCTCGGTTTAGTGGTAATCTCATCTTGAACTCGATACCTGTCTTAATGATCTCTGTGTCGAGATGAGCCAGCCTTTTGGCAACTGCCTTAGTCCCCGAGGTTATTATGCCACCAGGAACAATAGCATTAATCCTGAAGCCGTTTTTACCATATTCTTTAGCCAGAGATCTAGTTAGAGCGATAACGCCCATTTTACTTAGAGAGTAGGGAACTAGATCTTGACCAAGCGGCATAATTGCCTCGATAGAGCCGATGTTGATGATTACGCCACCTTTGCGTATCCTTTTAGCGATCATGTGCTGACACATAGTAGCAACCGAATACAGGTTGATATCCATCACTTTATTGAGGAACTTGCGGTCGAGTTTGAGGAAGTCTTTGAAAGGATATATGCCCGCGTTGTTGACCAGTATGTCTGGTTCTATTCCAGACAGTTTGTCCCACAGAAAATCGATTGCCTCTTCGCTTGCAATGTCAGTCTGGAAGATGTTGACCTCTGAGCCGAGAGCTGAGAGTTCACTCTTCAGTTTCTCCAGCTTTTTGAGGTCTATATCAACTAATTGAAGTATGCAGCCCGCTTCCGCAAAGCGGATCGCCATGGCTCGACCGATACCGGCTGCGGAGCCGGTAATTAACGCCCTTTTCCCTTGTAATGAAATTAACTCGCTTAGCGG
>DAOUMB010000039.1:0-4779 GCA_034414335.1 Dehalococcoidia bacterium
AATGTCCATAAGTTCAACCCGGCCCTTGGCCAGGGCCACCTGACGGGTTCTATAAACCCCCGAGGGCGGGGGAGATGGGGGGATATCGGGGTGCATCTCCACCCCGGCCAGGAATTGCTCCTGTAACCTCTCTCTCAGCTCAGCCAGGACCTTGCCGCCCAGAATAGTGAACTTCCAGGGCTGGGTATTCAAAGCCGAAGGGGAGCGGATGGCTATTTCCAAAATTTTGGCCAGGGTTTCTCTTGGCACGGGGGTTGGCTTGTAACCCCTTATGCTCTTTCTCAGGTTTATAGCTTCTGTAAGTTCCATTTATCGTCTCCTTGGGAGCAGGCGGCAAGCCCGTTATTTCTTCCGGATGCTGCCCGGTCTTTTACGCCAGGTGCGGCGCTTGCCTATCCATAAGCCCCTGAAGAAGGCGTGGTCCAGCAGATGTCTTTGGTCGGAGACATCCAAAAGGTCCTTAGAAATGTTATTCTCAAAGTAGGCTACTTCCACCTGCTTACCTATGTTCTTGACTGTCTGCAGGGCGTAGGCAAAATCTCCATCTCCACTTACCAGTATTGCCAAATCATAGAGATTAGTCCAGGCGAAATAGAGCAAGTCCGTGGCTAACATAATATCAATGCCTTTTTCTACAGGAACACCTTGGGCCATCTTGGTCCTTCCCAGTCTAACCTCGAGGTAGGGCATATGATGCAGAGCTTCGAGGAAGTCCTGTTGTTCTCGATAGGCTTCAGGATATTGGCTCTGTTCCTGTAGAACGTTGTAGTAATATGCCCGGAAGAGCCGCCGTTCTCCACAGAGCTTGTCGGCGAATTTCACGAAATTCAGGTCGTAGCGCTTGAAGTTGCTGCGCAGGGCGTGATACAGGTTACTGCCGTCTATAAAGATTGCCACTCTGTCTTCCATAATATTACCTCGATAAGTTGAAACGGGCCTTGGATTTTGAGAAACCCGAACCTTTTTGCATTTATTTTAAATAAGTCTCCACAGGCAATTGTAGGTAGCCTATCTGACTACTTTACATTGTAAACCAGTTTGTGCTCTTGAGCAAGTAAATGTAAATAGCCTGACCTCCATTTGTTGATGCTTGTCTCTAAGCCCTTCCCTACTGAGGTAACTTGTGCACCGTCGGTTAGTGATGGCAAGAGAAGACAAGGCGAGGACCCATGGTAAGGGGGCAGAGCATTAGAGGGGTTGTTGAATTAGCTAAAGGTTTGTAGTATTGTTGTGGTTGACAGGGAGTATGAGGTAATTGACAATGATTAAGATGGATACCAGGTTGAAGATCTTTTTATCTATTGGCCTGATTATGATATGTCTTGGCTTAGTGGCAGTGTTTGCTGGAGCCGAATTAGGCTGGCAGCGTTCATCAGGACAAGCCGAGACAGAGCAAAACGTTGATAGACCGCAATATACTAAAGAGGTGGTTATCAACATGGCAAAGGACTATTTGGCAGCCGAATATCTATATGATGTGGAGAATGAAATCGCCAGATCTCAGGCGGAATATATTGGCAATGGACTCTGGAAAGTCGAGTTTTACGGAGGCCGACCGGCAGCCACATGTCCCAGACAAGCCGATAGCCCACTTAAGATAGTTTATGTGGATGAACAGACTGGCGCTTTTGGCTAAATATTTCGTCTGCTAACCACCTGCTGCTGTATTCATTGACTATCGTGTTTCGTCTTCTTCTTCTTCGACGAGGGTTGTTAAATCACGTGGCAAAGGGTGCCGTCGCGCTGGCCTCTGGCGGAGAACGCCATAGAAGCTCGACAGGTTAGCTGACATCCTCCGCGGGGAAAGTTCCCGCGGGTGAACGAGGAAGATGAGCCGAAAACCTATCTGAGCAATCCGAAACAGGCTGCGAAAGGAGAATTCCCGGATATAGATTGACCAGTAAACCAGCCCAACCAGGAGGCTTCCACCAATTATGTTGCCCAGGGTGACTGGGATCAGGTTCTTAACTATAAAGCCGGATACAGTTAAGTTGCCCAGCATTACGGATGTTCCGGCCATGCCCTCGGCGGCAGCCAAAACGTCGGGCTGTCCCTTCAGTACTATTCCCATGGGGACGAAATACATGTTGGCCACACAGTGCTCAAAACCGCAGGCCACGAACGCCGTAATGGGAAAGATAACCGCCAGAATCTTGTCCGTAGTGCTGCGGGCGCTGAAGCAGAGCCAGATAGCGAGGCAGACCAAAACATTGCAGAGAATACCTCTCATAAATGCTGTGAGGAAGCCCAAATTGACCTTGGCGTTAGCGATGAGCAGAGCCTTGCCACCGACCATAGCATCGTGAAAACCCCACTGCCTGGTATAATACACCAGCAAGACCAATAACAAGGAGCCTGCGAGGTTGCCAAGATATACTATAGACCAGCTTTTCAAAAGCTGACGTGCATTGACTGACCCTTGGACAAAGCCCATGACCATAAGGGTGTTGCCGGTGAAAAGCTCTGCCCCGGCAACCACAACCAGGATCAGTCCGAGGGAGAAGACCAGCCCACCGACCAGGCTATTCAAGCCAAAGGCAAGTCCGCTATCGTGAACTACTAAGGTATAGAATATAGCGCCAAAGGCAATGAACCCCCCGGCGAGGATTGCAAGTACAAACATCCTGAAAAGGTCCAGGCCGGACTTCTTTTGGGCAACTCCGGCAATCCTCGCGGCGATTTCAGGGGGAGAGTAGGCGTCCAGTCCAAGTTCTTCCATAGTTTGGCTCTCCTGACTATTCCCACAGGATACTCGCGACCAGCTGCAAATTGGTCCTGCGAAGTCGCCCGGCTAATAGCTCGGCTAGATTCTTCATAATTACGTAGCCAAGCTGAGTATCCTGCTTGAAAAGCTCATCAAGTTTTTCTTGGTTGATAGCGATAAGCTCGCAATCGCTCTCGCAAACTGCAGTCGCAGAGCGCTTTCTTCTATCAACCAGAGACAGCTCGCCAAAAACCTGTCCCGCACCCACTCGGTGTACTGTGGCGGCATCGGACTTGCCTTTCAACCCCAGCTCTATACACACCTTGCCATTTTTGACAACATACATCTCATGACCTGGGCTTTGCTCAGCGAATATCACCTCACCTGTGCGATATCGCCTTTCTTCTGAGATCTGCCCCAGGGATTCAAACTGGTTTGAGCTCAGCCCACGAAAGATATCGACTTTCTCTAGAATCTTTGTCCTCTCCATTATTCCCTCCCAGATAGACGAGTACCTTCTTATCCAGCTAATACTGAATATAGCTGTTGTGCTTCACTTAAAGACGTAAAGACGAAATTATCATGGTTCTGCTCTTGACTTGTCAAGGGGGTTTAGAGGGGTTTGTCTGGAATTCTTATCAGGCCGGTGGTTTGCGGGTCTGGATTGTCATCGGGGTAGTCGCTATCGTCATGGAAGTAATGTTAGCCAGACGCCGTTGGGGTAGCAGATGATTCCAAAGCTCTGATTTGGTCTTACTTAGCTCCCCACGCTAATGACGCAGAGCGCAAGCTAGAGGTAAAATACTTGGCTCCCCGGGCAGGACTCGAACCTGCAACCAAGCGGTTAACAGCCGCCCACTCTACCATTGAGCTACCGGGGAACGCTTTTCAATTGGCTGCCGAGCCTGGATTCGAACCAGGGCTTAGGGATCCAAAGTCCCCCGTGCTACCGCTACACAACTCGGCATCAGCGAATAGATTATAGCACAAAGCACTGCTATGTAGCTTAGTGTTGCTTGCCATTGTGCTTACTACTCTGGCGCTAGCTGGATGCCTGCCATGCTTGACCCTGGATAGATAAGAGCGACTTACTCCCAATGCCCCAGCTAGTGCCTCAAAGATTTCCTTTTCACCTTGTGCCGCCCTTATCAGCTTTCTTTTTCCTCTTCTCCGTGACTTCGCTCACAACCATTTCACGTGATATCACGTCACTGGTCAGGAAGCCACTTCGCACCTTTTTCTGCATCTCATCGACAAAGCGACGATATCCGACTTCCCTGATTCGCTCAAGATTCCCTATATTCCAGTTTGAGTACCTCTTCATGACCAATCCAAGGAAAGCAGCTGCTTCCGGTAACAGCTCTTCTTCCAACTGATTGCATGGCATCCTGACACATTCAGCACACGTTAGAAACCCTCGTTGCTGTGTACAGGCTCGGACTGGACAAGAGGGAATGCCTCCTCCTGGCGAGCACCCGGGACATTTCTTGCCCTGGCTCCAGTTCTGCAGTATGTTCAAGAAGTCCACTACTCTCTCACGCTCAATTCCCATAGCTAAAGGCCCAATGTCTGCCATGTTGAAACCATTCAGAATTCGGTACATCTCTCTTGCGAGATTCCTACTGTGTCCCCAAAAGAGGTCGCACGCTCCACAATAGATTCCACACGGAGCTATCAGCCCCTTTTCACCCTCGTTTAGTTCGTTTGGGTCAAGTTTATTCACTTCCATACAAATCTCCTTCTAGTATCGGGTCGACTCTGTTCTTCTCTCTGGCTTTCCTTTTGTAGTCTAGGCTCAGGACGACACAAGCTTTCCCCACAGGCTTTCCCCTATATATCTCCTCTGGCTAGGAGATATCGGCCTTGCTGTTCCGATAATCTGAGCTTGTTGGCAAACCTGAAGTCTCTCGTGCTGCCGCTACACACCCCGGCATTAGTGCCTACAAAAAAATCGATTCTTGCGCGACCCCACCTCGGTTCTTATTTTTAGTGCCGAAGGTCGGACTCGAACCGACACGGGGGTCGCCCCCCAACAGTTTTTGAGACTGCCGCGTCTACCATTCCGCCACTTCGGC
>DAOUMB010000040.1:0-9948 GCA_034414335.1 Dehalococcoidia bacterium
CCATTCCGTTAGCCACCTGCTTAAGTGCCGATTCTAGAGAACTCAAATTGAAGTCGTTGCCTTTCGGAGGAACAGGAACGCAAACCATGTGGATATGCGATTTTCTGACACTATCAACGTCCTTAACAACTTCATATCCTTCTTCGGCAACCCTGTCTAAGGCGCTTGAGTCAGTATCACGAAATATCACATCATATCCCTATTGTTTCAGGCCAATCCCAGTTGCCTGGCCGACTGTTCCTGCTCCGATTATGGAAACTAACATACTGCGGTATCTCTTAGTATAACCTCATTGTCAAGGGCTGAGAAGCTCCCCTGTAGTCCTGTCTATTTGGCAGCTTGCTACAGAATACCCTCCTTATACTTTCTTTTCGACTTCTGCTACAACACCAATTTGGCTGAAGCCTTCATTGTTGTAGCTGTTTTAATCTGTCTTTCAAGAGGTTCAAGATGAAATGCCAACGGAACTGGCATTTCACTACCCAAACCCTGGGTCTTGTGCTTGCTGTGAGAACTATCCAAGAGTAGTGCAATAGCAGAGTGTGAATCCTCCTGAGTGGTATTTGGCAGACAGCGCCCTGTCGTTACTTACTATTGTACTATTGACAGGGACAGACCGGGTGCACTACAATTGCACTCTGATTGGAGTGCCAAATGCAAGACAAGGTCACCATCAAGATACCAAGGGAGCTTTATCAGAGCTTAGGCCAGATGATACGGGGAACCGGCTTTGGCAGCGTCACGGAATTCATTGTCTTTGTTATGCGAAATTTAGCATCGAGCGGTGAGATAAAAGGGAAGGACAGGCTGACGGAGGAAGAGGTTAAGGCAATAAGAGAAAGATTAAGGAGGTTAGGTTATCTATGAAAAAGCAAGAAGAAAAGAAGGCTGTGTTTTTGCCTGCTGAGCTCTATGGCAAGGTCGAGGAACGGGTAAAGGCTACTGATTTTGGCTCCGTGGACGAATATGTGGAATTTGTCCTGGAAGAAGTCGTTAAGGAGGAAGAGGAGGAGAAAGTATTCAGCGAGGAAGAGGAGAGAGAAGTAAAGAGGAGGTTGAAGGATTTAGGTTATCTGGACTAAAGAAGAAAAAATGGAGATGACGCTGCCCCTTTTTGCCATAGTAGCTCTCGTCGCTCTTTTGTTCCAGTATATGAGCATTTCCCTGGGATTGGGCTATGGCACCGCTCTAACTCCCGTGCTTCTTATCATAGGATTTGCACCTTTGCAGGTTATCCCCGCGGTATTATTAAGTCAATTTGTGGGTGGGATAATTGGGGGAGTTGCCCATCACCGTGTGAGGAATATAAACCTGGATTTTAGACGGGACGACAGGTTAATAAAAGAAAGGCTGCGCGGATTGGGTTATCTTCCCAAGTCGCCCGATGCGAAAGTCATATTCATACTTGCTATCTGTGGAGCCATAGGAGCCTTGGTGGGCGTATTCTTTGCTATAAATATTCCGAAACTTGCTCTTGAAACTTACATAGGGGTAATGGTTCTGGCGATTGGAATACTAATCCTTGTGCGGAGAAACCAGGGAGGTACACTTTCCTGGAAAAGGCTCGTCGGGATCGGGCTGTTGGGCTCTTTTAACAAAGGTATAAGCGGAGGAGGATACATTCCGCTGGTAACAGGTGGGCAAATAATAAGCGGAAGGGAAGTGAAGCGCTCCGTGGGGAGTACAACCTTTGCAGTGACCTTTGTTTGCGCTGTGAGCTTTTTGGGTTATGTGCTGGTCAAAGGCGATATCTACTGGGCACTCGTCGCCGCTGCAAGCATAGGTTCGGTCATAGCTGCGCCATTTGCGGCGATGATGGTGAAGAGAATAGATTCACAAAGGTTGAAGATTGCCATAGGGATAGTTACAAGCCTGCTCGGGGCTTTAACAATAGCCAAGATTTTTGTCTTTTAGTAAAAATTAACTAGGAGGTAGTTTGTATGTCAGAACTGCAGGACTTAGAAAATAAGAGTCTATACATAATAAGGGAGGCTTACGCCGAGTTTAAGAAGCCGGCAGTTCTCTGGAGCACGGGCAAGGACAGCACTGCCGCACTCTGGCTTTGTCGGAAGGCTTTCTTGGGCAAGATTCCCTTCCCGGTGATTCATATAGACACGGGATACAAATTCAAGCAGATGTACAAGTTCAGGGACGCGATTGCCGCCGAATGGGGATTGGATTTGATAGTAGCTGAGAATCAAGAGGCGCGCAAAGGTGGAGTGAGTCCCCAGAATGGTAAGTTTGAATGCTGCACTCAGTTGAAGACCCAGGCCCTGATGAAATGTTTGGAGGAAAACGGATTTGATGCCTTGATATTGGCCATAAGGAGGGATGAGCATGGCATAAGAGCCAAAGAAAGATATTTCTCCCCGAGGGATGTAGATTTCAGATGGAATTACAAAGACCAGCCGCTGGAGATGTGGGACCAGTACCAGGGTATAACCGAGGACAAAACGCACACCAGGGTGCATCCCATTCTCCACTGGCGGGAGCTGGATGTCTGGGAGTATGTAAGGCAGGAGAATATTCCCATAAATCCGATGTATTTTGCCAAGGATGGAAGAAGGTATAGAAGTTTGGGATGTGAGCCCTGCACCTCCCCCATTGACTCTGATGCCAAGACCATAGATGAGATAGTGGAGGAGTTGAGAACAACCAAGATTGCGGAAAGGTCCGGCAGGGCACAGGACAAGGAGAGAGCCTTCACCATGCAGAAGCTCCGTGCCTTAGGATATATGTAGGGAGGGTAAGAATGAATGTGAATGTAGTTATCATAGGACACGTAGACCATGGCAAGTCTACTTTGATAGGGAGGTTGCTTTATGACTCCGAGAGCATCACAGAGGGCCGGGTTGAGGAAATACAAAAATTAGCCGAGGAGTACAAAAAACGGTTCGAATTTGCCTACTTTCTTGACTCTTTTGAAGATGAACTAAAGGAGGAGCGTACTATAGACACCACCGGCGTGATGTTCAAGGGTAAGAACTACTACGCTGTCACAGACGTGCCAGGACACAAAGAGTTCATCAAGAATATGCTCACCGGGGCTTCCCACGCTGATGTTGCTGTCCTGGTCGTTTCGGCTGAGGAAGGCGTTCAAGAGCAGACCAGAAGACACGCATTCTTAATTAACATGCTTGGCATAAAGGAAATACTTGTGGTCATCAATAAAATGGATGCAGTAGGCTATAGCAAAGAAAGGTTCGAAGCAATTAAGGGAGAGGTGAGCAAACTTCTGACTTCCTTTGGCTACTCCGACATAAAATTCATTCCTGCTTCGGCGATGGAAGGGGATAACATCTACAAGGCATCTCGGGAAATGAAGTGGTATAGCGGGCCCACTTTAATCGAAATGCTGGACGGTGTGGAGATAAGCAAGGAGGTTAAAGCACTCAGGTTTGTCGTCCAGGACACATACGAGCTTGACTCAGAAAGGGTGGTTGTGGGGAGAGTCGAGTCTGGCACATTAAGGCGAGGCGACGAGGTGATTTTCCAGCCTTCAGATGTTCGAGGGGAAATAAGAAAAATAAAAGTCTTTCAGGGTGAGCTGGAAAGGGCAGAACAGGGAGACAGCATCGGGATTGTGCTGGACAGAGAGGTAAGAAGAGGGGATGTTTGTGGGTTGGTGGAGGCCCCTCCTGTGCCTACGGAGGAATTCCTGGGTGAAGCTGTATTGCTTGAGAATAACTTGAGGAAAGGAGACAGGTTGGAGCTGAGATGCGGGACTCGAAGGGTGCGCTGCGAGATAAAGGAGATAAGAGAGAAGATAGATTCGGAGACTGGGGAGGTAGTAGAAAGGCAACCCGCAGAAATAGGTGAGAATGAAGCAGCAACTATACTCTTCGCCACCGAGCCCCTGGTAGTGGAGAAATTCTCCGAGATTCCCGAGCTTGGGCGCTTTATTCTGGTGAAGGATAGGAACATTGGGGCCGGTGTGGTTTTGGAGACAGGCAGATGATCTTTGTTCTCGGCATAGATGCAGCCACCTGGACGGTGGTAAGACCGAACCTGAGCCGGCTAAAGAATTTTCAGAGACTTTGCACCATCGGCAAAGGAAAGGAGCTTGTGCTCAGGGAGACGCCGGTATCTCCATCCGTCTGGTGCAGCATATTCTCCGGAAAGATGCCCGAGGAGCACGGGCATAAAAGCTATGTCCTCGAGGGGAATATTGTGAAGAGGGAAGATATCAAGGTGGACTTCATCTGGGATGTTCTGCACAAAGAAGGCAAAAGAGTTAAAGCGCTTAACGTTCCTTTTGTCGTCCCTCCCTATTCCTTCAATGTCGATTTCAAGCCCGTAGGTTTTGGATTGCCTACTGATGAAAAAGAATGGCAGGAAGAACTAACAAAAGTCACTGAAAAGACAAAGGAAATTCTTGAGGAAGGGCCAGATTTGCTTGTCTCCGTTTACACCCTTTTGGACCGGGTCCAGCACTTCCACTGGGGAGAGGACTGCGTTCTTGAGTGGTACCAGAAATTAGATGGCAAGATGGGAGAGCTCCTCTTTGACACCGGCTTTCTAGAAGATAAGGACAATAAGTTAATCATAATCTCCGACCACGGGTTCTGTTCCTTTGGAGAGGCAAAGATACAGACGCTCCCAGAGGAAACTGAACACGGAAAGCTCAAGGGAGACCACCACGAAAATGCCTTGCTCATAACTGTGAATGTGAATTACGAGATAGATAAACCGCAGGATGTATTTTACGCCATCTTATCAGCCACTAGGTAGTAATTCTTGGTCATTAAACACTGTTGCTGGAAGGCTCTCGGCCGCTGACTCATGAGCTTGGGCGGTTTATTCTGGTGAGGGATAGGAACATTGGGGGCCAGGGTGGTTTTGGGATAATTAATTCCAGAGCTGAATCCTAGACTTTTCAGGCTGGCATGGCTGGCTTTGGAATTTAAGAGTTTAGCAACTGTGATGCCAGCACAGGGATCAATTTCTAAGCATTATAGTCTAGCTAAGATACACCAATCATCCTCAGCCCCACATAGACCATGAAAGCAATAAAAATATACCTCAGTTGTTTTGCTGGCAGAGCATGCGCTGCCCTACTTCCAAGTCGTGCCAGGGGTATACTGGTAGCTGCCAGACATAACCATATCGGCAAATTAACGTAGCCTACGGAATAGGGAAGAATACCGGGCGCTCCAAGCCCATTTACGATATAGCCGATAATACCACCCAGGCTGGTGAATATTATTGAAGCCACTGATGTTCCCACGGCTATATGCATGGGAAAATTAAATGCCAGCACCAGCGTGGGGACTATTAATGTCCCTCCACCAAGGCCTGTCAGCCCGGTTACCATGCCTACAGGAAAGCCACAGGCAGCCACAAGGGCAAGATTGCCCTTTGGCTCTTCAGCCTCCTTTATGCGCTTTGGCATTACTCCCAGGCCCATCCATAAGGCAACAGCCAGGACCAGTCCTCCAAAGACCGTTGTCAATATTCCGCTGGAAAGCTGCGCAGCCAGGCTACTCCCAGCAAGGGCTCCAACCAAGCCGCATGGGCCCAAAACTAGAGCAGCCTTCCAGCGAATTGCTTTCTCCTTATTATGCTCCCATGTGCCACTTATCGCCGTGGGCAGCATTACCAGCAAGCTTGTTCCAAAGGCTATTCTTATGGCGATATCCTGCGAGATACCCATGCCTGCAACTACCCAATAGGTAACCGGGACCATGATAAGACCACCGCCAATTCCGAGTAGCGCGCTGGCAAAACCAGCGCCTGCTCCAGTGGCTAGCAATATAAAGATATTCGCTGTTGTCAACTCTTTTCTGTCCTCAACTCGCTTTCAAACGAGTGAACTTTCACAGGGGCTTTCCCATCTATTATAGAGTATAGATATAGGTTGCTAGCTATAGCATTTTGTACAATTCCTTGTAGAGTTCTCCTCTCTGGGAGAGGGTTAAGGTGAAGAAACTTTATATACTATCTGTATAAGCATAGGTAACTCGCCAGTTCCCTTTGTCATAGACATTGACTCCTGCGGCAACCTCTTCATTTATCCTTATGGCATCGAGATATCTACGTTCGGAGAATCTGTTATAGGGGAACGCCAATAAGGACTTGAAGCCAAGACGCTTCATTAGTTCTTCTCTGAGCGCTGGTTCACCAGGTGCCCATATAATAACAATATCGCATCCTGATCTTTGCAGCTCATCCAGGGACCTGTTTACAAGCGCCTGAAAGCAGGCAATGTCACTGTCCCTTGCCAGGTGGTCCACTATATAACCGTAGACCAGGCCATCATTTTGCTCCTGCGCACTAACCACAGTGTATCCCCACAAAATATCGTCTTTCCTGGCTACAAAATATCTATATTGTCGGTTTGGGCATTGGTCGAAAAGCCACCGCAGATAGTTCTCACTTCTCACCAGCTCTATGAGCGATTCATTCCTCAGCGTATCAATCTCCTTTAGCTCTTCATTGAACTGGTCAAATACCTGCATCTGGAAATGGGGTGATGGTTGGGAAGCCTCCCGCGGTTTGATATTCAGGAGTTTATCATAAAGAAAACCCAGCCCACCGCCCAAGACCTTGTTTCCCAACCTGTATGAGATTAACCTTTGAGGACTAATTGCCCGGAATATAGCCTCCCTCTGGAGCACTATCCTGTAGCCCTGCTTTAGGAATCCCGGGCGAGACTTCGCATTAGCGAAACCGTAAGACAGCGCGTAGCCGTTCTCTTTTAGATACTCCATAGCGAATTGCCCCATCTGGTTGAATATCCCTTTACCCTGATGCTCAGGATGGACCATGGTATCGCAGTGGTGAGGCGCCATTACCTTTTTATTCCCCAGCCACATTTGGGCAAGCCGAAATGGCCGCGCCCCCACTATCCTGCCCTTATCCAGCGCGACGATAACTTCAGGGTCAGCAGGAGCAAAGGGATTCTGGACATACTTCCAGTCCCAGAGCTCCGCTGGCATATCATGACCGAAGGATGCCCGGAATAAATCCAGTAGCTGCTCTTTCTCCTGTGAGTGTTTTACCAGCCTGACTTCAACCATAATTTTACGTGCCTTCCGGCGTTTCTACTTTAAAAAAGTAAATTCTTCTACGAGCCGCAAAACGGCGGACTCTGGTTTGCCGGCATCCTCAATCATTCTGATAAATGCGGCCGAAGCGCCCGTTGCCAGGCTCCAGATTCAGCAATTCTCTCAGCTCTGCGGGCGTCATGATTTTCCTTTCATTATCTTCAGCAAGTCTGTGGATACGATGGATAAGGTCGGAGTTGTGCGCCAGCTTTGTGCGGGCCAGGTCATACCAGATGTTATCTTCAAGACCGAGCCTCACCCCGCCGCCAATAGCAATAGCGATTGAGTTCATCATTAGCTGGTTATCGCCAACTCCGCCCAGGCTCCAGAGTGAGTTGGGCGGCAAATCACGAATCATTATGCCGGCATGTAATATATCGGCCTGAGCACAGGCGATGTTACCGAGTATCAGGTTGAAATAGTGTGGCACTTCAAGCCACCCCTTGCTCTCCAGATACTTGGCGTAGTTTATCATGCCGGCATCGAACGCCTCCAGTTCTGCCATGATTCCCCGGCGCTTCATTTCCCGGGCAAGCGACTGTATCATTTCGGGGGAATTTATGCTGGCCTGTTGATTGAAGTTCACTGAACTCAAGGTCAGGCTCCCCATATCTGGTTTTACATCTCCTTCGAGCATCAAGGGCTCGGCACGTTTTTCGAACTCTGTAAAGTCGCGTCCACTCAAAGATACGCAGACCACCAGGTCTTTCGAGAACTTACGAATGCCGGCGATGAGCTTGTTGTACACTTCAGCCCTGTACGTCGGCTCACCCGTATGTTCATCTCGCGCATGTAAATGGACCATAGTAATGCCAATTTCAACAGCTTGATGGACATCCTCCACAATTTCCTGGACGGTTATGGGAACATGCGGCGTCATTTCTTTCGTTGGAATCATGCCTGTGGGAGTGAAATTTATTATGAGTTTCATGATTCTATTCCTGATATTGATGCTTACCGTGCATATGTATTATTCTGCACAATTTCATATAAATTCCTCTACCTCTATCTTCCTCCCACAAGGGCAGTGAGAATCGTGGTGCTGTTATTATATCTTTTCTTGTCGCTAGAGCGAAGAGGTTAACGCACGAGACCAAAATGTTTCTATGGGAGAAGCAGACATACAGAGGCTATCTTTTTTTGGACAAGCAGGACAAGCTATAATGGGAAGGCAGTATTCCCATGCAAGAACCTTTCAACGATTCCCTGGCAAAAATCACTAGAGGTACCGGGTGGGCCCTTGTTGGCATTCTAGCAGCCAGGCTTCTTTTCTTTATCGTCAGGCTTCTGATTGCCAGGCATGGGGTAGAAGCTGACTATGGAGTCTATTCCCTGGGCGCTGCGGTATTCAATATTGCTGCCACAATTGCCATTCTGGGGATGAGCCGGGGGGTCAGCCGGAGCATCGCCCATGCCAGGGGGCAAAAGGACATGGAAAAGGTCCAGAACCTCATCCCCGCCTCCCTCCACTTTGCTCTCCTGGCGAGCATCGTCTTATCTGCTGTCATTTTCTTTGCCTCGGATATCCTTGCCACCAGAATCTTCCACGATGCAAGCCTGGCCTTCCCCCTTAAGCTATTCTCTCTCGGTCTGCCATTTTTGACGGTGATAAGCGTCTTTACGTCTATATTCACGGGCTTCGCTGACGTGAAACCAACGGTCTACTTTCAGCAGGTTCTAAGAAGCGGGCTCTTCGTGGTATTTCTCTTGCCCGTTGTTTTCATCAACTTGCCGTTTACTGGCGTATACTACGCTTTCCTGGCTTCGATGGTCATAACCTGTGCTGTTACGGTTATGTATGCCAGCAGGCGGCTTCCCGTCCCTATAAAATTTCGCACCAGCCTGTGGGGGAATCCGGCGGCCAGGGAACTGCTTTTCTTTTCCCTGCCCTTGCTTGCCATGCAGATGCTGTATCTGATTATTGGCTGGACGGATACCCTGATGCTGGGCAGCTTCAAGAGCGCCATCGACGTGGGACTGTATAATGCGGCTAGCCCTCCGTCTGCCATTATTGCGGCCCCTCTACAGGCGATGCAGTTGATGTACCTGCCAGTTACCACCGCGTTATGGGCCGCGGGCGCCATAGCTGAAATGAGGAGGAATTTCGCCATTTTGACCAAGTGGCTTTGCGCAGCCACCATGCCCTTGTTTCTGGTCTTGTTCTTTTTCCCTGAAACAGCGCTGGGCTTTTTGTTTGGTGCCAACTATGTCTCGGCAGCAGGCGCACTCAGAATCCTGTCCATTGGTTTCATTCTCAGCAACTTCTTAGGACCTAATGGGACTACCTTGATTGCTATGGGACATCCTCGATTTGTTATGTGGGCTACGACAGCGGCTGTGGTGCTGAATGTCGGGCTGAATGCCGCTTTGATTCCACCGCTGGGCATTGAAGGAGCCGCTATTGCCTCGCTGGCTTCTATAATGTGCGGCAATTTCATGAATAGCGGGAGGCTGTACTCGCTGGCTAAAATACAGCCTTTCAGCAAAAACCTACTGAAGCCAACGCTGACCTCTCTGGCTTTAATATTTCTTTTCGACTTTATCTTTACCAGGTTCGTTACTGTTGTTTGGTGGATGCTCCCCGTGCTATTTATCGTATATTATGCCGCTTACGGCCTGGCCATCATGTTGACCAGGAGCTTTGACAGGGAAGACATAGCCATGCTTCTGGCAATAGAAAAAAGGGCAGGTATAGACCTATCCTTCATAAAGAGGATTTTGCGGAGGTTTGTATAGTCTGCCCGATTCCTTGAGCTTCAATATCCGGTCTTGAAGCTTTCTTCTTTCCACACCAGGCTCGTGGTGCAATGCCTGCTTCTGCTCGTCTTTCAAAATCACCCAGGGGACCTTACCAGAGCCTCCATTCTAAAATGACCGCCATGTCCATAATGACCAAATTCTC
>DAOUMB010000041.1:0-33504 GCA_034414335.1 Dehalococcoidia bacterium
GTATTGATGAGTGTGAGGGTCAACCCCAGGGGTGAGACGGAGCAAAATATTCTGGCTAATCCCTCTCCCCTTGGCCAGCTTATTAAGCAGCTCAAGCTCATAAAAGTTATCCACCACAACTCTGCCAATTCCCAAATCCAGGGCAAGATTTAGCTCCTGCGGCGTCTTGTTGTTGCCATGGAAATAGACCTTACCCAAGGGAAAACCTACTGAATGAGCAATACTAAGTTCCCCACCGGAGACAACATCGAGTCCCAGGCCTTCTTCCTGGAAGATAAGAGCCAAGGCTCTATTCAGAAAGGCTTTAGAGGCATAAATGACTAAGGTATCAGGATGATATTTGCAGAACTCATCTCTAAATTCACGGCACTTATGGCGGAGGGTGAATTCATCGAAAAGATAAAGTGGCGTGCCGAACTCCTCAGCCAGCTCGACAACATTGCAGCCGCCTATGCAGAGATGGCCTTTTTTAGTTATCTCAGCCGTTAAGGGGAAAAGGGCTAACTCGGGCGCAGTTTTTGCACTCATTTTGATATGGTAGCTTGTAATACCTAGGCAAGTCAAAAAACAGCTCGAGTGAGGTCTCAGAGGCTGGTCAAAAAGGCCTGTGGCCTGCCAGTGTTATAAGCTACCTTAAAGGTTTTAGCTTCTCTATCACTGCATCGGCGACCTGGCTGGTACCTGCCGCAGAGGTGGGGTCGAGCTTCAAATCATAGGTAACATTCTTGCCTTCAGCTATGACCTCAGCTATAGCGCTTTCTAAGTTATCGGCGCTCTCCTTCTCTTCCAGATAACGCAGCATCATCACTCCAGAGAGCATCATGGCCATCGGATTGGCCTTATTTTGCCCGGCATATTTGGGGGCACTTCCGTGGGTAGGTTCAAAAACGGCTATGTCATCCCCAATGTTGGCTCCAGGAGCTATACCCATGCTGCCAACCAGCCCGGCACAGAGTTCGGAAATAAAGTCTCCATAGAAATTAGGCAAGACAAGGACATCAAATAGCTGGGGCTTCCTTACCAGCTCCATGCAGGTTGTATCCAGAAGCATATCGCCGAATTCTATGTCGTTATACTCTTCGGCGACTCCACGGGCAGCATCCAGGAAAAGTCCGTCGGAGAATTTGAGTATGTTGGCCTTATGAACTGCGGTGACCTTTTTTCTGCCGTTTTGCCTGGCATATTCAAAAGCAAATTTGACAATTCGCCTGCTAGCTGTTTGAGATATTACCTTTAAGCTCACAGCAGAATCTTCCTTTATCTTTTCTCCAGTGGCATCAAGGACGAACTCCAGCAACCGCTTTGTTCCTGAATCACCCCTGGCAAATTCAATGCCAGCATAGAGGTCTTCGGTATTCTCCCTCACCACCACTATGTCTACGTCTCGGAACGGCGTATTCATGCCGGGGTAAACCTTATAAGGACGAAGACAAGCATAAAGGTCCAATGTCTGTCTCAAAGCTACGTTGACGCTTCGGAACCCACTGCCTACAGGTGTGGTCACTGGTCCCTTAAGGGCGACTTTGTTCTTCCTGATAGACTGGAGAGCCTGGTCTGGAAGAGGTGTACCGAACTTATCTTGGGCCTGGCTACCTATGATAATAGTATCCCATTGGAACTCGACCCCCGTAGCTTCCAGCACACGCCGTGCCGCTTCAGCCACTTCAGGCCCTATGCCATCGCCAGGGATAAAGGTTACTCTCCGTTTCACAATAGCCGTAACACCACTTTAACCCGCTGCCATCAAAGTAGAACAAAGTCCCTATGCCTCCGTATATAAGGAATAAGCCCACCCTCCTCAAGGATGGCAGACATTATCGGTGGCATTTTACTACAGTTCAATGTAATACCAGAAGTTAAATTAGCAATCATACCACTGGTCAAATTTATCTCCAGCTCATCGCCGTCATCTATTTTGTCGGTGTCACAGAGCAAGACAGGCAATCCTTCATTTATGGTATTTCGGAAAAAGATGCGGGCTACCGATTTGGCTAAAATGGCGCTTACCCCCGACATTTTGATTACCACCGGGGCATGTTCCCGGCTGGAACCCAAACCGAAGTTTTTGCCCGCCACCAAGATTGCTTTGCCTTCAGCCCGCAATGACAATGTCCTTACTCTTGAGGCGAATTCAGGCACAGTTTCCTCCAGGACATGCCTGGCGAGCTCAGGCAGATTGCTCCTCAGATGGGCAAATCTGCCGGGAATGATATCGTCTGTGGAGATGTTATCACCCAGTCTTATGGCTTTACCCTTAAGCACTAAATCGGACATCACAGAAGTTCCCGGGGATCAGTAATCTCGCCCCTGATGGCTGAAGCGGCAGCGGTAGCTGGACTGGCTAAGTATATCATAGCTTCTGGATTGCCCATCCTTCCTCTAAAATTACGATTGGCGGTGGAAAGGCAAACCTCGTCATCTCCCAACACCCCCTGGTGGAGACCGAGGCAGGCAGCGCAGCCCGGTGGCAGAATAGCCGCTCCAGCCTCGATTAAACTCTGGATATAGCCTTTCTCTATGGCCTGGATAAGCACCTGCCGAGAGGCTGGCGCTATGAGCAATCTGGTATCGAGGTGTCTCTTCTTGCCCTGGAGAATCTCAGCAGCCACAGCCAAATCTTCCAGACGTCCGTTAGTGCAGGTGCCAATAAACGCCTGCTGGATTTTGACCCCTTTTACCTTACTCACTGGAAGGACATTATCCACAGCGTGAGGAAGAGAGAGCATTGGCTCAAGCTGGCTGAGATTCACGGATATGACCCGTTCATAATTTGCCTGGGCATCGGGATATAGCGGCTTGTAGCCGTCGCCCCGTCCATGCTCTACGAGGAAGTCCCGGGTGATTTTATCACTGGGAAATAGGCCAACCTTGGCCCCGGCTTCCACAGCCATATTGGCTATGGTTAGACGCTGTGACATAATCATCTGAGCCAGAGCCTCACCCCCAAATTCCAAAGCCTTGTAATTAGCACCATCGGCGCCAATCTGGCCAATGAGATATAGAATCAAGTCTTTGGCATAAACTCCCCGGGGAAAGTTGCCAGTGAGATTAATGAGAAAACTTTCCGGCACGCGAAACCAGGTCTTGCCCAGTGCCAGGGCCACAGCAACATCGCTGGAACCCATGCCGGTGGCAAAAGCTCCTAAAGCACCGGCAGTAACGGTATGGGAGTCTGAGCCGAGGATAACATCTCCCGGGTTGGCAAATTGCTCCGCTACCAGTTGGTGGCATATTCCTTCGCCCACCTCATAGATACAGCAAGCAGTTTCCTTAGCGAAGCGGCGCAGAAAGATATGGTCATTAGAAAGCTGCGCACCGGGACTAGGGGCAGCATGGTCCAGGAATACCACTGTTTGTTGCGGCTTGGCCAGAACCTGGAAACCGCTTTCCTGGAACTGCCTTATGGTCAGGGGGCCAGTGGTATCCTGGACAAAAGCCAAATCCACTTCAGCAATAACGATGTCTCCAGCTTTGGCCTTGCTATGCGATTTAAGGCTTAAAATCTTTTCGGCTAATGTCTTGCCCATTTAGGTTCAAGTGCTTCCGCTATTAAGCTTTTGCTGCCTATTTACCTTACTATTTTAATGTTCTCCTCTGCTATAATCAATACGATGACTGGAGTACTTGATGAGTAGCCCAACCAGAAAAATTGGAAGTGACCTAATATACCAATGCGTAAAACTAGAGGGTACAATAAAATGTAAGGAGGTGGAGAAATGCCAGAAGCAGATAGACGAGCAGGCGGAAGTATCCCTCATGTGGGCAAGCAGCCTCGTTCTCGAACGAAGAGCGGAAGGTGGAGAAAGAAGAGGAGCGATGCTGGTAAGCCAAAGAAACCTTCACAAGGCTTGTGGTAGTTGATGAGGAGGATGTAGATACATGCGGGTGCGAAAATCACAAGTTGAGGAGGTTCAGGATGTTTTGGATAAAATCAGATGCCAAAGTCTTTGAGGAGCATGTAGAAAGATCGCTGAAGAGAAAATATCCCAAGGCTGAATGGAACTTAGAGACACAGAGTCCAATCACGAGCAAAGGAATGAAGATTAAGGTTGATTTTAGATTGACAAATCGGAAGAAGGGAACGGTAACTCTGGTGGATGCTAAGAGTGGAAGAATCACCGTTGGTGACCTTCGACAGCTAGAGGACTACAAGAAGGCTTGCAAAGTCAGTGAGGCTATCATCTATACAGCTACCCCGCTTTCCGAGCTTTCGGACAGTATCAAACAAAGAGCCAAGAAATCAAACATAAGAATAGTTCACACTCGCTGGGAGCGTCCTTTCTCCCTATTCTAAAAGCCAAATCCCTTCTCAAAAGTTGCTTGATACTCCGATGTATCTTCAAGCTATCCTCAAACTTCACTGACCTAGTGGTATAATAGGATTAGGATGTATGCTGTGGCTGATGGATAGTCAGGCTGCATGCATCTGGAAAGGTCTCTATAAGTGCTAGAGAATTATGATTTCGTGCGAGATTTCGTGCCAGTGTTCCTTGGCGTTATTCTATCCTTCTCACTGTGGTTTGGTTCGGAGCGGATTATAAAACGTAAGAAGGAACGGAAAGCAAAGGCAGCTCTGCTGCAGGAAATTTACGAGGAAATAGGCTTCAATATGGGACGCTTAGATGCTTTGGACAAGGCAATTCAACAAATGTACACCAAGGGTGAACTTATGGGCCTTATACCATACAGGATGAAGCTCGAAGCCTGTAACTATGCTGTGGAAAGCGGCGAGATACGTCTGATTATAGATAGAAAAAAGCAGGGAGTAATACGTTCTATAAAGCATCTTTGCAGTGTTTTCAATGACTTCATTGAGAATATTGAAGCTTTTGTGGTTACGCTGTCAGGTAAAGGAGAATCAGTGAAACTGAGTGAACCAGAAGTGCTGAGTTTAGCCAAGAGGCGGTTCGATGGCCTAGCAGGGCAAGCACGAATAAATAAGATAGTGTTACAGAAGTGGCTCAAGCAACTTAAAGGTGAAGCACAGATTAAAGGGAACAATGATAATCTAATGAGGAACTTTGTGGTATCACAAGTACCAATCTACTTCTTCGCTAGCCTGCTTGTGGTACAACAAGCAGCTCTCGTCCAGAAGGGAGAGGTAAGCGGATTCCCGTTTCTCCCCTACTGGACATACATGGTTTTTGGCTTCATTTTGCTAGGGTGGGCTTTCACCTTGTGTGTGGATGTTTGGCGGGGGCAAAGAATATATCGAAGACTTGCCAAATCGATAGAGTTCCCTTACTGGGTCATTTCGACGGCGGTATTTGTGATTTCTCTAGCGACAAATTTGGTAGCTGTGCTGAAGGCAGGTATCGATGACGTGTACTTCCACATATTCTACATTGCCGGGGTTATATTGCTCATATTGCTGCTAATCAACTTCATTCAATCCGCTAGGCAGAAATGAATTAGTCTCGCAAGCTCACCTGATTTTAACCCCACCTATCCTCAAACTTCACCGACTTGGCAATTTGGGCTCTATCGCGGGAGGCAGGTTTTCCTAAAGTTATGATTAGGTCTTCGTGCCCAAAAGTGGAGTTCATTATAGACTTCATCTAGCGTCTTAATCTGTTATTCATCGGTTTGGTATAATTGTGTGTATAATCAATAAAATGCCCGATTACAAATCAAGCAAGCTGGGTTCTACTCAATGTGGCAGGAGCGTCTTTTACTGGGGCGAGCGAACTTATGTCATGGGCGTGATAAATGTTTCCCCGGATTCATTCTCTGGCGATGGGCTGGCAGACGTTGAAGGGGCTGTGGCTAAGGGAAAAAGACTAGCCTCTGAAGGGGCAGACATAATTGACATTGGTGGGGAGTCCACTCGTCCTGGCTCAACTCCGATTTCAACCGACGAAGAATTACGGCGGGTGATTCCTGTCGTCGAGAGACTAGCCCATGAGATATCAGTGCCACTAAGTGTAGATACCTATAAGCTGGAAGTAGCCCACCAATCTTTGAATGTCGGAGCTAGTATGATAAACGACATCTGGGGATTGCAGAAGGAGCCGAAGCTGGCCGAGTTAGCAGCTCGACAGGGAGTACCGATTGTCTTAATGAGCAATCAGCGTGGTTCAGCTCCTTGCCGGGACATCGTCCCTACAGTTATTTCCGACTTGAAAAGAGCTATAGAGCAAGCGCTAAGCGCAGGAGTACCCCGAAAGAATATCATTATCGACCCCGGCATAGGCTTCGGTAAGACGCAGGAGCAGAACCTGGAAATTTTACGGCGCCTGGAAGAACTTAAGGTGCTGGGCAGGCCTATCCTTCTGGGCAGCTCACGCAAGTCATTTATAGGCTGGGTGCTTGATTTAACTACTGAACAAAGGACCAGGGGAGTGGCATTCGTTCCACCCAGCGACCAGCGGTTAGAGGGAACGGCAGCCACCATAGCTATCGGCATTGCCAAAGGCGCTGATATCGTTCGGGTACACGACGTTGAGGAAATGGTACGAGTATGCAAGATGAGCGACGCCATTATCAGGAGTGTGTGAGCGACTTAGCTACTGCCTATCTTTGTCTGGGCTCGAACATGGGGGAGCGGGAAGAAAACCTGTGCCAGGCTTTAACGCTGCTTTCTCAAGAAGTAAATCTTGAGGAGGTCTCATCCATTTATGAAACTGAGCCTGTAGGCTACAGGGAACAGTCCTCATTTCTTAACTTAGTTTGCCGAATTACAACCAGGCTGCGTCCTGAAGAGCTTCTTCATCTGGCCAAAGAAATTGAAGCCAAAATGGGCAGGGTTCCCAGCTTC
The DNA here is from genome assembly GCA_034414335.1 of Dehalococcoidia bacterium. GTDB lineage: Bacteria > Chloroflexota > Dehalococcoidia > GIF9 > AB-539-J10 > RBG-13-51-36. The sequence goes on from DAOUMB010000041.1 coordinate 6,758, forward strand.
CCAAATGCACCCCGCCCTATCGATATAGATATCCTTTTCTATGACAACAAGATTATTAAAACCGATAATTTAGTTATCCCGCACCCCCGCCTGAAAGAACGGGCTTTCGTTCTTATACCGTTGGCTGAAATCGCCCCGGACTTGGTTCATCCTAAGCTTGAGAAGAGTATTGCCGAATTGGCTAAAAATGTTAAAGGACAAAACGGAGTGCGAAAATACAGAGGAGGATTCGATGTATCAACTATTCGTGGAAGAGCACTTTGATGCTGCGCACTATCTCCCCAACTATCATGGTAAGTGTGAAAATCTACATGGCCATCGTTTTAAGGTAGTAGCTCGTTTGGAAGCAGCCAAGGTCGATGAGTCCGGTATAGCTTATGATTTCGCCCAGTTAAAGCAGTACCTGAGGGAAATTCTAGCCCGATTCGACCATACTTGCCTGAATGATGTGTCCCCCCTTGATAAGGTTGGGCCCTCCAGTGAGAATATCGCTGCCACTATATATGGTGCACTCCAGCCCCACTTTTCAGGGTCTCCGGTGAAATTAGTGAGTATAGAGGTTTGGGAATCGCCCACAACCGGGGTAACCTACAGCCCTTAAACTAAGTTTGTTGGTCTGGTGGCAGCAAATTGGGGATTGTGTCCACAATGGGATAGGAATAGTTGCAGGTGGAGCAATAAAGGGAGCCGATAATTATTTCTTCCCCCTCTTCTTTATCCACCTTAAGCTGCAAATCCCCTTTGCACACAGGACAGGCTAAGATTTTCATCAATTCTTTCTTCATTTCAGATTCCAATTATATCATGTTGCCGTTGAAATTAAGAAAGAAGAAAAAACCTATAAAATGCTATAATATTTTGTAGGAGGAGAGATGGCGATCCAAATTAAGAAGACTTACAGAGGCTTAAATCCTGAGATGCTCTGCGACGAGGTACGAGACTTGCTGCAGAAACAAGGCATTGTAGTTGTCGAGACGGAGTCACAGACATATGGTCTCCCCAGTGGCGCGACGCAATCGCGTACCACATTGGCACTAAAAACGCCGGCCGAGCAAGAGAAAGACCAGAAAGAATGCGGCAGCGTACGTATCATAGGCTCACCCCAGGACGAAGCAAAAATGCTCCTTGACGCAGATGAAACTCTTCTCCCCCAGGAGAAAATCTCCGCTTTTCAAGAGGACCTCGACTTTACACTTGGCTCATATGAAATTAAGTGGTAAACAAGCAGCTTTCAGACCAGAGTCGGCCCGCCAAGGAAACCAAGCAAGAACGAAGAGAAAGGCGGCGAGCAAAGGAAAAGGCTAAGATGCCCCAGCATGGCAAGAGCCTGGCAAGAGTATATAAGGACGCTGTATCCCAAAGAGCCAAGACCGAGAAAGCCCACAAGCAGTCAAGTTAAAGCCAGGTGCTTGCTATGATAAAGAAATTCCTTCTCAGAGGCCCAGTCATAGTCTTGATCTGCCTGGCCATTGGCTTCGCCATAGTGTACGGTGGGGGGTGGCTGCTCCAGCAACTGGGGTTCTTAGGGCCTTAGTTTCTGGCCCTGCCTGGATTTGAAGTAACCAAAAAGACCATTTGTCTTAGCTAATACCCCATGAAAAATTCGCTTTGCTTTTTTCATGGGGACCCCGGAAATACCAATGGATAGATGTGGGGCACCCTGAAAACGAAGTTTTTCGAGGGTAACTAGCTGGGTCGGCGTCTTGAGCAGATTGCGGTGCATTGTTCACATTCATCGTTGCACGGCTCAGCATGAATAGTTACACTGACCTCGCGGAGCGCACTTTGTATTTCGGCCTCAACTTGGTCACATATTTGATGAGCCTGCTCCAGACTGATGTCTCTAGCCATTACCAAATGAAGGTCTATATAGCTCTGGCTTCCTGCCCGGCGTGTCCGTAGTGCGTGGAAGCCGGACACCTCATGGCTATGTTTCCTCAGACTGTCTTCAATAACTGCCTGTTGTGAAGGAGGTAACCTTTCATCAAGCAGTCCCGATATCGGCTTACGGATGGTATCAACCGCTATTTTCAGGATGTAAACCGCAACTCCGATAGCAATCATAGAGTCAATGACATTGAGATTGGTGAATCGTACTATCGCCAGTCCCACCAACACGGCTGAGGCGGAGTAGACATCAGTGGCAATATTATGTGCATTAGCCTCCAATGCTACCGAGCCAGTAGTCCGGGAAACCCTTAGTAGATGGCGAGATAGGAAGATACTGACCACAATGGAAACCACCATCACAGCTATCCCGCCTTCGACTAGTTCAATGCTAGAGCCTTTTATTATCCGGCCTATTGCCGAATAGATTATCAGTCCGCCAGCGATAAAGATGAGAATCCCCTGCATAGCGCCGGCCACATCTTCTACCTTACCATGGCCATATGGATGTTCCGCATCAGCTGGCCTGGCCGCAATGCGAATAGCTGAGAAGGTAATTATTCCGGCAAATAAATCCAATAAGCTGTCGGCTGCCTGGGCCAGTATGCTGATGCTGCCGGTTAGCCAGCCAACGACTACCTTAATTATTATTAAGCCAACGACTACACCAATTAGTAGCTTGGTCGCTCCTGCCTTCGTTGAAAACATTTTATTCGATTCCCTGCGTTCTCTGATGCCAAATTACGGAGGACTAGAAGTTTACAGCGATATTTCCACTAAGGCAATCATTGCCTAGTATTTCCGACTTTGTGACCATAAAACGACCACTTCTCTAATGCGATGGGGCTGCAAAGCGAAAAGTAACTGCTTAAAGAATGCCAGTGAGAACTAGAATGGTGCTCACTAAATAAGTTAGAATGGCTGATTATGGATGGCCCTAGGGGTGGTGGTAACGGTAAAGGAGTGGTACTTCTTGTCGCCACGATGGCTTCCTTTCTCTTCCCCTTTATGCTCTCCGCTGTGAATATTGCCCTTCCTGTACTCGGGAAAGAACTATCATTGGATGCAGTCACCTTAGGCTGGATTGCTACCGCTTACCTTCTGTCCTCGGCAACTTTTCTTGTTCCTTTTGGCAGGATAGCAGACATGTATGGCAGGAAGAAGATTTTCACCTGCGGCATAGTTATCTTCACTATATCATCCTTTCTTGCAGGTATAGCAAGCTCCGCCACCATGCTCATCTCTTTTCGTGTTTTGCAGGGAATAGGCGCTTCTATGCTTGCCGGGACCGCAGTAGCATTGCTTACTACGGTATATCCTGCCAGTGAAAGGGGGAAAGTCCTGGGGATAAATGTCGCGGCAACTTACACTGGCCTTTCTTTAGGGCCGGTTCTGGGTGGGATTCTCACGCAGCATCTCGGCTGGAGGAGTATTTTTTTCATAAATGTGCCCCTGGGATTGATAGTTATTGGCATCGTACTATGGAAGTTGAAAGGAGAATGGACTGGGGCAAAGGGAGAAAAGTTCGATTTCGCCGGCTCCATAATCTACGGCCTTGCAATTGTGGCGCTGGTCTACGGTTTTACTCTCCTGCCAGCGATGTTAGGGGTTTGGTTGATTGTCGGAGGCGCCGTAGGGCTTTCAGCATTCATCAGACGGGAAATGAAAATCAAAAGCCCGCTCCTGGATATAAGCCTCTTCCGAGACAGTAGAGCCTTCACCTTTTCCAACCTGGCAGCATTGATTATCTACAGTGCCACATTTGCCGTGTCCTTCCTCATAAGTCTTTATTTGCAGTATGTGAAAGGATTCAATCCTGAACACGCCGGCTTAATTCTGGTAGCCATGCCCGCCATGCAGGCCATCTTTTCACCGCTTGCCGGCAGGTTTTCGGATAGGATTGAACCAAGGATAATTGCCTCAATAGGAATGGCTTTGCTCACCGTAGGGCTTGCCGTCTTTATCTTTTTAAATGAAAAAACTTCCCTGGGGTTAATCATCGGCAATTTGACCTTGATGGGTTTCGGTTTTGCTCTTTTCTCGTCTCCCAATACCAACGCGGTTATGAGTTCTGCACCAAAGGCGGCTTATGGAGTGGCCTCGGCGACGCTGGCAACGATGCGGCAGGTTGGCATGGTCTTCAGCATGGGGCTTGCTATGCTGATGTTTGCCCTATACATTGGGAGAGTTCAGATTACGCCCGAATACTATCCGCTTTTCCAGGAAAGCATGAAGACGTCGTTCATCATTTTTGCCATTCTTTGCTTCAGCGGCATATTTGCCTCGCTAGCCAGAGGGAAGGTGCGGTAGGAATTTTCCACAGCGCCCCCCATATAGACTGCACTATTTGGCTATTTGTTCAGCCCGAAATGGTTCAGTGATACAATTATCTCCTTGTTAAGTTTCGGGCTGAATTACCTCGAAGACTGGAATTAGGGCTGTGGATTCATGGTGCAGTATGTTCCATTAGCGGGTCACACTTAGTTTGGAAGTTATTCCCTTGGCAGCATTGTGCTCCAATGCCGAACACACTCTAAGGCAAATTTCGTGAGGCCAAAGCGAAGTGTGGGCAGGTTGCCTCTCAATTCTATTCTGGAGTAGAATTGAAAAAGTCGCCAGGTCTCAGATAGTCCACACCTGGACTCAGGTCAGATTACGTATTGTGATAGCAGGAGGTGAGGCTACGGTTGGAATTAAATTCGCATTTGGCTTAAATAAGATCAAATCAAGAACAGGAGGGTCAAGATGGCAGAACTAAAAGACTACGGCGGGGATTTCATTCCCAACATAAAATACGAGGATTTTTCTAAGGAATTCCTGGCTCGGTTGCTGGTGGAATACGCCAGGTGCTACATAATGGCAGATGGGCTTTGGTACTCCGCTGTAAAAGAAAGGTTTGGCACCGAGGCAGCCTACGCTATCGATTATGATATGTGGGTAAACAAATTCCCCCCGTTTGAAACGGCGAGAATCTTGGGTGTTCTAAATCTGAAGGGAAATGATGTTACCGATGTAATGAAGTTTTTTCAACTGACTGCAATGATTCCCCACGGCATGTTCGACTACGAAATAGACCTCAAGAGCAGGAATCATGCGCTGCTGACGATCAAGCGTTGCCCGGCGCTGCTTCGTTTTGAGAGTAAGGAGCCAGAAATGATAGAGCCCATATGTCAGGTAATGGAACCAGCGTCGGCAAACGCATACGCCAAGCAGATAAACCCCGACATAGTTGTCACTATGCCCAAGATGCCTCCCCGGAAAAGCCCTCACGAGATCTGCTGCCAGTTTGAGTTCAAGCTGGAGCGTAGGACATAGGGAGAAGGTGACGAGGGTGTGCAAAGTAAGGCATTAGGAAATGCGTAACGTAGGATTTGCTTTGAGCGTAATAACACAAAGGCACGGCAGGCTGATGCCGAGATTACTTCGGGCGCATATTTGCTTCGCTAGCCATAAGAAAGGTACGACAGGAACCTGCCAAACTTCTCGTCATACAAACTATATAATTGGAATTCATCCAAGGCTTGGGATTATACTCAAGCAGGGGGTGACAGGTTCGTTATTAATCGCATGCAGATTGCTTCACTAAGGTCTCATCTGGAGGTTGGTTATGTCAAGTAATGAAGAGCAACTGATGGAACTGGCTGAAATCGCCGTCGTGACGCAGAATCTTGAGGAATTTACCCAACTTGTACTCCCGATTATTGCCGATATGATGCACTCAGATTCGGCTTTCCTCTACGTAGTCGATTCACGTCTGCCTTTCAGGCACTTCTTTCAACACGGATTCCAACCGGAGACAGCTTCCCAGATAGAGAAGCTATGCGCCGGGCAATTCGATCAGATCTCGAGCCAGGGTGCCCCGTCGCCAGTTTCAGTATCTGCTCCAGAGGCTTTGGGAATGGCCGCTGACCTTGTGTTGTACCCCTTGCCAGCCGGGGAGACCTACGTCGGTTTGATAGGACTGACAATGCAACAGGGCGCAACCTCGACCCCGCCAGCTCTATGGGAGAGACTTCTCCGCTTAATGGCTAATACAGTCAGCCGTCTGGCAGAGCGCATGAAATCAGATCAGGAACTCATACACCTGAACACATACCTGACAGTGAGTTCCATGCTGGCTCAGTCACTCAGCCTTCATGAATTGCTAGAAGCAGCTTTGTACTGCTCTATGGAGGCAGTTTCCGCCGAGGCGGCATCTGTCCTTCTCCTTGATGATGAGAAAAGGAATTTTCTCTTCTACCAAGTCGAAGGACCGGCGAAACCAGTATTAATGACTACAACTTTGCCCGCTGATAAGGGCTTAGCCGGTTCTGTCCTACAAGCGCAGCAATCAGAGGTCATCAATGACGTCCCAAACGATCCCAGGTTTTATGGGAAGATCGATTCGGAGTCCGGCTTCCAGACAAGAAATATGATTGCTATTCCTCTCGTCGCAGGTGAAGAGCGAGTTGGCGTACTGGAGGTCTTGAACAAAGTTGATGGAGACTCGTTCACAGAAGATGAGCATTCCATACTGCTTTCCATTGCCGAGGAAATCGCATTCGCAATCCGAAACGCCAAGGTGTTCGAGTACCTTGCCAACACTTACTGCAGACAACGTCAAGGACTGGGTTCATGCAAAGGATGCAGCAGGCCACTTGGGTCATGGACCCCCTGTGTCAAGTACCGAGAGGCCAGCATATGATATGAAGATTATAGACATTAATAAGGAAACACGAGAGCAAAGAATGTTTCTGGGCAGGTGAGCTATCCTAGAGAGCGGCTTTTTGTGTAGCTCAAACTTGATACCAGCTTCCTGGAACAGGTCCAGGAAAGGATTATCAGCGTAGCTGACAAAGGTTACTAAGCTCACTGTAGTGCCATATCACCTGCTTTATAATCTAGCAAACCATAAATGAAATGGACCATTGGCTCAAATAGAGCGCCGTATAAGGCGATAATATGGGCTGATTAGCCAACAAGATCACAAAGAGGAAAAGAGATGAGCGAGTACCCCTTATCTAGCATGAAAATAATCGACCTGTCCCACTATATTGCCGGGCCGTATTGCACCAAGCTGCTTTGCGGATTAGGCGCCGACGTCATCAAAGTGGAGAGACCTGCTGGAGGGGACCCAGCTAGAAGGCTTGGCCCCTTCCTAGACGATAAGCCCGACTCCGAAAGAAGCGGCATGTTCAGCTTCCTTAATGCTGGCAAGAAAGGCATCACCCTGAACTTAAAAACGCAGTCTGGAAAAGAGATCTTCAAGAAGCTGATTAAGGACGCTGACGTGCTTTTAGAAAATTTTGAGCCGCGGGTAATGCCGAGTTTAAGTTTGAGTTACGATTCTTTAGCCAAAATCAATCCCAAACTGATTATGGTTTCCATATCCAATTTTGGCCAATATGGGCCGTACAGGGACTATAAAGCAACCGAGATCATAGCTGAGGCGCTGGGAGGCTATATGTATCTGGTTGGCTCCTATGACCGTGAGCCTGTGAAGTCCGGAATCCATCTGGCCCAATATTACGCTGGGGCTGCTGGAGCGGCGGCATCGTTGGCGGCTACCTATGACGCAGATGCTGGGCAACACCTGGATATCTCATTGATGGAGAGCGTGGCCTTCAGTCTGTTCTATCCCCTGGTTTCGTATAGCTACTATGGTGCCATACCTAGGCGAACTCCGAAAACAGACTCTGCGGAACTTGGTTACAGCCTCTTGCCTGCTCAGGATGGATTCGTTTACCCTCTAACCTATGGCTATGTTGATTGGGGGACATTAGCCAGAGTCGTGTTGGAACGTCCTGAGTTAGACAACCCGAAATTCAACAACTTTACTACCCGAACTGAGCACATTGAAGAGTTAAAGGACATCCTGCTCTCCATCTTCAGTGACAAAAGTGCCCAAGAAATTTTTCATAAGGCTCAATCGGTAGGATTTCCTTGGGGCTTCGTTCGCCAGGTGGACGAAGTAATTAATTGTCCACAGCTCCTAGCTCGGGGGTTTTACCAGGTGGTCAGCGACTCAGCAGGGCAGGATATGCAATGGCCCAAGCAACCCTTCAGCATGGCTACGCCGTGGAAAGCCGGCAAGCCGCCTTTGCTCGGGGAGCACAATGAAGAGATTTACTGCGGCTATCTAGGCTATAGCAAGACAGAGCTGGCGGCATTGAGAAAGTCGAATATAATTTGAGGTTGTGATGTTGCCATTTACTGGACTGAGGATAATCGATCTGGGCACGGTGTGGAGCATCCCCCTGGCGACTAAGTTGTTTGCGCAACTCGGTGCTGAAGTTATTAAAGTGGATGCCCCTAACCGATTGGATGTGACTCGCTATGGGGAACATGCTGACAACCAGCCTACTGGAAAATTCTGGGAAACCGGGGGACGCTATCATGCGCTCAATCTAAACAAGAAAAACATAACTTTGGACCTGACACAGCCCAGAGGGCGGGAGGTCTTTGAAAGACTGGTGAAGGTCAGCGATGTAGTCGCTGAACAGTTCAGCCCCCGTGTAATGGCAAACCTGGGGTACGACTATCCAAAGCTGCAGAGGTTGAAGGCCGATATAATCATGCTCTCCGTGAACGCCTTTGGCCATGACGGCCCGTGGCGAGATTATAAAGCCTTTGGCCCTACCATCGATGTCCTATCAGGGTTGGTTAGTATGACAGGCTACCCTGAGGGGACACCGGTGACGACGCCCGCAACCTTTACCGATATCATGGCAGGACTCAATGCATTCATAGCTTGTTCAGCGGCGTTACACTTTCGCAAAAGAACCGGCAAAGGACAGTGGATTAGATTGGCTCAATTGGAAAGCACCACATTTTGCCTGGCAGAGCCAATTATTGGCTTCAGCATTAATAAAAAGGTGAAAACCTGTGAGGGCAACCAGCATCGTTTTTATGCTCCACATGGTTGTTACAGGTGCTCGGGCAAGGATAGTTGGCTGGCAATAGCTATCACCTGCGATGAGCAGTGGCACGGCTTTTGCCAAGCAATAGATAAGCCAGATTGGGTACAAGACAAGAAATTTAGGGACAGTTCCAGTCGGTGGGAGAATCGGGATGAACTAGATAGACTGGTCGAGGCCTGGACAATAACCAAGGAACATCGTGGGGCTATGCATTTACTTCAGGAGTGGGGGGTACCTGCTGGAGCAGTCTTAAATGCCAAGGAAGTCTTGCTTGACAGCCATTTAAGGGCTAGAGAGCACTTCCAGTTGGTGCAGTTCCCTCAAATACCTGGCATGGAGCACGTGGGTAAAAGGCCCCATATGGGGCTACCTTGGAAGACGACAGGAATACCACCAACGCCGCTCAAGGCTTCACCGTTGCTGGGCGAGCATAACTACCAGGTACTGACCGAACTCCTAGGCATGTCACCAGAGGATGTGTCTCAACTTTACAAATCGGGAGTAATGGCTGAAGAACCTGCAGGCATTGAGAAGCAGACATCGCTCTTGCGCCCTTATCCTCTTGACTTGCTTAAGGACAGAGGGCGTTTTGAAGATTATGATACGGATTATAAAGAAATCTTAGGCATATGACATGATGGGAAACCAGGTTCCGCTCATCACATCTGCGTAGACTGAATATCCCCGCTTATCCCTCCCTAAAATTGCTAAGTGCCAGAAGGTGGCTGTTTACTTGCAGCCTCCAGGTCCTTAGTAAGCTCGTCCAATCCTAAATCTGCCAATGTCCTCCGATAAGGCTTGCCCGTCTTCAGATTCCAGCCCACATACTTGTGCCGGAAGGGTAATGACTCTGTGTCGAAGCAGTGAACGAGGACAACAAGTTGAGCTAGCTAGGCTTTGTTGCTATACTTTATTCGCAAAATGATTGACTGGAATGATTGCCAAAGGGACTTAGGAATATCTTTCCGCCAGGTATCTTTACTGGAGCAGGCCTTCGTGCACACATCTTATCTCAATGAAAGTCCCGGCTTTGACCTGCCTGATAACGAGCGGCTGGAATTTTTAGGCGATGCCATACTTAACTTCATAGTGGCTGAAAGGCTGTATAGAGAGTTTCCTGGACTACCCGAGGGAGACCTAACTGAGATTCGTGCTTCTCTGGTTTGCCGTGATACCCTGGCTGAAGTAGCTTCTTCCCTCAGGCTCGGTGCCTGGCTCCTATTGGGGCAAGGCGAGGAGACAAGTGGAGGAAGAGCTAAGCGGACCAACCTGGCCAACGCTATGGAAGCATTAATCGGAGCCATATATTTAGACCAGGGACTAGCCGCAGCTAGGAAATTTATTTTCAGGCAGCTTAAACCGGAATTGAGAAAAATAAAGGCCGGGAAAATGACCCCAAACTACAAGGCCTTGGTGCAGGAGCTTATCCAGGGACAGAAGAAGCCAGCACCAGTATATCATTTGGTGGAAACTGCTGGTCCTGACCACGATAAGGAATTTACAGCCGAAATCCTGGTAGAAGGAGAAGTACTGGGTAGAGGCACAGGCAAGAGTAAGAAGGCTGCTGAGAGTCAAGCAGCAAGAGCAGCATGGGAGAAATTGAGGTATAGCTATGGGTAGACGAGACTACAGACGGAGAGAGCCAAAGAAACCTAAGAAAGGGGAGCAAAAGCCAAAGCCGCTTTCGGAATTTATCCCGCATTCAGAGACAGAGGTAATCAAGAAAAAGAGGAAGCCCGCTGAAGAATACGAGGAATAGACGCGTTGGCAGCTTACCTAGAACTTCATCGCAGTGGCAAGCTAGGGGAGCGGATAGAAGCAGCTGTATCTTTGCTTGAGAGTTGCTCCGTTTGCCCTCGCAGTTGTGGCGTGAATCGCCTGACTGGCGATGTAGGTAAGTGTCGTACACCTTGCGAAGCAATAGTATCCAGCTATGGGCCTCACTTTGGTGAAGAAGCACCATTAGTGGGTAGACATGGCTCGGGTACTATATTTTTCACTAATTGCAACCTTAGATGCCAGTTCTGCCAGAATTATTCTATTAGCCAGCTAGGCGAAGGCGAGAAGGTGAACAAAGAAGAGCTGGCTGATATGATGCTCTCCCTCCAAGCTAAAGGATGTCACAACATAAACTTGGTGTCCCCAAGTCACGTAGTTCCGCAAATCCTGGAGGCGCTGGAGATAGCGGTGGAGTCAGGATTACATCTCCCCTTGGTATACAACAGCGGTGGCTATGACTCGGTGGAGACTTTGAGGATACTTGACGGTATTGTCGATATTTATATGCCGGACATGAAATATGATGATGAGGAGACTGCCAAAGAATTATCGGGCATTGAAAGATACCCTTCGATAAACAGGGCAGCAATCAAGGAAATGCACCGGCAGGTAGGCGACCTAAAGATAAACGAACAGGGGGTGGCTCAACGAGGGCTTCTAGTCCGCCACCTAGTACTACCCTGCGGTTTGGCAGGGACAAAAGGGATAGTGGATTTCCTCAGCAGGGAAATTTCTCCGAACACCTATGTCAATATTATGGCTCAATACCAGCCCTGCTATAGGGCTTTTCAAATCCCAAGTTTGGCGCGGCGAATATTACCCGCAGAATTCCGTGAGGCATTGTCCTTGACCCAGGAAGCAGGGTTGAGCCGGCTGGACAAGGCCCACCCTATAGAGATTATTCGCATCCGCTCAGAATGATGGAAATGGCTCGGAACGACAAAATAATTGGTGCAGCACATCTTTCCGCCACAGTCTATGGTCGCGTGCAGGGCGTTTACTTTCGCTACTTCGTCCGAAATGTAGCCAGGAAATTAGGTTTAAAAGGTTATGTCCGCAACCTAGCCAGCGGCGATGCTGTAGAAGTTCAGGCTGAAGGGGAGAAGCTGCAGCTGGACAGACTACTTGAGCAGCTTAAGATAGGTCCGCCGGGAGCTTGGGTTAAGGGGGTCGAAATAGAGTGGTCAGACTATTCAGGTCAGTTCACCGACTTTAGCGTGAGATATTAGCATAGCCTAGTCTTCAAGTTGAACCCTACCCTCATTAATCAGTCTCAGATGCTCCGAGTCAACTCCAGCTATTTGAGAAGCGGCAGAATCGATTTCACGAGGTTCGCCAATTAATGTTTTCCCGTAATCCTCCACTTCCTCTCTTGTGGGGTCGTCAGTGTAAAAGAACTTCTGACGGGCTTCGATAATGCCCAAATCAAAAGGCAGGGTGAAGTAGAGGTCAGCAAGCACATTCTCGATCCCTAATTCATACAGGATTTCCCAACCACCTGATTTACCTCTTTGATATTTGCTCACAGGCAATAGACTCAAAAGATTCGCTACGCTGAAGCGGCCGGAGTTGCCACAAACCTTAAAGGGAGTAACGCTAATCAGGAAATCGCTGCGCAGCACCACATTAGGCACCCAGAAACTCTCCACAGCGTAGAATTGAGACAAAGGATTCTCCACCTCTTTAAAGATGGAATCCCTGATATCGAGCATGAGGACATGATGGAAGTTATATCCTAAAGCTTGATATATTGGATAAATTGATTCACCGCTAGGGGTCCCATCAGCAATAAGGATATCTGCATTACTAACTTTCCTGATCCCTCTGATAATATTATTCAGTAGTTTGGGGCTTGTGGTCACAGGGTAGGGTAAGGGATAACCAGCACAAGGTTTGATCAAAACTCGCCTTGCCCAGGAAAGCTGTGGGGGAGGAGAAAACACAAAATCAGAATCTTTGACAATCATTGACTTCATATCCAAGACCAAATTTCATAACTACAAAGCCGATTGCAAGAGCACGATTTCGGTAACAGCCGGAAGCCTTTCTCGCTCGAACTCTGCTTCACTATCTCCTATCCTTTTCACATCCTTCTTGCCTTTAAGGAAGCCTTCTACATCAGCTATAGGGTAAGAACACTTAGGTGTCTTAAAATGCATGGGAATAACTACCTTCGGCTTCAATTGACCACATACCTGGCTAGCTGCAGATGCATCAATGGTATAAAAGCCACCCACAGGAATAAACAGTATATCTACGGCACCAATTTCATTGATCTGCCCTGGACTAAGCACATGTCCCAAATCACCCAAATGGCAAAGCTTTAGGTCATCTACATTGAAACAAAAGATAGTGTTGGGCCCCCTTTGTTGACCTTGGGAGGCATCATGGTAAGTAGCGATGCCTCTAAACTGAATACCTTTGGCGGTTTTTGTGCCGTTACCTTTAACTACCTCTGGCGTCCCATGCACCGCCGAAACATTGCTGTGGTCACCGTGGCTATGGCTTATCACAACAATATCAGCCGTTTCCTCAATTGGAGAGTAATTAATACCTCCATCTGTAGTATAAGGGTCAGTAACTATTCTTATACCACCCATGGAGGTAATCAAAAAGCAAGAATGCCCCAACCACTTTACTATCACGTAGTCTCCTGACCCTCGGCTGCGTTCAAAACTAACTCGACCAAGGTTCTGACCCCGACTCCAGTAGCCCCTTTTACAGTGTAGCCACTCTCCTTATTCGAGGAGGCAGTGCCAGCTATATCGAGATGAACCCAAGGGGTATTATCAACAAATTCAGCCAGGAAGAGAGCAGCTGTGATAGCCCCGCCATACCTATTACCGGTATTCTTAACGTTGGCAATCTCGCTTTTGTTCTGTTCCTTATACTCATCAGGCATGGGCATTTGCCATATTCTCTCCCCGGTTCTTTCAGCAGCTTTGAGGACTCTATCTGCCAGGTCTTGGTCATTGCTAAAGAGGCCGCTATAAAGGGTACCCAAAGCAATACGGCAGGCTCCAGTTAAAGTAGCCAAGTCTATTAAAGGAGACAAACCAAGCCTCCGGGCATAACTCAGGGCGTCAGCTAGGATAAGCCTTCCTTCGGCATCGGTGCTTATTACTTCTATGGTCTTGCCATTCATCGCCTTTAGTACATCACCTGGTTTCAGGGCGCTGCCGCTGGGTAAATTCTCGGTAGCCGGGATAATAGCGGTGACATTAATCTGCGGTTTTAACTGAGCAATAGCACCAAGTGCTGCCATGACTGCAGCAGCGCCAGCCATATCATCCTTCATCTCACCCATTCCCTCTGAGGGCTTAATGGAAATCCCCCCAGAATCAAAGGTTATGCCCTTGCCCAGAAAGCCAAGGGCTTTCTCGGAACGTTCATCTCCTTTATAACTGAGAGTTACGAGCTGTGGGGGCTGGCTGCTTCCTTTCGCCACTCCTAAGAGTGCTTCCATGCCCATCGCCTCCATGTCCTTTGAGTCAAAGACTTTGAACTCCAAATTATATTTGGTGGCTATTTCTTTGGCTGCTTCAGCCATCCGGGTAGGCGTCATGTAATTAGCTGGCTCATTAACCATATTCCGGGCCAAGTTGGTAGCTTCAGCTATCGTTTTTCCTTTGTTAACAGCTGGCTCTAAAATCGGGATTTTACTCTCTTCCCTCATCACTATTAGCATTTCTTTGACATCCGCATAATCAGGCTTTTTATATTTGTTAAAGTTATAAAGACCGAGAAGAGCACCCTCCGCTATTGCCTCAGCTGAGGCTTCAAGCTCAATATCACATATGCCAGCACCATGAAGTATTGTAGCTATCTTACGGCAATTTAATTTACGCAGCGACCGGCAAAATTCTCCGGCCACCCCGCGAATTTTATCAACATTGAAATCCTGGCGCTTGCCCAACCCAGCAACAGCTACTATCCCTGCTGGCAGCTTCCCAAACGTGTGGACAATGCTAACCTCACCAAACTTACCCTTAATTTCGCCTCGACCAATGAGAGAGCTAATAGCCCTGTCCAAAGCTTTATCTACAGCAGCAGTAGCGCCGCCCGGTTGTTCTACGCCTTCAAAGATATTTACCACGATGGCATCAGCTTCGATTTGAGCTATGTCCCCAGCTATAACATTGATCTCCAAAACCAGCCTCCCTAAAGTGCGTAAACTTTTAGAATCATTTATTTTACTTTATTTGGGTAAAGAATTGAAGAGTCTAACGAAGAAAATTTTGCTTATCTCTTCGCTGCCCGCACAATCTTATCGATTACCGGAGTAATATCCTGCGAAGTATCAACAACAAAATGATTGCGAGAAATCCTTTCCCTGCGCGGCTTCATTTTATTATATACGTCCCAACCGGCTTCCGAGTCGTCTTGAAGCACAGCTGTCTGTTCTCGGGCAAGGAGGCGTTGTCGCACCACTTCAGCAGGAGCTTCAACGTAAACCAGGATGAGTTTTGCCTCTGCTCTCTCCGCGGCGCGATAGAGGTATTCCCGGTGGCGCTCCAACAGGTTTGTAGCATCAAAGATGACGGGTATGCCCTTCCTCAAAAGCTCTTCAATGAGTGCATGGCAAGTAGAAAAAAGCCGCGTATTTTCGCTTTCCTTGTACTGGGGGGAGGAAAACAAGATTTTTCGCAAGGTATCACTCGATAAAATAAGAAAAGGCAACCTTTCAGCCAGCTTGCGGCAAAGAAAGGACTTGCCCGTGCCCGGCAGGCCGCTGACCACTATAAGCGGAGGCTCCACTTGGGGTTGAGGTAAGCTATTAAGTCTTTGCCTTAATTTCTCAACATCCTCATTTAAGCTACCTGTCATAGCATTACAATTATCACTGTGAGTTAAGTTATGTGTCAAGGTGGTAACTAGACAACAAATGCTTAAAAGCAAGGCAAATTGAAAGACATGTCAATTTCGGCGGATATAGAAAAAATTGCTGGCTAATTAGTTGTTGGTGAATCGCCACTGTGCTACAATAAAAAAACAAGCTCGCCTATTGGTGAGCTTAGCATTAAGGGAGGTAGAAAATGTATGTTAGTGATGTAATGACAACCAACGTGGTTAGCATACCCAGTAGCAGCAGCATAGCCGATGCCAAAAGGATT
The DNA here is from genome assembly GCA_034414335.1 of Dehalococcoidia bacterium. GTDB lineage: Bacteria > Chloroflexota > Dehalococcoidia > GIF9 > AB-539-J10 > RBG-13-51-36. The sequence goes on from DAOUMB010000041.1 coordinate 22,437, forward strand.
ATGACGGCCCACAAGATTGAGCGTTTGCCAGTAGTGGATAAGGGAAAGCTCGTGGGCATAGTGACTGCGCGTAGGTTGGATCAGGTATCGCCATCCAAGGCTTCAAGTCTTACCGTTTGGGAACTCAGTTACCTATTGGAAAAGACTACGGTAAAGGAAATCATGGAAAAGAACGTGGTTACGGTTCCACCTGATATGACGGTTGAGGAGGCGGTGTCTATTGCCCAGAGTAATAGGGTGGGTTCCCTTGTGGTACTTGAAGACAGCAGAGTGGTGGGAATTGTTACCACCAATGACTTCTTCTACAAAATCGCGAACCCAATCCTCGGCGTGGCTAAGGGTGGTACTCCATTGCCTGGCACCAGGGTTGAAATCATTGGAGGTGGTGAGGGAAAGGCGATGGAGGAGATAATCTCAATTACAAACAAACTTGGTCTGAAAATGACAAGTGTCCATAGCATGCCGCAACTGGAAGGGATAACCACGAAAGATTTTTGTATTCACGTGGAGAAGGAGGATGTGAGTCAGCTCGTCTCCGAACTGGAAAGTAAGGGATACAAGGTGAATTTAAGGAAGGTCTCTTAATACGCCGAACTGCCCAAAATTTGTGGAATTTCGTGTCTGGCCTTTATCATATTTTGCGTTTTACCGCTTTGCTAAGGGCGAAAGCAAATCCTCATCTTTTCTTAATTCGATAATGCGGTCGCGGATCATAGCAGCTTTTTCAAACTCTAGATTCTTGGCCGCTGCCTTCATTTGAGATTCCAGTTGTTTGATGAGTTGGGCCATTTCTTCACTAGAAATGGGAGTTACCGAATAAGGAGTCCTTGTCTCGGCTAGTGCTTGAACTCTCTCAGTTATATCCTTAATTGCCTTTTTGATTCCCTGAGGAGTTATGCCGTGCTCTTTGTTATAAGCTTCCTGTACCCGCCGCCGCCGTCCAGTTTCCTCTATCGCCTTTCGCATGGATTGAGTAATGGCATCAGCGTACATTATAACATGAGCATTTAGGTGTCTGGCAGCACGGCCCATTGTTTGAATGAGCGCTTCCTCTGACCTGAGGTAGCCTTCTTTGTCAGCATCGAGTATAGCTACCAAGCTCACCTCGGGCAAGTCCAACCCCTCGCGGAGGAGATTAATGCCTACTACCACATCATAAACGCCAAGGCGGAGGTCGCGGAGAATCTCCACCCGCTCTAAAGTCTCTACCTCTGAATGTAAGTAATGAGTCTTAATCTCCATCTCCCTCAGGTAATCGCTTAATTCCTCTGCCATTCGCTTGGTCAATGTAGTCACCAAACAACGCTCTCCCTTAGCCACCCTGTTTTTTATCTGATAAATAAGGTCCTCAATTTGCCCCTTGACTGGCTTAACCTCCACAGTAGGCTCCAGCAACCCAGTGGGGCGGATTAATTGCTCTGCCACTTGTTGACTATGCTCATATTCATACGGCTTCGGTGTGGCTGAGACATAAATGACCTGGTTGATGTGCTTATTAAACTCCTCAAAATTCAGTGGGCGGTTATCCAGAGCTGAAGGAAGGCGAAAGCCATAATCAACCAGTGTCTGCTTCCGAGAAATATCACCATGATACATGCCTCTTATTTGGGGCAATGTCATATGCGATTCATCGATGAAGAGCAAGAAGTCATCGGGAAAATAATCCAACAAGGTCCACGGCGTGCTTCCAGGTGCCCGCCGCTGGAGATGCCAGGAGTAATTTTCTACCCCGGTGCAGTATCCCACTTCCCTGAGCATCTCAATATCGTAATTGGTCCGTGCCTCAAGCCTCTGGGCTTCCAGTAGCTTACCTTGCCCCCTTAACTCCTTTAGCCTTTCCTCTAGCTCAACTTTGATATCCTCGATTGCCGCCAGTAACTTATCGTGAGAGGTGACAAAGTGCTTTGCGGGGTAAATATCTACCTGGTCGCGATGAGCCAGCACCTCGCCAGTTAAAGGGTCAACCTCCACAATGCGCTCAATTTCATCCCCCCAGAATTCGATTCTGAGGGCTGTTTCCTCATAGGCAGGCTGAATCTCCAGAGTGTCCCCTCGAATGCGAAATCTACCCCTGGTGAAATCATAGTCGTTTCTTTCGTACTGCATATCCACCAAACGGCGGACCAACTTGTCCCGCTTATAGCTTTTGTTTCTTTCAATAGTAAGGACAAAGCTTCGGTATTCCTCAGGTGCACCCAGACCATAAATACAGGAGACCGAAGCGACAATAACTATATCTCGGCGGGTGAAGAGGGACATGGTAGCGGCATGCCGTAGTTTGTCAATCTCATCGTTTATATCGGTTTCCTTCTCGATGTAGAGGTCGGTGCTGGGGATGTAGGCCTCTGGCTGATAATAGTCATAGTAGCTTACAAAATACTCGACAGCATTTTCGGGAAGGAATTCCTTGAACTCGGTTGCTAGCTGGGCAGCCAGAGTCTTGTTGTGACAAATAACCAGGGTTGGCTTTTGTATTCTCGCAATGATGTTAGCCATAGTAAACGTCTTGCCGCTGCCGGTGACCCCGAGCAAAGTCTGCCCATGGTAACCTCTCTTCAACCCTTTGACCAGCTTGTCCACTGCCTGCGGCTGGTCGCCGGTAAGACCAAAATCGGAAACTATTTTAAACTGGGGCATCACAGTTCACCCAACGTAATAAAGAGAAATAATCAATATACCTCAAACAGCGAGAATTTGCACAATCGGGCAAAGCGGCATCATCCATGTATAACTGAGTAATTTGGGCTCCAGCGTCCATCGGCCTGTTACAACCTTCTGGTCAAGCAATTGCTATTTTAAGTATTAGCAAGGTGCCTTATGCCTACGCTTTGAAGTCCAGGAATAAGATATGTGTACATTAAGCGTGTGCATCCTTCTTCTCTTCGGCTGCCGGGCCGTAAAAGTGCCTCAGTTTTGCTGCCATCTCCTTCAACTGCATATCTACCTTATGATTAATGCTGCCTTCAGGATAGGTGCCATCTTGCCTCTTCTCGCCCGCTTCCACACCAGTAAGAACTTCTATGCCGTCATCAATGTTGCCTACTTCGTATATGTGGAATTTGCCTTGCTTGACAGCTTCCACCACCTCTTCTCGTAGCATCAGGTTCCTCAGATTCTGACGAGGTATCATCACTCCTTGGTTTCCGTTAAGCCCTTTAGCTTTGCAAACTTGGAAGTAGCCCTCTATTTTTTGGTTCACGCCACCAATAGGCCGGATCTCCCCCTTCTGGTTTACGGAGCCAGTGACAGCGATATTTTGCCTTATAGGTACGCCTGATAGGCTAGATAACAGGGCGTAGAGCTCTGTAGAAGAGGCACTGTCTCCCTCCACGCCTTCATAGGACTGCTCAAAACACAAACTAGCAGACAGGGAAAGAGGATTATCCTGGGCATACTTCCATCCCATATAGCCGCTGAGGATGAGAACGCCTTTGTCATGGATTCTGCCGCTGAGCTGGGACTCTCTTTCGATGTTAATAACTCCTCCCCTACCTAAGAAGGTTTTGCAAGTTATCCGCGAAGGCCTACCAAAGGTGATGTCGCCTAAACTATATACACTTAGTCCATTGACCTGACCTATCACAGCACCGTCGACGTCTATCATAATAGTGCCATTATCTATCAATTCTCTAATTCGCTCGTCTGGTAGGTTATGTCTGAAGAGCCTCTCATCAATTGCTTTGCCCACGTGCTGCCCGGATACCAACGAGGCACCATCCTTGCGGGACCAGTATTCAGACTCCTCTACCAATTCCTTTGTCTGGGCGAATCGGGAAGATAATTTTTCTTGGTCAGCTACCATTCGAGAGGCATACTCCACTACCTTGGCTACCCCTGTAGGATCAAAATGGTGTAGATTACAATCTTCACAGCAGCCAGCAATGAAAGCGGCAAAAGCCATCATATTTTCCTTAGTTCTAGCCACCTCAAAGTCAAAGTCAGCCTTAACCTTGAAAATTTCCCAGAAGTCTTCATCGTAAATAGATAGCAACTGGTATAATGTAGCATCACCGATAAGGACTACCTTGACATTTATGGGAATTGGCTGTGGCCTTAAACCCTGGGGAGCGATGAGTCCAAACTGTTCGAAAGGATCTTCAATGCGTACCTCCTTGGTCTTGATGGCCCGCTTTAAAGCTGGCCAAGCAGCAGGATTAGTCAACACATCTATCGCACTTAGCAATAAATAACCGCCATTGGCCAGTTGAAGAGCCCCCGGTTTTAACATGGTATGGTCGCTGAGATAGCCGCCAAATAGGAATCGCCGCTCAATTTTGCCAAACAGGTTGGCATAGTTGGGGTTGGGCTCAACGACCACCGGCGGCCCCTTGGTGGTACTATTATCTACAAATACGTTTACCTGAAAGGGTAGGAAAGGGTCTCGGCCATATACTATATGGCTGGCTGGTATGCCTAAAATCGGTTGCGCCTGCTCTTCCCTCTCTTTGAATGCATCCGTGTTGTCCAGGGTGTAGGACTTGAGGTCAATGAGGTACTGGCCAATTTTTTCAGACTCTTTGTATTCTTGTACCAGGCTATCAAAGAGTCGGGATACGGTGAAATCGGCTATAGACTTATCGGTATTTCGTAACTTCTCTGCCGTTTGTCTCTCTACGTCCCGAACGTTTTCGAAAGTAGCCTCAAGCTTTTTTAACAGTTCAGTGCGTGTGGTTTCTAGTTTTTTTCGCACCGACTCCTCGAGTGCCATATAATCTTCTTGTGACATGGGCTTTCCCGCTGCGAGAGGAATCAAAGCTGGCCCCATCTGAGTCATCTGAAACAAGAAACCTTGTCGTTTTGCATCATCTGCTAGCTCCTCAAAAAGCTTCTGTTGTTCAGCTTGGCTTTGCTCCATAGTACTTTTTCTCTGGGCCTGGTATTCTTCGCTGGAAAATGCCTTGGCCAGTTCCTCCTTTAGTCTCTGCAACAGGTTGTTCACTTGACCCTTGATAACCTTCCCCTTTCCCTGAGGCAAGTTTATGACTTGGGGTCTATCAGAATCAGTGAAGTTATAGAGATAACACCAATCTTCTGGAAAATGGGTTTCTTCGCGCACCTGCTTTTCTTTGAGTAGCCTGTTAATGTATGTTTTCACCGCAGAGGTTTTGCCTGTCCCTGTGAGACCAGCTACATAGATGTTGTAACCGTCGTGGTTCATCGACAGCCCAAATTCAATGGCTCGTATTGCCCTGTCCTGGCCAACAAATTCCCGCAGCGGGCCAGGTCCTTAGTGCACTCGAAGTCAAATACTGCAGGATCACACTGCCAGCGCAATTGATCTACCGGCACTTCATACTTACCGATACCCATGGTTCACCTTCCCCTTTTTATTGTTTCCTTTTATACCACTTATCCTCATGCCATTCAAGCAGTAGGAGTTTTCATACCAGAGCATCGGGAGAATTCGTTTACCCGAAACAGGCTTGATTTATTTATCATATCTTTTATTATATGGAGTGAAATTAACCGATACTTTCATAAACCTTGAAATATGAACGTGAGGGAAGATGCTTTAAGAATCGTTGAAGAGGCCATTCAGGCAGTTTATCCTGAGAATGCGGTCAAAAAGGCCTTAGAAAATCTTATAAGTACGGGAAACATAAAGGTCCTAGCCATAGGGAAGGCTGCCTGGAGGATGGCAAAGGCTGCGAGGGAAAGCCTGAAGGACCATATCGCTGATGGTATCGTTATAACAAAGTATGGACATTCAATGGGAGACATTGAAGGTTTTGTAACATTTGAAGCAGGCCACCCAATACCAGATAAGAATACTATCGAGGCGACAAATAGAGCATTAGACATGGTAGAAGACCTTAAAGGAGAGGATTTGTTGCTATTCTTAGTTTCTGGCGGCGGCTCTTCTCTTTTTGAGCTTCCCGCTGAGAATGTCAAACTGGTGGACTTGATAAGTATAACCGACCAGCTTTTGAAGTCCAGAGCGACGATTTATGAGATAAACGCAGTGCGAAAACATCTTTCCAGAGTCAAGGGAGGACATTTCGCTGAGATTGTAAATCCAGCCAAGATCTTTTCCCTTGTGCTTTCCGATGTCCTTGGTGATAGATTAGATACCATCGCTTCTGGCCCAGCTTATCCCGACTTCACAACTTCCCGGGATGCCCTGGGAATAATAGAGAAATATGACATAAAACTTCCCCCTAGAGTTCTAAATGCTTTGAAGAAAGAGACACCAAAATCACTTGGAAATGTTGAAACAAGTATAGTGGGTAGTGTTTCTATAGCTTGTGAAGCTGCTAAAGTAGCTGCTAAACAACTTGGCTACGCTTCAATGATACTTACCACATCTTTGGATTGTGAAGCACGTGAAGCGGGAACATTTCTAAGTGCTATTGCACGTGAGATTAGTGCCAAGGAGCGACCCGTGAAAAGACCCTGCGCCATAGTTTTGGGAGGGGAGACTGTTGTTCAGGTGAAAGGAAAAGGGTTGGGTGGAAGAAATCAAGAGCTAGCTCTTTCTGCTGCCTGTGGCATAGAGGGATTGGATAATCTTGTAATAGTGTCTGCTGCTACAGATGGTACTGATGGTCCCACTGATGCCGCAGGAGGGTTGGTAGACGGGGAAACAATGATTCACTTGAGGGAAAAGGGTATTGATGTAGAAAAGGTGCTAAATGACAACGATTCCTATCATGCTCTTGAAGCAGTTGGTGACCTATTAATGACTGGACCAACAGGAACCAATGTTAGCGACTTGATTGTGCTTTTATGCAGGTAATCAAGGCAGTTGCAGAGTTAAACTAGTGCGACCTTAGTCAAATTAGTGCCTCTGCACTCACTACAGGTCTTTTTGTTCTGGTATCCTCTACCGCTCGGGCATGCCGTACCCGTGGTTCTTGTTAATTAATTATCTCTTGATTAAGTATGTCCCACATATCATTATCTCGGCCCCCAGCAGCATCTTCAATGGTCAAAAATGGTCAAATTCGGGGTGGGGCTTGGTTGTCAGATACACGCCCAGGCCAGAAGGGCTAATAAACTCAAAGTCACGGCTCCAAGGTGTAATTTGGCTCTGGCCATGTTTCCCCTCTCGCTCAAAAATCCCTTTTCATTAAAAGCGCAGAGGATACCAATTGGTTTATCACTGATGAAGATAATAACGTACCGAATGAATACAAGAGGCTTGTTTGAGACACTCAGGCATGGTAGAATTCCACAATCCTCAATGTGAATAGAAAAGAAGGAAATTGATGACGTGAAGTCTTTTGAAGAACTAGCTAGGGAGCAAACGAACAGGGAAAACGTACTCTTATCCAAGTTAATGGGAGAGGCTGGGATAGAGGATTTGGTTGATTTTGAAGCTGAGCTAGGCGGGCGACAGAATGAAATTTTGTTCAAGATAACTACGGAGATCGAAGATACTAGAGATGCCCTGAATCAGGTTGAGCAACTTGCTCAGAGACTTAAGAAGCATCTAGAGCGGTTGAAAAAGCTACATCAAACTCTCTCCAAGTAACATTAAGTCACGCTAAATCTAGAATACGGCATAATGCAGTCTGAATCAAAAACATCGGTCAGAGTTCGTTTTGCACCCAGTCCCACAGGCTATCCACATTTAGGCAACATCAGGACTGCTCTATTCAACTGGCTTTTTGCCCACCATCACGGTGGCAAGTTTATCTTACGAATTGAGGATACTGACGTTGCTCGTAAGGTGGAAGACGCAGTAAAGGCAATACTAGATGGCCTGCAGTGGCTGGGATTAAACTGGGATGAGGGACCTTACTTCCAATCACAACGATTGTCCCTTTATCACGAAGTTGCCGATAAATTGCTTAGTGAAGGTCATGCGTATTTATGCTACTGCTCTCCAGAGAGATTAGAGGTAATGCGCCAGGAACAGGCAAGACGTAAACAGCCACCGAAATATGATCGTCGCTGCCGGGATTTAACGCAACAGGAAAGGGCACAGCTAGAGGCAACAGGTGTTACAGCCGTGATTCGTTTTAAAACGCCTCTTGGAGGTGAGACTACCTTCTATGACTTAATTCGAGGCTCAGTAACTTTCAAGCACGATGCCTTAGACGACTTCATCATACTTAAGTCTGACGGTTATCCCACGTATCATCTCGCTAGTATAGTAGACGACCATTTGATGGCTATCTCGCATGTCCTCAGGGCTGATGAATGGCTTTCCAGTACTCCTCGCCATATCTTGCTTTATCAAGCTCTGAACTGGCAAGCTCCACAATTTGCTCATTTGCCCATGATTCTGGGACCTGACCGTGCCAAGCTGTCCAAAAGGCATGGTGCTACCACCATCACTGACTATCAGAAACAAGGTTACCTCCCGAATGCAATGATCAATTTCTTGGTGCTGCTGGGTTGGTCGCTTGATGACCGGACCGAATTATTATCCCGAGAAGAATTGACAAAGTATTTCTCTCTGGAAAGGGTCGGCAAAACAGCGGCTATCTTTAATAAAGATAAGCTGGAATGGATGAACGGGGTTTATTTACGTAAACTAAGCCCGGAAAAATTCGTCCAGCAAGCCATGCCCTTTTTAGATAGAAATTTGCCAAAATCGGTAAAACGGCCCTTGGATATCAATTACGTCAGCCAGGTTGCAGCGCTCATCCAGGAACGAGCCAGAACCTTAGCTGAGGTCCCTGAGCTTTCTAGCTTTTTATTTGTCGATGAGCTGCAGTATGATTCGGGCCTGCTTTTGAGTGGGGGGCTGGGGGCTAGATTAGCTGCTAAGGCTATTACGATTACTTTACAACAGTTGGAAAGAATAGGAACCTGGGATGCCACTACAGTCGAGGGTATCCTGCGCCCGCTGGCCGCAGAGCTAAACTTAGGCACAGGGAAACTCTTCGGTTTGGTGAGGGTAGCTGTTACCGGGCGTACTGCAGCACCACCATTGTTTCAGACAATGGCGGTATTGGGGAAAGAGAAATGCCTGAAGCGATTGAATACGGCATTACAGGGGCTATCCAGCCTATTCTAGTTGGCATGTGTCGTAGAGGGCGATAAATGCTTGATTTATAGCCATGTCCAGTTTGCTAAAATGGTGAAAAATTCACAATATCTGCCTTAGAGGCCCAAAAGGTATTGACAAGGCGTTGTTCTTGTAGTAACAATATAAAGTATAAGCAAAAATTAAAAGGAGGACGTGATGGCAACAGCTTATTGTATGAAGTGCAGGAAAAAGGTAGAAATAAAAAACCCAAGGTCAGTTACTCTTAAGAATCGCAGGCCAGCAATACAAGGCGTCTGTCCCAATTGTGGCACGAAGGTATTCAGAATAGGGAAAGCCTGAATACTTCATAGTTGTCAGCGTGTATCTAGAGGAGTTAGACGCTGGCATTGACGCTCCTTGTATTTGCTTGGAATCCGCAGGCGAGCAAGTCTATCCTGGAGTAGGACGTTTATCCCGAGAGCAGAGCGCTAGCTTTTTGAGAATAGGCTCAAAAAGTGAAAAGTAGGGATTTTATTATTTCTCTCAGGCTGGGGTTCAGGGCTTCCTTATCTGCGTATCTTACATTCAAAACCCTCTGAGAAATTTTGTGGGTTTCGAGCCTTGGATACTTGCATTCCCTTAACAAGGGTGTGCGGATTAATATGTTTCCTCCAAAAAATATATAATCTAGCTTGTAGTCCTTAAATTCCTCATCGACTCTATTGCTAACCTTTCTCAGGAAATCTTTCTTCTGTTCTTCAGTTCTGCGGGCAAATCTTTTTTGGCTTCTCCCGCCTTTTCTATGTTCCTTATGGATATACCCTGTGCCTATTTTTGATTTTACTAGATTGTCATGCTGGAAAACGCCTATGGAGTATGTTCCCCATGTCACAAGTATAACGCCTATAATATATTCTCTCTTTAGCATTTGGGATAAAATGGAAGTATCGAGTTCACCGATTGAAATTTTATCTTCAGCAATCGGAAATGGTGGTAATACTATTATATAATGCGGAGAAGAAGAAGGTCTTACATACAGGGTTATATAATCTCCAGGGCTAGTTTCAAGTCTGGCCAAAACTTTGTACAGCTGAATTTTGGTAAGAGTTTTCCTTAATAAGGCCATTAATAATTCGTTGGTTTCGATAATAACACAAAAGGCAACCAAGAATCCTTCCTTTCTAAAGAGATAATTGTAGGATGGTGCTAAATGAGCTTGGGGTGAAGGGCTTTTAATTCACTCTAGATTAGGGTAAACTTTAGCAGATATGGCTCAGAAATATAATCCTCGGGAAATCGAAAAGAAGTGGCAACAAAAGTGGGCGACTGACCGTGTCTATGAGGTAAAAGAAGATAGTAGAGGCCCGAAATTTTATGCCCTGACTATGTTTCCTTATACTTCAGGAGACCTTCACATTGGTCATTGGTATGCTATGGCGCCTTCAGATGCCCATGCCAGATTTAAAAGGATGCAGGGCTATAATGTACTTCATCCTATGGGCTTCGATGCTTTTGGGTTACCGGCGGAAAATGCTGCCATCAGCCATGGGATTCACCCTTATGAGTGGACGATGAAGAATGTGGAGAATATGCCTCGGCAGCTCAGAAGTATGCGGGCAATATATGACTGGGATCGCGAAGCAGTTACTTGCTTGCCGGAGTATTACAAATGGACGCAGTGGTTTTTCCTTAAATTTTATAATGCTGGCCTAGCCTATCGGGCCAAGGCACCGGTTAATTGGTGTCCTAGGTGTCAGACTGTGTTGGCTAACGAGCAGGTGTGGGGCGAGGGATTTTGTGAGCGCTGTGGCACCACAGTAACTAAGAAGGATCTTGAGCAATGGTTCTTTAGGATTACCGAGTATGCTGAGGAGCTTCTTGACTTCAGCCATCTAGAGTGGCCAGAGCGTATAAAGATAATGCAAAAGAACTGGATAGGCAAGAGCGAAGGTGCTGAAATTTCCTTCCGGCTAGAACATGAGGTTTTGGAGCAAAAAGAGATAAAAGTGTTTACCACTCGCCCTGATACTATTTTTGGGGTGACTTTCTTTCTCCTGGCTCCGGAGCATCCTTTAGTTTCGCAGTTGACTGCTCCAGAGCATAAAGTTGAAGTAGATGAATATATTGCTTGGTGTCGGCGGCAAACTG
>DAOUMB010000042.1:0-5111 GCA_034414335.1 Dehalococcoidia bacterium
CTATTACGACACTATCGGCGTGGACGATATAGCAGTCGTTGACTTCGATGGAAAGCATGTTGAGGGAGAGTTCAGTCCCTCTGTTGAGATAATGCTGCATATAGGGGTCTATAAAGCGCGTAAAAAGGTGAATGCTGTCATTCACAGCCATCCTGTTCTCAGCAGTGCCTTTGCGGTTGCTGGCATGGAGATTCCCCCTATCATTGAAGACCAGGTCACTTATCTTGGCGGCGGTATAAAGGTGGCTGAATATGCTCTATCCGGCAGCCTGGACCTGGTTAAGAATGCGCTGGCTGCTCTGGGGCCGAGGAATGCGGTTATCCTGGCAAATCATGGGGCAGTCTGTGTGGGGAAAGACATGCGGGAAGCATTCACCAACCTTCAGATGCTGGAGAAAACGGCGAAGATATACCTCTGGGTCTTGAGCATTGGCAAGCTTACACCTATTCCTGCTGAGTCATTAGAAGCGATGAGCGCTTACTTTAACTATGTGCATGGCGATAGTGAATAGAGCATAGCTGGAAGCAAGTTAGTCTAGGGGAGCAAAATGGCAGACCGAAACAAACTTTATATGGGGATTGACGTAGGTTCGGTTAGCCTGAACATAGCTATAATCGACGAACAGGTGCGCCTGCTCGCCAGCGTGTACGAACGCACTAGGGGGCAGCCGGTCCCGATATTGCTTGAGACCTTAAACAGGCTTGTGGGCGATTTCCCCGTGATGAGCGGAGTGTTAGCTACAGGAAGCGGACGCGATCTCCTGGCCGATATCCTGGGTGTAAATAAAGAGAACGAAATCATTACCCAGGCAAGGGCAGTAACCTATTACCATCCGGAAGTGAGAACTGTAATTGAAATCGGGGGGCAGGATTCCAAACTGATTTTCCTGGATTTCGATGAGAAAAAAGGGAGGCCGGTCATAATCGACCATGCTCTGAACGAGATATGTGCTGCCGGCACAGGTTCTTTCCTTGATCAGCAGGCATATCGCCTGGGTATTTCCATTGATAAGGAATTTGGCAACCTCGCTGTGAAGTCCAAAAGGCCGGCAACTATCGCTGGCAGATGCAGCGTTTTTGCCAAATCAGATATGGTGCACTTGCAGCAAGAGGGGAGTCCCAAAGAGGATATAGTGGCAGGTCTCTGCCATGCTCTGGCTAGAAACTACATAAGCAACCTGGGCAAAGGAAGGAAGTTAAAGAAGCCCATAGCATTCCAGGGTGGGGTGGCTGCCAATAAGGGCGTGATTAAAGCCTTCGAAGATCTGCTGGGGCTTGCGCCGGGAGAGCTGATTATCCCTGAGCATTTCCTTATTATGGGAGCGCTGGGCTCCGCAATCATGGCTCTGGAAAAGGGTGCTGATACTGCTCTTGAACTATGCAAAGCGATAGAAGCTCTGAGGCGGTATTTATTTGAGACGGCAAGCGAGTCGAAGCATGGGTATTTAAAGAGATTGGTCTGGGGAGGGAATGGCCTTAAGCCCACCCCCGACGATATTCAAAGCCCGGAGAGACAGAAGGAAAAGGTATATCTGGGGATAGATGTCGGGGCAGCGAGTACCAACATAGTTGTACTGGATGATAATAAGAACCTGCTGCGCAAAATATACCTGATGACTGAAGGTGAACCAATCGAGTCAGTCAAGAAGGGACTTCTGGATATAGCCAGGGGCCTGGAAGACCTTGTGGAAGTTCAGGGAGTGGGGGTCACCGGTAGCGGGCGCTATTTTGTGGGTGATTTCGTCGGAGCTGATGTAGTGATCAATGAGATTACAGCCCAGGCCAGGGCTACTATAGAAATTGATAACACTGTTGATACCATATTTGAGATAGGGGGCCAGGACTCAAAATTTATCCGTCTGAAGAATGGGTCGGTGGTAGATTTTGAGATGAACAAGGTCTGTGCCGCAGGTACCGGCTCTTTTCTTCAGGAACAAGCCGCCAGGCTGGGCATAAAGATTGAAGAGTTCAGCGGCCTCGCTTTTGACTCGAAGAAACCCGCTGACCTAGGCACACGTTGTACTGTTTTCATGGAGTCGGACCTGATACATCATCAACAGGTAGGTTTGCCCAAGGTCGACCTCGTTGCCGGGTTGTCCTATTCCGTAGCCAATAACTACATAGAAAAGGTTATAGGAAACAAGAAAATAGGGAAACGCATATATTTCCAGGGCGGGGTGGCATCGAACAAGAGTGTGGCTGCTGCTTTTGAAAATATCCTGGGTACTGAGATCACCGTCCCTGAGAATCACAATGTTACCGGTGCAATAGGAGCTGCTTTGATTGCCCGGGAAAAGAGAAGAGAAATCCGGCAAAAAAGCAATTTCGTCGGATTCGACCTAAGGAACAGGACATATCAGGTCAAAATGTTTGAATGCCAGCATTGTGCCAATCACTGCGAGGTAAAGAGGGTACTGATAGGGGCTAAGCAGGAGTCGTTCTACGGCGGTATCTGCGATAGATACGAAATAAGGCAGGGAGAGAGCGTCGGTAAGGAGTTGCCCGATCTTTTCAAAGAGCGAGAAGAGATGTTTATGCGCTATTATAAGGAGGATGAGTTTGATACGGATTCTCCTGTGGTCGGGATTCCCCGCATACTCATGTTCTTCGAGCAATTTCCGCTCTGGGCAACATTCTTTAAAGAGCTCAAGATTCGCGTGGTGCTCTCGGACAAAACCACCAGCAAGCTGATTTATCGGGGGCTCCAGGAGGTCTTAGCCGAAACCTGCTATCCTGTAAAGGTTGCCTATGGTCATATGGTCAATCTTATTGAGAAAAATGTGGATTGCGTATTTTTGCCCTGCGTAATCGATTTAGAGAAGGATAGAGATGATGTAAACAGAAGCTACAACTGCCCCTATATTCAGGCCATCCCCTTCATACTCAAAGCAGCCTTTGAAAACAGAGTCAAAATCATGAGCCCTACTCTTTTCATGGAAAAAGAAAAGAGAAACCTCGAGTCGCAAATGATGGAGATAGGCAGGGCGTTTGGGAAAGAGAAAAATGCTGTTGCCTCAGCCATAACGGCAGCACTTAAATCACAAGAAGAGTTCGAAAGTATGCGTTTGAAGAGGGGCGGAGAGATATTGGATAGCCTCAGGGAGGACGAGCAAGCAGTGGTGGTGATAGGCAAGCCCTACAACGTCCACGACACAGGGTTGAACCTTAATATCTCCAAGAAGCTGCGAAAGTCAGGAGTAGTCGCTATACCTTACGATATGCTGCCTTTAGATACAGTTGAGTTGCTGTCTTACTATTCTAACCTGGTCTGGAAGAATGAACAGAATCTTTTGAGGTCAGCAATGCTGGCAAAGGCCAGCAGGAACCTGCATCCTATAATGATTACCAATTATGGCTGCGGGCCCGATGCCTTCTTTGCCAAGTATCTAGAGGATACGATGGGCGAAGACCCCTATCTGGCGCTTGAGGTAGATGAACATAGCGGTGATGCCGGGATGGTAACCAGAATCGAGGCTTTCCTCGACACTATTAATAGAACTAAAGAGAAAGAACCTGAGAAGACCGTTGAAGACATGAGTGTGGTTGGGTCTGGTGGAGCGATTAGTGTGTTCAAACCATCGAAGAAAATAAAGGAGTTGGAGAGGACATTCTATATTTACAATGCCTCTGGCCACTCTAATATTTGGGCTGCCTCATTCCAGTTGATAGGAATAGATGCCCGGGTGCTGCCGATGCCCGATGAACAGTCCGACGAGTTGGGGAGAAAATATGCTTCTTCCAGAGAGTGCCATCCCTATCTGGTGACTACGGGGGACATGGTTAAGAAAGCACAATCCAAGGACTTCGATCCTGATAGGTCAGCATTTGTGACACTGAACTTCGATGGCTCCTGCCGCATGAGCCAATATGGCCTGTCGCAGAAACTGGTTCTGAAGAGGTTGGGTTTCGGCAATGTGCCGGTAATTGCTCCTATTACTTCCATACGTCATGATGATGCCAGTCGCATGTTCGGCATTACATGGGCCAGGGCCATCTGGAAAGGCTGGCTGGCCACGGATGTGTTGTTGAAGAAATTACTTCATGCTCGTCCCTATGAGATAAACAAGGGAGAAAGCGATAGGGTTTACGAAAAGGCAATTCAGGACATATCCGCCGGAATCGTAAAGGGTGATTTCAATAAGGCTCTGAAAAATTCCATAGCTGCGATGGATGCAATCCCGGTAAAAAGAGAGCGCAGGCCGGTTATAGGAATTGTGGGCGAGTTTTATAGCTGCATGAACGCTTGGGCCAATAATGACATAATCAGAGTGTTGGAGTCGTTGGGGGCAGAGGTTAGATACGGGCCGAGCACCACGGATTATCTGGTATATTTCAATGAGTCGTATCCCGGCATACACTTATCAAGGGGAGAGTACGTTGCTGCCCTCTATTACTATGTCAGAAGATTATGGTTCATGCGTTGGAAAGGGAGAATTGAAGGAATGCTGGATGAAGACCTGTATGAGGATTGCAGGGTTCCCAAGGTGGCGGAGCGGGTAGAAACTGCATCTCCTTATGTCTCTGAGGCTATAGACCCTGTGGTAACAGTAAACTTATCTAAAGCTAACAACTATGCGTTGGCGGGTTGCAGTGGCATAGCTAACCTGATAGTGCTTAATTGTCTATACGGGACTTTGTCAACTGCTATATACAAGAAGGTACAGAGAGAGTATAACCAGATCCCTATGATTACCATGATATATGAAGGGTTGAAACCAACCAATGAGAAAACGAGGATTGAGGCTTTTGTGCACCAGGTGAAGTCCCATTACGAGAGATATGTTTGCCAGTAGAGGGTCAGTCATATTGTAATGCAGGCCAGTAAATTCAGGAGAATGTAGGAAAAGTTAGGTGTAGTTAACCTATTCGCTCTTGACAAAAATGACCTAAAGTGTGATATTTAAGTGTATATAAAATAGGCTGAATGTTTGCATTAATTTCAGGGCCAACTAGTACTGGAGATATATAAAATGCCTTCGAAGCCAAAAAGGTCTATTTTGGAACCGCCGGCTAAGTTTGTCTCCGAGAAAGTAATAACCCTTGAGGTAAAAGCAGTTGAGAAATATGTGCCGGATAAGCTGCTTCTTCTTTTCATAAATGCACTGGATAAAC
>DAOUMB010000043.1:0-3497 GCA_034414335.1 Dehalococcoidia bacterium
GGGATGTGGACCTTGATACAGCGGTTTTTAAGCAGCTACCATTCGTCTTCTGGGAGCCTGGTCGTTTCCTTACAAATATTTACGGGGCAATCCTAGATGCCTTTGGCATGCCCAGGCGACTGGCTGTAGATGCAGCCTTGCTTCATGATACCAGATATGCAGTCCCACGCTTTGATTTTAAAGACCAGGTAGCCTTACACTACAGGCTGATGAAGCGAGCTGACAATTGGGGTTGGCGACCTGAAGAGGGGCGCCAGAAGCGCCCCTTCTTACACGGCCACCGCCTTTCGGAACTTCTTCTCAGCACTGCACCTGAGGACAGTGCCTTTGCTGGCACCAGATACGTACACCCTGGTGATACCGCCTATGTGGGAGCAGAGCGCATCCAGGAATTCCTTATCGATATAAGATTTGATTACCTGAGGGCTGGCATTGAGGAGGGTGGTCTTGCTGGTGAACACAATGAATCGGCCTTGCTGGAAATCAAACGGGGCCAGAGCCACCGCGCTATCGCCACCGAATTTATCCAGCGCGCACTCGAAGCCAGCCGCTCCGTTGGTTCAGCAGCGACTCCCGATGGCAAGGGCGAAGCATTGAATCGCCTTATTCGAGAGCTACAGGGATATTGCCGTGAGGTCTTTGTTGCCACTGACCACATACAGCGTGCCTGGGGCTACATAAGTGACATAGATACCATGATTCTGATCATGTACCAGCACCTGTATGAAATTTACCCGCCGAAGTTTCCTTGGGTATTCAGAGAGCTTTTACCCCAGGAGTGGAAAGCGCGACAAAACCCCAAGCTGGTCTAGATCTCGGGGCATAATTTACGTCTAGATTTCAACGTCCTTATACTCATGCCGCCAAGATATAAGCGTCGTAAGCACGTAGAACAAAGCTATGTCTTGCTTCGCAGAAATGAAACCCTCTCTGCTACTGCTTTGCTAGCTTGGATGCGGGACTTAGCCTTGCTCAAGTCTCTCGCCAGTTTATCATCCCCCACTACATCCCTAGTCCAGTTGCTGAAATCATTTCTCCCCTCACCCGAATGGTGATGGAAAGTCTCATCACTCATGTTGTTGAGAGCTTCCTCAAGATCCTTGAGATTCTTAATAACCTTGCCGTCTTGACACCAGAACCGTTTATCATCCGGCACATCACCCAAACGCCTCTGTGCTTCCTCCTTACTAATCCTGATAATCTTAGCCATAATTACATACCTCCTGATTTTCCCCTTAACTTATTATACAACAAAGATTCTTAAGTTGAAGTAGTAAAAGCTCGGTATCTGCCTTGGTTGAGTTTTATTGCACTTTGAAATTTGTATGTGTCCCCTCCATCTAGCAACATCAGAAATAATCCAGCGCCAAGTGCGATTTGGCACGCCTTCTGAGAGTAAAAAGAGGAAATAAGGACTCACAAAGACAGGGCAAAATTCAAGTATAGTCGGGCCGCCTTTAGCACCTGGTTAAGGGATACAGATTCCTCCGCAGTATGAGCTGTTTCTAACCGCCCGGGGCCTAAGATAATAGGGTCCACTCCAGCAGACCACAGCACATTTCCATCCGAATGGCTCCTGAAGTCCTGAGGCTCCCAAGGAAGAGACATCTCTCTATAAACTTCTTTCAACTTATTTACCAAAGGCCTCTCCTGGGAAATCTGATAGCCTGAATACGTGTCTTCAAACCTGAGCTGAACATCCAGATTAGGGATATCTTCGCGTGCCACTTCCAGTAGCCGCTCGAACTCTGTTTTGAGCATATCAATCCTAGAATTGGGCGGCAAATGCAGGTCTAGCCAAGCCTCACAGCTGTCAGGCACCACAAAGCCTCCAGGAAAGCCAGACAGCTCTCTAATGTTATAAACCAACCCGTGGCCCTTGGAGCCAATATACTCCGTAACTTGCAGGAGCAGCTTTAGCATGTTCTCAATGGCATTCCGTCCGAGCTCAGGCATAGCCGAGTGTGCTCTTTTACCCAGGCTGCGCAACATAATCTCAAGATAACCGTAGTGACCCAGACAGGGTACCAGCCCTGTGGGCTCACCGACTATGGCCCAAGGGAAGTCGTATTCATTAACTAGAGTTTTGACACCCTTGTTGTCCTCCTCCTCATCTACCACTAGAGCTAGGCCAACGGGCGGAATAGTCTCTCCCCTCTCAGCCAGCACAGTAAACGCTTCTATCATAGCAGCACACCCTGCCTTCATGTCCGCGGTACCCAAGCCAAATGCCATGTCTCCTTCCTCACGGAAGCCATAGTCGTCGAGGTCATGGGCAGTGACGGTATCTAGATGTCCCACAAAGCAAAGAGCTATTTCATCTCCTGTCCCGGGCAACACTATCAGGTTAAAACGGTTCTCATCAACCTCTTGTTTACTTATCGGAAGGTTCTGATTTTTCAGGTATTTCTCTGCATACTTAAGAATCTCTCCCTCTTTACCTGTAGGACTATATATGTTCACGAGGTTCTTAAAGAGATTTTTTAGCCTCTCAGGTTGCACGTTCATTGATTTATCTAGAGGTGCCTCCATAGCGCGTTCCTTCCCAGATTCTACACTATTTCCCTGGATTCGATACGCCAAGAATTCACCATGGAGATTCTTTCCTGGAAACCAGAGAAATCACAGTTTTTGCCTCCTATCAAAGCCAAGACTTTTGTGACTCTTCGTCTTCTCAGGGGTGAGATTGGGTTTAGCGACCTTCTTAATTGGTCGACGTAGAGTCTTGGTAAGCCACAAATGCTGGCGGCTGGGAGAAAAGCCTATGGCCTTAAAGAAAGCAATAGCCCCCTCGTTGTTAGCTTCGGTATCAACTATTACCATCCTCACCCCATCCTCCTTGAACCTCTCCTCCAGTCTTCTATAGAGTCGGAGGCCTAAGTTCGTCCTCTGGTAAGTATCATCCACTCCTATCCAACTCAGGTATCCGTATTTTCTCCAGGCACTGCCTTCCTTTTCAATGGTGGTGGCCTGTTTGAAGCCCACGACTCTCCCCTGTGTCTCGGCTACCAGGCAAAAGTCTGGGTCAGAAGTAAAATGGTCAGTTACTTCATAAGCATCCCAGGTGCGGTAGAGAATCGGAAATTCTTCGCTGGTAAAGAGCTTCTCTCCCAGGTGGTAAACGGAGCCAATGTCATCTATCTCCATCTGCCTGATATTTACTTCGGATTTCTTTCTGTTCCCGCGAATACCTTCTAATGGCACATATCCCTCCTTTTAACTCATATATGTTAACAGGTTTTCCTTCGCCCACTGCTTTGTCCCATAAAATAACGGTATTATATATTCCTTTACATTTTCGGTATTCTCACTATGAGCACTGAGGCTCTAGCATATCTGGCTATACGCTGAGCCACGCTGCCAAGCAAGAAACCGCGAACCCCAGTAAGACCTTTAGCGCCAAGGGCAACCAAGTCCACATTTCGTCGGGCAGCTTCCCGCAAGATCTCTTGGGAAGGGTCACCACGGGCAACCATGGCTGAGACCCTATACCCACT
>DAOUMB010000044.1:0-17233 GCA_034414335.1 Dehalococcoidia bacterium
CCCCTATTCTGATTCCGCTGGGGTCCTGTATAATCTGAGCACCTCCACCATCATCAGCGCTGACCAGGCACGGAGCGAGAGCCGCCGCCACAAGAAGCAGTGCCAGCATCAGCACTGCCAGGCTCAGCCCGAATTTCCTTGCATTCTGTCTCATTTTACCTGTTCATCCTTTGCGGATTAGGCCCAACCGAACCACCCGCTACTCTGGGTATATCCTGACCTCAGGTCTACCTTTTCACACGCTACGTTCCACTCTTTTCCAGAATACTCCGCAAGGATAGCAAAAGTCAATACATGTGAAGCATTTTCTTAGGCAAGTTCAGTGTTTATCAAACGCGAAACCAGACAGTCCCATAGGAGCAGTCCCTCAGAGACAACTCCGTGTTGACAAGATAAACGCATACACAGGGAACCCCCGCCGGCCAGCAGCTATTCCAGCCCTGCCTGTCTGGTCTCACATACAGAGGAAGCTGAGGCCTCTTGAAGAGTGAACTAACCTGGCTGGGGATCCAGGATTCGAACCTGGCCTAACTGATCCAGAGTCAGTCGTCCTACCGCTAGACTAATCCCCAGCAAGTTAATATTATAGCTATTTCCCTCGTCTGGAGCAATAGCACGATGCCTAAGGACGCTGCCGCAAGCTTTATTCCAGCATTTTCCTTAGCTTCATGGCACACACCGACAAAATAAAGCAGGCAACGGTAATAGCCATGCCTGTATACGGCGGCTCTCCCATGGCTGCAGTGACGTAGAAGTGAATCACTCCTATACAACCTAGGACGAACAGCACCCAGACTACTATTGATGCTAGGGGTTTGAATATGCGTGGCATTTTAAGACCTCCTTTCCTTGTTTTTGTCCACTGATGTATATTCAATCCTTCTCTATCGGCGCTTGTCAATACCCTGCTTTCCCCTGCATTCTTCCTAGGAAAGATAGACCAAACCTTGTTAGCGCGGCATTTTGAAGGCTGAGAAGTGGAAATTTGACAAACTTCTGGAGGGTGTGGTAAACTACATATGTCCCGAGTAGCCAAACGGGAAGTCGGTGGCCGAGAACCTGCACTGAGTAGGCGGAAGCTGAAAGGAGAAGGGGAGGAAACGAGAAGGGAGGTTACTCGGGGCACTTTTTTGTGCCATCCGCAAGCATTCCCCTTTACTGTGGCAATCAGCGCTGACCAGCTTCAAGCGAATTTTGCGTAGCTTGCTTTCTAGTCAGGAAAAAGGCTATTCCTAACGAAACTAAAGAATCACTAGCGCCCAAATGGCTCTACTAGAATTCGTCCTTACCAAGTACCACAAATATGATAGCCAGTAACCCCAAGAAGCCAAGAGGTAGGCTCAGAAATGCGCAAATAGTTCCGGCAAGTGCCAGGCCCCAGACTTTTCTCCTCAGGGCATAAACACCTCCCACTACGGCCACTACTCCCAGCACTATCAGGAGCGCTGCTATACCTCCGATTAACTGTTGCATGAAAGGTACGCCAAACTGTGCCATCAATCCACCTGCAAATGCCCCCCCGGTGGCAATTACTATACCACCAATCAACCCAATAGCCCCTGCCACGATGCTCAGGATTCCAGCAGTTGTCGGTTTCCATGTCTTTTGCATATTCCCTCACCTCCTTTGTTTACTATAAATTAATGTTATAGATACGGTCTCACGTTGTCAATAGCTAAAACAGGCATGCCAATGCATCAGGCCAAATTCTTCGGCCATGGTGTGACGACAAGAAATAGGGAGAAGATCGCCGAAGTTCAATCGGAAATAAACAAACTGCTAGAGGAATTATAGCTCTCATGAGAATCGATTTTGGTGCCCCCTTGTCCAGTCATGGCGCCAGGAAAGGCCAAACCGGAGCCAAAATTGAACACAAAACAGCTGAGGTAGATTATTGCTGTAATTGCGGGTATATCACCGGAATTTGATATTGCTTCTTAAGTTTTGTCGGTTCATTTTGAGCGGGAAGTGAAAATATGATTATAATGCGGAGCCTGGCAAGAGTTGCGGAGCTTTTATGCTTAGTGGGCATACTAGTGGCTGCGATGGTTCTGGCATCTTTTGGCTCATTTGGCTGTGCTAGCATGAACGCCGACGAGTTCGACAATTCCAATCTTCCTATAACTCCAGTAGAGGGGATACACATCACTGGGGTAGCTCCTGAGGTAAATATCGAGGATTACAGGCTTGTTGTGGATGGCCTTGTAGAGACTCCGCTGTCACTGACTTACGAGGACATCTTGGACTATCCTACAATCACAGAGGTAGTGCTCCTAGTCTGTCCTGGTTTTTTCACTGACAATGCTGAATGGACTGGAGTGCCGGTGACAACAATCCTGGCAGAAGCAGGTATCAAGCCTGAGGCGAGCGAAGTGATTTTTTACGCCCTCGGTAGCGAATACAAAGTAACATTGTCCTTGAACGTTGTTCAGCAAGACGGCGTGTTTTTGGCGCACACGGTTAACGGGCAAGTATTGCCAGCCGAGCATGGCTATCCGCTGCGCCTTGTGGTGAAAGGCCACTACGGAAGCGATTGGATAAAGTGGGTGAAGCGCATTGAGGTTAGGTAGTTAGTCCAATTTAGCCTAGGTGTATACTTTGCTTGGTGAGCAGTTCTTCGAGACAGGTTTGGAGCAGCTATGAGTAAACAAGAGGAACGGGAAGTTTTCGCGCGGATCGAAGAATTGGAGAAGGTGACGACGAAGTTCTTGGATGCACAAACCACATTGCTAGAAAACAGACTTATCACACTTCAGGCATTCAGTCTGGCTTTTGCAGCCCTGACATAGCGTAGGCCTAATGTTGCCAGAAAATTTAAGGATGTTTTGATGACCCAGCTCAAAGGTGCAGGTTTGAGGCAGAAAGCATTGAATGTGTTAGGGGAATGGATGCTTTGCTTCTGCGATGTCCTTGACCGGGAAAAATAGGATTCGCTGCTCTCCAGATTTTCGCTGGACGCTGATGACGCAATTTGTAATTGGCTGCAGCATACTACGTCGCCTAATTACTAACAACCGGCGATTTGCTTGATTAAGGCATTCTTATTAGAAAGGCCTTCGTTTTAGGGCAGGTGATTTATATTGGAGGGTGGTTTTTTGTATAGCTCAAACTTGATACCAGCTTCCTGGAACAGGTCCAGGAAAGAATCATCAGCGTAGCTACCAAAGGTTACGAAGCGCTTTATTTTGGCATTGACCAGCATCTTAGCGCAGAGTATGCATGGTGAATGGGTAACATAGACTGTGGCATCCTCGAGAGTCACCCCATGGAGTGATGCCTGTATGATTACATTCTGCTCGGCATGAATGCCCCGGCATATTTCATGCCGGGTTCCAGATTCTATACCCATCTCATCCCTGAGGCAGCCGAGTTCAAGGCAATCTTTAAGCCCGGCAGCAGCGCCATTATAGCCTGTGGCTAATATATGCTTGTCCCTCACTGCCACAGCGCCTACATGATGGCGACGGCAGGTGGAACGTTCTGCCACCACAGAAGCTATCTTGAGAAAATATTCGTCGATGTCAGGCCTGGCTTCCTTCTTCATTTCAAAGTGGATAAAACTCGTTCCGTCTCCCTTTCCAGCTCTCCCAGTGAAGCCTCATTGATTATTGTAAAGTCAGCCATGGCAATTGGCCCACCTTTATTAATATTTTCTATTTCCTCTCTATCTCGGCTGGCTGCTTCCTCAAGCGTTAAGGGTCGCTCTGCTCTAGTCGTAAGCCTTTTATGCCTGGTTGCTGCCGGTGCCCAGACGGCAACCGTAGTAAACTGCCTGCCATAGTACTCCTTCAATAAAGTGTACTCCTCCCAGGAGTAAAGTCCATCTACCACAACATCTGACGATTGCAGTGAGCTATCGATCCTGGACAAGTTCAATTTGGCATAGGCTGCCATCCCGTGTTCTTTTCGCAATTGTTGTCTGATATGACGCTCGTTTTCCTCATTCTGCTCCAGTCTCCTCTTCCTGAGCTCCTCGTCTGTAATATCTCCAAACCGTACTTTCTTAAAGCCATGCTCCTCAAATATCCTGGCTACTTCTGACTTGCCCGCACCCGCCATACCAACAATTGCTACCACTTTCACGGCTTACACACTTACTAAATGGATTGCGGCAGCACCTATATTAACAGGATTTACCCAACTATCATAGGGAAAAATGTCAGGTCCTATCAAAAGCCCCCCCGACAAGCCCAGCGCAAGCCTTAATCTTCTTTTGCCAAGGTATAGAAACTCTAACCTCGATGACGAGGAGAGGCGATGCGAAATATGAGAACGATTGTCCCAAATCATATGAATGATTACAGTGCCTTGCCTGGCAGTTCAGCATGAATTATACTAAATGCCGATAACCCCGGGGTTACACCAGCCTAATCTATTGGTGAATGAGTGTTTGGTATCCTTTCCAGAGAAGATATCCTGAAGATGCTGGAGGCAAGTCCTCCCCTGGTGGAGCACTTATGTGATATCCAGCAGCAAGTGCAACCCAATGGCATAGACTTGACCCTACAGGAAGTAGCTTTGCTTTCCACACCCGGCAGCCTGGGCCTCAGCAATGAAAGCAGAGCTCTTTCCAGTACTTCGCCACTCGTTTTCGATGGCCTGGGTCGTGTAGACCTGTTGCCCGGTTGTTATCTGGTAACATACAACGAGGTGGTTAATCTTCCCAAGAACGTAATGGCTCTGGCAACACCCCGGTCAAGTCTTCTGCGCTGCGGGGTCGCTATTCATAATGCCGTTTGGGATGCTGGCTACTCCGGCAGGTCTCAATCTCTCATGGTGGTCTACAATCCACAGGGGTTTCGCCTGCACAGAAACGCTCGAATCGTTCAGATGGTCTTCTTCTCCTTGAGTCGCGAGGTAGCCAAAGGCTATCAAGGTGTGTTTCAGGGTGAGAACATCTGACAAGTATTTTAAGTTAGGACTAATATCGTTTAGCCACCAGGTTGCTTGCTTGTTCCAGCCCGCCCATATCCTTGATCGGAGGTACACGTATCTTCTCGGCGACCTTGCGGAAATGAAATCCCTGCGCAGCAAGCGTCATGGATAAAGGGAAAGACTTGGGTTTTTTCAGTAGGGTCCAGACAAACAATTCCCAATAATATTGTCTTCCTCTTTCCTTAACGCCCAAAACCCACATGGACCTTATCCACGCTACAATGTGTAGGAAGGAAAGCTTGATTTTTCTTTTATCCCCGGGCTGATACTCTCTTAGAAAGGTTTTAATCCGTTCGTAATATTGCTTAGGTGCATATATTGTATTTAGAACATGCTTATAGCCCCTGACAAGTGCTTCGTGGCCCATTTTGGGGATGAAATTGGTCGAGCCATCTGTATTATCACCGGAGCCGCCTGGCAAAAGACGGTTCTCTTCCTTCAGACGTTTGTACAGTCCTGTCCCTGGAGGAGCCATCAGTACTCCAACCATGGCCGTAACGATTCCACTCTTTTGAATGAAATCGATTTGGCTCTTGAAGATTGAAAGTGGGTCACTATCAAACCCGACAATAAATCCTCCCTGCACCTGCAAGCCGTAGTTCTGCAGCTTCTTAACCGAGGTCAGCAAATCACGATTCTTATTGGGCGATTTATTACATTCGACTAGACTTTCTTCATTGGGGCTTTCAATGCCCACAAATACCATGTCAAATCCTGCCTCGTGCATTAATCGCATTAGCTCTTCATCATCGGCAAGATTTATGGATGCTTCCGTAAGAAATGAGAAGGGGCGATTTTTCTCCTCCATCCACTCGATTATCGCCGGTAGAATTTCCGACTTTAGTTTCCGTTTGTTGCCGATGAAATTATCATCGACAAAGAACACGCTGCCTCGCCACCCCGAATCGTATAATGAGTCCAGCTCGGCTACTATCTGAGTTTTATCTTTAGTTCGTGGCGTATGCCCATTTATTACGACGATATCACAGAATTCACAATTGAAAGGGCAGCCCCGAGAATACTGGATACTCATTACTTGGTATTTTTTCCTGTTGATAAGTGACCACAAAGGCACAGGAGTTTTCTTTATATCCGGCCATTCTTCAGATGTGTAGATATGTTTGGCACATCCCTTCTCTAAATCTTCTACAAAGAGCGGCAGTATATTTTCAGCCTCTTTAGATATTAGATGGTCTATATTATCAAAACCAAATTCTTCATAGCCAGGGGTGAAAAGGGGACCACCGGCAACTGTCTTAGTTCCGAGCTTTTTGCACCTGTCGATGACCTCCTCCGCCGAATTCCGCTGCGCTACCATAGCACTGACAAACACATAATCAGCCCACTTAATGTCCTTATCTGTCAGGGTTGTCGTATTCATGTCCACAAGCTTTTTCTCCCATTCCTCGGGAAGCATTGCAGCCACAGTTAATACACCCAGAGGGGGAAATGTTGCCTTTTTGAAAATGAATTTCAAAGCATGCTTAAAACTCCAGAAGGTGTCCGGATACTGGGGATAAACAAGAAGTACTTTCAAATTACTCTCCTCTTAACATAGTCTGACATAGCTCGCACGATAATAACACATAAAACAATTTTTTGCCAAGAGTATATAAGCCGGGCGACAAAAGAACAAAGGGCAGGACAACTCTGAAAACTATATTGCCTTTCTTATTCCTTGGCGGCGGAGTTGGCTTTGAATTAACGACCTCCGGGCTGCTTCAGTGCGGGCTGCGCTCGGGTTGGGACGAATTGCGGTGCTCACCGGAATTAGGGAAGAGAGTCTTGTGCTCTACTCGCAGCTCTTTGAGCCCTTTTTGCTCAGCCTATTCAGGAATGCCGCTAGCTGCTGGCGCTTGTTATAACTCAATCATCAATTATGAGAACGGTGCGGCAATTTTTATATCTTCACTTCTTAATTGTTCGCTTCAATTTTCCAGTCTAATTTCTCAGTCTTCCATGCAATCTTCTTTAGTTTTATGGCATTATTAATAATTGCATCTAGATTGTAGCTACAAGGTAAGTAAACAATAATAGACATAGGTATTTGCTAATCATGAAGAAGAAATCCAGAATTTTAATCATATTTATATCTATTCTTATTGGGTTTGCAGCCATGGTTATTACCACCGAACTTCTGAACTAAATTATATGGCCTTCTTTGTTTGTTGGCATACCCGTTGGCATAGTTGCTTTGATAGTATCGTATTTAATCTTGAGGAAAGCAGCCAAAAGTCGCTGAGCACAACGCTTTTCCGTATACTCAGCTGTGACATATATAGCCATGACTACAGTAGTGCATATAAGCAACCCATACAGCATTTGATTGTCGAAAAGGAGGAATCATGGACAGGTCCGTTGTATTATCAGTTGGTGATAAGTATAAACTAGGATTTGGGAAAGACCGAATTGTTTATGCTGGTATGCCATCTGAAAAGGTTTTTTCCATCGTTCAAATGAAATGGGAATTTTTTTATCGAGGATATTCCTGGAATCTGTTTTTCCCCATAAAGCAGAGTGAAATAAGAATAGAAGGAGTCAATATTCTAGTAGACTATGTGACTCCAGCGGAGATTAGATTACGCATGTAGCGGCAATTTGCCGACAAATAATGATTCAGGGGACATGTCGACAAGAGAGTCTCTGAAAACGGCTAGCTTCATCGTAATTTTTGTCGGCACGGTCGGTCTTTTGCTCAATGAGCTTACCTTCGATTGGGGCAGAACCGTTACCATTGCATTGGCTGCCGCAAACATTATGGGTTCGCTACTTTAGTCTCTACTCACTGGTATTTGAAGTTATAGTTGCTGTTTTGTCACGATTTTGGGCAGAGTTTTGGACGACTACTATCCCAGACGCTGAAGATATTCTATAATCTTGCTACCGTCCCGAGTGGCCCTCGCGGACTCCCGGGATGAACTCTTAGCAGTTAAAAATCACCGCGAGGGGATTTGAAATGGGGTTATCACCGGAACAAAAGGACAGACAAGCTTCAGCAGGCGATTCAACAACCGGTCTGAAAACAAACGTTGCTGGATTACTGTGTTATGTTGGTATCTGGGTAGCAGGTATAGTCTTTCTCATCATAGAGAAGAAAAACACGTTGGTCCGTTTTCACGCCATGCAGTCCCTGGTTACCTTTGGCATCCTCCAAATTATCCTAAACATCACTAATGCTGTTCGTCACTGGCTGGCTTCGTTGGACGGGGTGTGGCTTGTTTACCCACACTTGATTGGTGCCACAGTTGTCTATGGAGTGTTCCTGGCAATTGGCATCGTATTGTGGATAGTCTTGATGTACCGGACCTATAATGGCCAACTAGTTAAAGTCCCCTTGTCTGGTGATTTAGCCCTGAAGCTATTGACTAAGCTGGATGGTATCAGCAAGGAAGACTTTGAGCGGGAAGCTGGATACCTTCAAACCCAAGCGGAACCAGAACAACCTTCCACCCCATTAGCCGAGGAAGGTAAACGCACTGCGCGTACAGCAGACAGGTACTTCAAGGGCACTAGAAGCGGCAGAATTGCATCGTCTGGCGGAGCCATTGCCTGGAGTGTTATTCTGTTGGTTTTCTTCAACTTCTTTAGTCAATATCTGGCCTTTTATCAAGGTGTAACAACAGACGGTGTTACTAAATGGAATATATATCCGCTTCTAACGCAAGACTTCAGGCTAGTGCTGCCAATTCTAAATGTAACACTGATTCTGTCAATAGCAGGCCATACCGCTGCAATTATCTTTGATAAGTACTTGCTTCGCGAGACTACCTTGATTGTCTTGAATCTACTCGGCCTGGCCACGGTTGTGACTTTCCTGAGGATATTCCCCTTCGATTTCAGTGTCATACCTCATCCCTCCATAGCCGTGCTTTCCTCTACGGTTGCCATAGTGGTCCTCGCTTTTATAGCAGCTGCATTAGGAATTACGGCACTTGTTAGATTCATAAGGGTGATTGTTAACCTGTCCAAGGCTCCCCCAACCACCTAAAAGAGCCACAAAATGAGCCAGCCCGACGGAATTATAGATAACCATCCCTTATGGGCGCGGGATGAAGATTGACAACCAGGTGCCATAGCTATACCATTGGCGACTGGAGCGATGACGGACCAGGATACTTCGTCGCTAATTAGAAGTGTTAAATCCTGGTTGAAAGGAGAGATGCCTCTATGCAGCAAAAAGAGAGTTCGTCAGGGAAGGCGGTGGTGGTAGTGGATATGCAAAAGGACAATGTCGGCGGGTTCTGTCAGGGTATTATACCGAATATCAAGCTCCTCCTGGAGAGGGCGAGGGGAAAGGGTATTCCTGTGGTCTTCGCCTGTGACAGCAGGTACCCGGGTGACTTTCTCTTCACCAGGATGGGACACAAGCTTTCCTGCATCAGGGGTACCGAGGGGGTGAAAGTAATCGAGGAGCTGGAGCCGCAGGCTACGGATGTGGTCATCGAGAAGAGGATGATGAGCGGATTCTTCGGGAGTGACCTTGATTTCACCCTGCGGCAGATGGGAGTGCAAAGCCTGATCGTGGTCGGGGTGGCCACCATAGGCTGCGTTCTGAAGACAGCGATGGATGCGCTCGAATTGGGCTACGAGGTGGTAGTGCCGGCGGACTGCTGCGCTACCCCTTCACTCGAATACCATGAGCTGGGGCTCAAGATTTTCGGGCTTTTCAATATGCTCAAGCCGACCGTTGCAGAAGTAATCGCTGCCCTTTGATAAGACTTGCAGGAGTTAATATGGGGGAATTGAAGGACTACAGCGGAGGGCTCATCAGTGGAGGCACCGACCCCCAGATGCTGTTGCGCTCTTTCTCCAAGGAAGCCCTGGCTAAGCTGCTATCCCAGACTACCAGGCTGTACCTCAGGCTCTCCGGGGACTACGAGAATACCATCACCAAGAGATGGGGCAGCGATGTCTCCTTCGAATGCACTGTCGAGGCCTGGGATAATCACTGCCCTTTTAACAAAGATTCCATCTGCCAGGCGCTGAATATCGAGGGCAATGATGTCGAGGCCTATCTCAAATATATGCAGATGAATCCTGGGCTGGGGTTGCTCTATCCTATGGAGTGGGAGCTCAAAAGCCCGAACCACGGCATCATGACGGTAACCCGCTGTATATCACTGGAGTATTTCGAGAGGGCGGGGCAGGATGAATACATACGGAAGTGCTGTGGCCCTGAGGGATTCGAGTGGCACGGCTTCAACCTGGCTGCCCAACTCTTCCACCCCGGGATGAAGGTAACCGCTCTGAAGAACCCTCCCCGGAAGAACAAGGACGAGGTCGCCTGCCGCTGGGAAGTTAAGCTTTAGACGAAATTCCCACTGTTGACAACCATCCGGTCACACCCTTAGCTTAGCTCAAAACCCGAAAGGCAAGAGCCCCCTGGCTCATCTCACCCTGGACCGTTTTCCCGTGGGTTGCATCTTGCTTGCTTCGGAAAATGGGATGCCCAATACTGGTCTTTTGCGGGTAGGCAATGGGCCTACCTCAGCATGGAGCGAAACAATATCATGCCAGTACTAAACTACTAGACATACAGTACTATTTTACTATTTCAAATTTCATCGTAGACAAATACAATGGCCTTGTGCACGGTAAGCAGACGGCAAGGGTTGTCAAGGTCAGATGATTATATTGCCCGACCCGACAGCACCGTGGAGAGAACGCCTGCTGTACTTCTCTGCCGTTAGCAAGACGAACATAATTTGCTATTGGAATGATGATTATATGTTAACCACAATTTGACGCTTTAAAAGGATAGTAATAGATAAGTGCAAACGAAGAGTAGAACGGCAGAAGAACTGGTTGAAAAACTAGTACGAGAACTTGACAGTAAGGGACAATTCAGTCAAGTTCGCCCTCTACAAAGCTTTATTAGAATGTCGATGAGCCTTGCTGATTCTTCATCAGAAGATGATGCCTGTCAAATCATTGGGGAAGCATTGTTAGAACTGGTCCCTGATTCTGTCGTATCGATAAATTCTTTCGAGGAAAAATCAGCTTGTTTCCGTGTTAGGGCTATTGTCGGTGCCGATACGCGCATTGCCGACCTAGCCAAAATCCTGGGTACACATCCGGTTGGAATGTCCTTAGCGATAAATGACGAGGCAAGACGAGAACTCGGCAGCGGAACGCTTAAGAAAGTACCGGGAGGCTTTCGCGAGCTAACAATGGGAGCCATTCCGAGGTCAGTGTGCACTGCAGTCGAGAAGCTACTCGACATAGGTGATGTATATGCCGTGGGCTTTGTTTGGAATAGAAGGTTATTGGGCAGCGCCAGTTTTCTTCTGCAAAAAGACGCCCATCCTATTGACCCTGGACTGGTAAAGACGTTCGTTAGCCTGGCTTCACTGGCACTCCAGCGGTGGAGGTCGGAGGAGGCCCTCCGGGAATCGGAGCAAACGAAAAATGAAACTCTGCAGAGATACAACCGAATTCTACAAATGTCAACTGACATGATTTTTACCGTGGACCTTGATGGCAATTTTTTGTTGACCAACAAGGCCGTCCACAGTCAATTGGGATATTCGGAAGGAGAGATAAAGAAAATAAACGGCTTTCAGTTATTGCACCCCGATGACCTCGACAGAGTGCAGCGCAGGTTTGCCTCACTGCGCAAAGGCAGAAGAATACAAAACATGGAATACAGGTATAGAAAGAAGGATGGGGCAGACCTGCTTCCCCGATGGAAGTGGCGGTCAAGCGCAAGGACAGACAACTCAAATATGTATCCGGCATTGGACAGGTCATCAAGGAAAATGGAAAACCAGTTGGCATTCAGGTAATTGCACAGGATATTACAGAGCGCAAAAAAGCAGAGGAACAGGCAGACCGTAGCATGCAGCAGTTGTTGAAGGCGTTGGAGGATATGGTTGAGGCCCTGGCTATGACAGTGGAGTCGAGGGACCCATATACTGCAGGACACCAAAGACGAGTAGCACAAATAGCCTGTGCCATAGCCGCTGATATGGGACTGCCGGAAGACCAGCTAGTGGGCATTCGGCTTGCTGCGCTTATTCATGATGTGGGCAAGGTCCGTGTCCCGTCGGAGATTCTGACTAATCCTGACGGACTGACGGAAGCTGAGATGAGAATTGTCAGGACACACCCCATGGTTGGATATGAAATATTAAAGAACATTGAGTTTCCCTGGCCCATTGCCCAGGCTGTGCTTCAACACCATGAAAGGCTGGATGGTTCAGGTTATCCATCGGGTCTATCAGAGGAAGAAATAATAATAGAGGCCAGAATTCTGGCTGTAGCTGATGTCGTGGAAGCCATGGCCTCTCACCGACCTTATAGACCGAGCCTGGGTATCGATGAAGCTCTGGACGAGATTGAGTGCAACAAGGGCAGGCTTTATCATTTTGCCGCAGTTGACAGTTGTGTGAGGCTCTTCAAGAATAAAGGGTTTGAGTTTGAGGATGTGAAAAAGTAAGTGGCTAGACCGCTGTCGAGCGCAAGGAGTAACAAAGTAAGACTATTTATTCCAATACCTCTTGCTCCAGTGTTCCGCTTTATGCCGCTAGTAGGCACAAGAAGGCAATGGTAAAAGCTGGAGAAGCAGAATGCAAGGCGAGACCCCGGAGGAGATCAAAAGGAGAGCCAAGCAGCTCCTTAAGATGCGCGAGTTCGATGCAGTAATGCGAGGTGCCAACCCGGAAAGGGTCCTTTACCTCAACTCCGATGGGACCTTGACTCACTGGTGGGAGCTTACTTGTCCTAAGTGCGGCAGACGCTACAAATCTGCCTTAGTTAGCTCGCCGCATTGCGATAAGTGCGCTGATTGACCTGGCTGTGACTACGATTCAGTGGGAAAAGCAGGGCCCTAGTTCGTCCCGCCCCACCACTATACATTGATAATATTATATTCGACTACATTTCTTCTTCCCACTCTTTAAGTGTGAGCTACTCTCCTTGAAAGAGCATCAATCCAAAGTAACTCCTTGCCAACGCGGCCCGCGCCCCAGGTACTAGGACTATTTTCGACTACCTTTCCCGAATTTATGTAACTTATGTGGGGTTATGGGAATTTACGAGATTTCGGCACCATTTTACAATACGCATAGGTTCACGGACATGTCTAAAGCGAAGCAAGTGATGAGACCATACGACGGGATGAGGGCAAAAAAGCAGGTGAACGTCACCCGAATCTACGACACCGGGGCCGAACCACACGAAATGGGAGTCAAATGAACCAATACCGACAAGAGCTCAAACCACCGCTGGCAGACCTGATGCTAACGGCCTTCGCATTACTGCTCGGCGAGGAGGAGCGGCACTACCTGACCCTCAGGAGGGACACGGAGGCGTGGGAGTTGATGGGATGGATCCACAGGAACTAGGACAGAGGCGGAACAAACAGGCCAAAACGCCACAGAAGTCAGGGAATCGGGCCTATAAACGGGAGAAAACCTGAGTTCAAAGTAGGATAGAAGAGAGGTCAGGTAGATAGGCAAGCTCAGTGAAGTTTGAGGATAGTTTGAGGCTCTTTCAAAGGATTGAGCAACTTTTAAGAAGGAATTTAGTTTCCGTCACATATAACAAAACGACAAAAAGAGCAATGGAAGAGCAAATTCGGTCGAACCTGCTCTCCAGGGATGTTTCTGCATAAATAAGAGGTAACCGCTCCTCTCTTCATAATATCAATAAGAGAAGCTCTTAGCTTACAGCCTTTTGGAAAGAGTCCTCTGGTGAAGCTTCACAGCCAAGACAAAGAAGGTGATGGTGAAGGCTAAGAGAATCAACAAGTCTATGGAAACCTGATAATGGCCTGCTCCCCCAACGCAGTATCTGGCTAAGTCGGTGAGGTAGGTGAGGGGCGAGGCCGAGGCAATACCTCTTCCCCAGATAGGTAGCTCCGCCAGCGGGATGAAGATGCCGCTGATGAAGACCAAAGGGAACTTTATCAAAGAGGAGAGCATCATGATGTTAGCAGGCGAACTTGTGGAGGGGAAGGAGAATATCAACGCCAACGAGGAAAAGCAGAAAGCGGACAGGACGATAGCCAGCGCTAAAATGAATGGGTGAACGATGCTCACACCTGTGCCAAGCCCGACTGCAATGGGGACGACGGAAATAGCGACTCCGAAGATAAAAGAGGCAAGGGCATCGCCAAGGAGGATTGTCCAGACAGCTACCGGGCACGATGCCAATCTTTCCAGAGTTCGCGCCAGGGTCTCCCAGGGAGCGACCACCGGAGACACGGCGCTGGCGGTAAAGAACACAGTCACTGCCAGCATACCTGGCATGAGAAAATCCATTGACATATCCTTGCCGATGGAGAACGCCAGGAAGAGGAAGGCCGGCATGAGGAGGCCGAATATTACGACAGGACCCTTAGAGTAATAGACGCGGAGGTCCTTCTTGGCAATGGCAAAAGAACGCCTTAGTTGACTAGTTACCATGGCTGCTCTCCTCGGTTAGCTTAACAAAGGCATCCTCCAGGGTAGGAGGAATGACATCCATAGCTAGCATCCTTAAACTGTTAGCGCGACTGTAGTCAACAAGTGAAGCTACTACGCTGCAGGGATTATCGGTATAGAGCCTGACCCTGTCATCAACCTTCTCTACTTTATTGACGGCAGGCAGCTCCAATAACACTTTGGTATCCACAGGCTTGTCAAAGCTCACCTTTACGGAATGCAGCCGGTTAACCGTGGTCCTGAGCTTCTCCGGGGTGTCTATAGCAGCTATCTTTCCGTGGTCTATGATAGCCACCCGGTCACATAGCTCGTTGGCTTCCTCCATATTGTGAGTGGTCAAAAAGATAGTCTTTCCTGCTTGCTTGAGATTTCGCAGCATAGTCCTGATAAACCGGGTGCTTTGAACATCCAAGCCGGTGGTGGGTTCATCCAGGAAAAGGATTTGCGGGTCGCTCACCAGTGCCATACACAGGAGCACGCGTTGTCTCATCCCCCTGGAAAATCCCTTTACCAGACTGTCCCTTCTTTCGTAGAGTCCAAGCTCCTTTAGAAGTGTTTCTGCCCTCTGCCTCCCCTTCGTTCTGGAGACACCGTAGAGCTCAGTCATAAGCATCAGGTTGTTCCAGGCTGACAAGTCGGCATATGCGTTTGCGAGCTCAGGGACGATGCCAGCAATTTGCTTAGCTTCTAGACTCCCGACGGGATAGCCCATCACCATGGCGTTACCCTCATCTGCCTTAATGATGCCGGTCAGAATGCGAACTGTGGTGGTCTTACCGGCACCATTGGGTCCCAGGAAGCCGAAGAACTCTCCCTTGCTCACCCTAAAATTGATATGGTCAACGGCGAGGATGTCGGCGTAGCATTTGGTCAGATTGACCACTTCTATGGCAAGGTCGTTGCCTGACGCTTTAGACGACATAGATCAGGCTTGGTCCTTTTTGAGTTCAGCCATGTGCTCTTCCACTCGCTTTGCTTCTGCCTGGAGGTGGTTGAGGTATTTCTCGAGCCATCCAAGGGTCTCCTCCCTGGTTTGGCTGCACCCCGACATCCAGCCGGGGGCATGGCAGCCCCATGGATGATGCCCTGCCTCCCGTGGGACATGGTGTAAGGGATGAGCACAGCCGTATTCACTTTGATGACACATGTTTTTCCCTCCTTCTCGGACAATAGCTTTCAACCGACGCTTCTTTCTCGGGTTCCTCCATGGTTAGGGCCGCTAAGACAAGGTTTCGATAGCGCTCCAGCGCTTCGTGGTTTACAAAGTAGTGGATATGGTAGCCTCGCCTCTCCCCTTTCACCAACCCGGTTCCTCTCAACACACGCAGGTGCTGAGAAACTGCAGATTGAGTAATGCCGAGGATCGCAGCAAGGGCATTGACACACAAGGCATCAGGGATGCGCTGGCGACAAAGGAGCTTCACTAGCCTGAGACGGGTGGGGTCAGCAAGAGCAGCAAACATAGCTGCCTGCTCCTCGGTTTGTTGTTCCACGTTTTCCATCTATTTTATATAAGTTCTTGCTAATATACTTAATTATATATTCCTGCGGGTGGACTTGTCAAGAGCCTGTAAACGGGAGACAACCTGAGTTAAAAGTGGGACGAAGAGAGATCAGGTAGATAGGCAGGGTCGGTGAAGTTCGAGGATAGACTGAAGCTTTGCCGCCAAATCCGCTGGCCGGGCTTCATCTACTCACCCGACATATTTCAAGTTATTCGCTGTGTAACTGTAACTTGTCTCGAATCTCCAATTCTCGACGTTTCAGGTCTTCGATTTCCTTCATGACTTCTTCAGCTTCAGCCATTTGGTTCCTTGCTACAACGAAGCTGACTCCTATGCTACGTTTTGATACATCTGTAGGAGGTCTTCGTAACCTCTTCAGCTTCTTCTCGGCCTTGCCTCTTTTGACTAACACGTCTGCAAGTTCGTGCTTAAGTTTTTCGTTTGTCTGCATGGTCACCTCCCCTAGTCATGCTACCAATTAGCCAAAGCATATATCGTAATCCTAATTATACCACTTGCTAAGTCAGTGGAGTTTGAGGATAGCCTCCGAGTCAATATCTCTGACGATTTGCAGCAGCTATTTCTTCTGCCGCAGCCTTCTTCTGAACATGGTCAAAAAGCTAGAGCTATAAGGGAAGGGCCCAGGCCCTAGCACTGATGCAGCGCCGGTCTCAAATATGGCGCAGGGAAACTCTTCACAGTCTTTCAGACAATAGCCAACATTCTTATCTACTGCGCACGCTAGGATGGAACACTGTTCGTTGACCAGCTGCATCTGGGCATCCAGTTTTTTTCGGGCTCTCTCATCCGTCCCAGCTACGCATGTGCCACATATTCCTTTTATATTGAGTGCACACACATCACAAGACATGCCACATGCTCCGACTGGCATAACTAACCTCCTTATCCAATTATACCACTAGGTCAGTGAAGTCTGAGGATGGTTTGTGGCTTTGTCTCCAAATCCGCTAGCTGGACTTGCTGCTATTCGCCTTTAGGCTGAGCAAGCCTCACCCTGATTGCGTGGGGGCGACCGTTGGGGTCCCGTATAACCTCAAATTCCACTTTTTGCCCTTCTCTAAGGGAAACATAGTCCACCCCTTGAAGCTGGTTGCGGCCAAAGAAGAGCTCTTCTTCCCGCTCTGTCTTGATGAACCCAAAACCACGGTCTGCAATTAGCCGTTTTATTGTACCCTTTTGCATGGAATGCCTCTCCAAGTCCGCTGGCTGGTCTACCAATACGACCCGTAAGAGCGGTAACTATCCGTCTATGGGGCAGCTTGCCAATCAACCCAAGATTGCGGACAAACCCACCCTCATCGTCCTTTCTTTGAACCTTTCCGAAGATACTCAGACGACTTCTTCTGG
>DAOUMB010000045.1:0-8831 GCA_034414335.1 Dehalococcoidia bacterium
TTACTATTTTCTCCTGATGAGCGTGAATTTGAAGATTTCCCCAAGCCAGTTCAAGAATACTTGAAGGAAGGTGAACGCAGGGGATTGCCCAACAACCCACTTATTTCTACAAGAAGACCATGGTATAAACCAGAGACCAGAAAAATCCCTCCATACCTTTTCGCCTATCTAGGTAGACGGAATGTGAGATTCATACGAAACTTGGCAAATGCTATGCCTTCGACCTGTTTTCTTTGTGTTTATCCACGCAACTATGACACTGCATATATTGACGCCTTATGGAGTATTTTGAGTCGTCAAGAGATACTCAATAATCTGAATCTTGTTGGCAAGTCATATGGTTCGGGGTCTATCAAAGTAGAACCACGAGCACTAGAGCGATTGTCTATTCCTGAAACAGTAATGCAGGGACACCAATCTGGTTTCGCTAAGGTACTCCAAATTCCCCTGATGCTATCATAAGCTGTAAGTATGTATTAACGCAAAGGAGGAAAATAATGCGTGGAGGCAAAAAACACAACCTTCCTACTATGACAGAAATCATGATTTCTTATTTAACTGACAAGAGGGAACCTGCTACAGTTAACGAACTCGCTACAATCGTTAAAGATAGAAGACCAGACCTACACGCAAAGGATTTTGGAGCATCTATTCGTTCAGAGCTACAGACATGCGGGAAATTTGAGCGTGTTTCTAGAGGCTTATATGGGCTAAAGTCGTGATTAGCCCGCCTGAGTCCAGGGTGATTTACCAACTCATAGTTGTCCGTCGTTCCATATTGTCAATCACAAAATCAGAAACTACACAATAATGCAGGGCTAAAAGCCGAGAGACTCTACTGTCTTTCAGTTTGAATCTAATGAGCAGAGCTTGAAAGAATATCTGTGCTGTTTTCTGGGTGAGATGGATTTTCTCTACGAGCGTAATCATTGGTGGCTAGGCTCAGGACGAGCTTCAACCTGCCCTCAAACTTCACTGGCTTGGTTAAGCGATGATTTAGCTTTGAGGCCTAACTGGATTTTTCTACGAGAGCAACTATCGCTAGCTAGTGGCAGGTAAAGACAATGCCCCAGGGGATACCCCACCCAATTGGCTAAAGTTGCAGGGGATAGCATATACTATGTAGGCTTTCACGAACAATTGCCCTTAGAATATGTGCAAGTCCAAAGCATAAAGGGGAAGTAGGTGACACTTGTGCCAACCTGTGGAGAGTGCAAGCTGCTTGTGCCTAATCCTAAGGGAGAAGGATATAGATGTCTGGGTAGAAGGTGTGGAGCTACCAAGGTGACGCCTGATAAAGATGCCAGCAGGTGCACGAAATTTGACAAGAAATAATAATATAATTTATAGTGCCCGTTTATCCCTGAATCAAAAAACAGAGTAGAGAGAAGCTATGGTAAAAGCTGCAATTGTAGGAGCTACGGGCATCGTTGGTCAGCAATTTCTCGTTGCCCTGAAAGATCACCCGTGGATTGAAATTGCCGCACTGGCTGCCTCCGAGAGATCAGCAGGGCGCAGTTATAAAGAGGCAATAACCGATGCCCAGTCTGGAGCCTTGCGCTGGTTCTGCCAGGAAGCCCCGGTAGAGGAGGTCATGGCTATGCCGGTCCAGAATGCTACCGAAATGGATATCTCCGCCTTAGATATCGTCTTTTCTGCCATAGAGTCCGACCATGCGAAGATTCTGGAACCGAAATTTGCCAGTGACAAAGCAGTCATAAGCACAGCCTCGGCCTTCCGCTACGATGAAGATGTGCCAATTCTAATCCCGGGCATCAACTCCGAGCACGCCAAACTAATTGATGTTCAGAGAAAAAACCGCGGATGGAAAGGCTTCATCACACCTATTCCCAACTGCACCACTACTGGCCTGGCCATAACATTGAAACCAATCTACAAATCGTTCGGCGTGAACGCCGTTATCATGACCTCCATGCAGGCTCTGTCAGGCGCAGGCCGAAGCCCTGGAGTGATAGGCCTCGATATCCTGGACA
Source organism: Dehalococcoidia bacterium (assembly GCA_034414335.1). Classification (GTDB taxonomy): domain Bacteria; phylum Chloroflexota; class Dehalococcoidia; order GIF9; family AB-539-J10; genus RBG-13-51-36. The sequence goes on from DAOUMB010000045.1 coordinate 1,995, forward strand.
ATGTCATACCCTTTATTGCCGGGGAGGAAGAAAAGGTGCAGCGTGAAACACAGAAAATTCTGGGCAATTTCGCAGGTAAATCAGTCAGTTCAGCGAAGTTCAACGTAAGCTGCACCTGCACCCGTGTTAATGTCCGGGAAGGACATACGGAATCGGTCTTCGTCTCCACCCAAAAAGCCTGTGAGGCGGAAGACGTTGTCAGGGCCATGAGGGAATACAGCGGCTCGGTCGGTGAAGCGGAGCTGCCTTCAGCTCCCAGGCACCTGATAATCGTACATAAAGACCCGTTCAGACCCCAGCCGCGACTTGACCGTGACGCTGAGGATGGCATGGCTACCGTGGTCGGCAGAATCAGGAAAGATAACGTCCTGGAAAACGGCATCAAGTACGTTCTGGTATCCCACAACACCAAGATGGGAGCGGCTAAGGGCGCAGTTCTTGTCGCTGAACTCCTTATCAGGGATGGGTATATTTCCTAGATACTGAGGGCGAGGGTTCAAATCCCTTCGTCCTGATTAAGAAAAGATTATTTGCTCCTGACCCGAGCGTAAAGTTCCTCTATCTCAATCTCATTATAGTGTTTGCCGATATCACTCAGAAAGTGGGCATCGCTGTTGGCTAGAAGAAGCAAGTCGTGCTTCTCAGCCACTTCCTTTATCTTCGCTTCATCCATTTCGTAGTCGTGATTCGGATTTTTAAGTTCGATACCGTGGATGCTATCATCTATTTGAGGGTCGAGTTCGTTTATCTGCCCGCGGAGAGGATGTGCTATGAACCTGAAGGTAACATCTCCGGGCAAATATAGCTCCACTACATGCACATGGAAAAGTCCCCCCTCGATACGCTGATATGCTTTATCAATCTCCCGGCCGGGGATGACAATTATTTCGCCATCGAGATGCCGGTCAACTATCTCCTTCACCCCGAAGCCAAAATCCTTGGTATAGTGCTCTGTAACGGCAATTCCATCCAGCCCCCGGTCCTTCACCGCAGCCACAATCTTTTTCACAACCTCCAGGTTGGGATCTAAACAGTACGTCGCCTCCCCACAATGGGTATGTAAATCCAGCTTCAAATCGCTATCCTTCGTCTGGGATTACTACCACGACATCAACTCGCAACGAAGCCGCCCTTATGCGCTGAGGGATTTCCAGCCAACCGATATTGCGCCTGCCCATTATAGCAGCCACTTGAGGGCAACACCTCGTAATAAGCTTAGCCCCAGCGTAGAGCGCACAGCAGCCGGGGCATTGAGGTCATAGGTTTAAATCTTCTCTACCAACCAATTCCTTTAACCCTGACGACTTGATAGCCTCTACCAGAAGCATCCATATAGCAATGTCCCAAAATCAGACAATCCGCCATTTTGTTAGAGCTTAGAAGAGGGTCCGATCATCGCTCATTTTAAGGGGATTGTTTTGATGCCTTTTTCCGCCAGTGTCTCTGCTATGTACCTTCGGTGGCAGCCGGCATCAGTGCGCTCTTTGCACATGAGCACCAAGTTTCCCTGTTCGGATAGCTCAAGGAGCTTGTTTATGCCGTCCCGGTAATCATCCGACTCCATGTATTTGGGGTAGCCGCCCCGGCGGAATCCGCCCAGGGTATCGCCCATCCAGATATAGCCTATCCCGAACCTGGGCAAATTTGCCTCGAGGCTTTCCTTCCCGTATTCAGGCGCTTTGCTCCTGGGGAAGCGGCGGACGTCCACAACAAGGGAGATGCCATGCTCTTGCATAAGGACCACGAAGTCAGCAAATTTCCTGCCTCCGTAGCCGATAGTGAAAATCGCCATTGTAATCCCCTTTTCCCCCTTACCTTAATCCTCTCCCTTGACGGGAGAGGAATTTGGGAGAGATTGCTTCGACGAGTTCCCTCCCTTCGCCCAAGACAAGCCTCGCAACAGCAATAATATTCCCTCCCCGTTAAAGGGAAGGGAATTCGTATCAAAGATAACAGGGTCAGTAATCTCTTCTCAATAGATGCACATTGCCCACTCTGACGTTTCTTAGGCCCTGTGCCTCCGCCTCTGCCAGGCATTCTTCAGCGTGGCGCCAGGAGGTGGTGGGCAAATCTCGCATCATAAACTGCGGGGCGAAGGCGAGAAGAGAATAAGGAATATCGGGGTTGAGGGAGGAAATAAACTTGGCGAGCCTGGAAACTTCCTCCTTATCCACGTATCCGGGAACTAATAGGGTGCTGGCTACCAATAAAGGTGGCGAAGGCCTTTTCCGGGTATATTCAGCGAGGAGTTGAAAGTTTTCCAGAGTCCTCCTGTTGCTTATGCCACAGAGAGCGATGTGTAAGCCTTCATCCCAGGCTTTAAGATCAAACTTCATACAGCCGCCAGAATTTAAGGAAATCTCGGCAGCCTGTCTTAGCAGCGCAGGATGCATGGAGCCGTTGGTCTCCCAGCAGATGCGGAGAATCCGGCCCTGGCTCCTCTGCAAGGCTAGTCGAGCAACGCGAAGGGAATGGGGCAACTGGGGCGTGGGGTCGCCACCAAAATAGCATATACAAGAAGTACCGCGGTCAACGGCGTCAGCCAGGCTTGAGGCAGTGACCTTGCTCTCTAGCAACGCCGAGCCTCGATACTGCCAGTTCTGGCAAAACAGGCAATCGAAGGAACAAGCCTGGTAGAAAACGGCCAAGTTTTTATAGCCATACTCAGGTCCATCGGCATAGGCAAACTCCGGATAGCCGACTCCCGTCCCACCGGGGCAAACCCAATCTGCCACGCAATTAGTGGGCAGAGGGTCATAGTACCAGCTTACGTTGGCCTTGTCCGCTGTGGCGCCCTTGAGCCTGTTTGCCTCGTTAGTTCGCAAACCACAGTAGCTCCTGCTCCCGGGTGCTAAGCAGCATGCGTTTACACAAATCTGGCATCGCCGTCCGGTTTCGCTTTCAGGAGGATGGAAGGGGAGATTAAATTGGCCCCTGGCTCGGCTATGGACTTGTTCTATATCAGGAAGTACGGCGACAAAGTCCTGACGAATACAATCAAGACATATTCCTAAAGATCGGGAAATTAGGGAAGATGCTCTACCACAATGTTGACATCTAGCACGCAAGAAAAAACTGCCCTCGCCGCAAACTTATGGTAAGTAATAGGAACAAAACCGCAGTCGAATTATAATAGGTGCGCAAATTAAGTCAAGGCGGCCGAGGAATATGAGCCTTCAGTGAGAATTCTAGTAAGGGCCTCTCAGCGCAAATAGGCAAAGCCCTTTTTGAGAGACTTCCAAACTGCTAAAATCTATCATTATGAATATCACCGAGCAAATGAAACTTTTTATGGAGCCGAGGTCAATCGCCATTGTTGGCGTAACCAGGTCTGCTGGCGCGGGTACATTTGATTTTCTGAGGGCCCCGTTACATCTCGGTTTCGCTGGAAAAATTTATCCGGTAAATCCTAATGCCGAGGAAATTTCAGGGCTCAAAGCATATCCTAACGTGAAAGTTATCCCTGAGGATATTGACTTAGCAGTAATAGCCACTCCACGCGATACAGTGCCTCCACTTATCAAGGACTGCGTTGAAAAGGGGATAAAGGCGATAATAGTCATCGCTCAAGGATTTGCCGATGCCGACGAGGAGGGCAAAGCATTGCAAGCCCAAATAGTTAAGATTGCCAAAGAGGGAGGGGCAAGGATAATCGGCCCCAATACCTTTGGAGTAGCCAATATGTTCCATAATTGTTCCACTACACCAGGAGTACCTCAGATGGCAAGAAATCCTATAGGAGTCATTTCGCAAACTGGCCTTTTCTTTATCAGTCAGCCTAGATTGAAATTCGGTAAAATCATTGACCTGGGCAATGCTTGTGATATTGATCTCGCCGATGCCTTAGCTTACTTCGAGGATGACCCTGACATAAAAGTAATCGTGTTACACATCGAAGGCATTCAAGAAGGCAAGAAATTTCTCCGAGTGGCGAATCGAGCGGCGAGGAAAAAGCCGGTCATTGCTCTCAAGGGAGGCAAGAGCGAAACAGGAGCCAAGGCAGTGCAATCACACACTGGTTCACTGGTAGGCAAAGACGAGGTATATGAGGCTGCTTTCAGCCAGTGCGGCATAATTCGGGCATCTGATACTGAAGAACTTGAGGACCTGTCCCTGGCCTTTTTGCGGCTTCCTCCGATGAAAGGGAGGCGGCTGGTCGTTATGTCCTGGGCCGGTGCCACCATGGTTTTTGCCGCAGATGCCTGCGAAAGACACGGATTGGAATTGGCGAAACTATCACCAGCTACTATGAACAGGATCAGGCAACTGGCTCCCCCCTGGCTGCCCATTCATAATCCTGTAGATTTGTGGGCCAGCTCTGGACTTACCCTTGATCCCGGGAGCTTCAAAGAAAGGATCAGGATGGTCCTGGAAGCACTTCTAGCTGAGGAAAATGCCGATGCTGTTATGGTTATTATCCCAGATTTTGTGGAAATGTTTGGAGAATATGGAGACATTTCCTCCCTATTCCTCGATGTCTCTGACACCCTTGAGCACCATCCCCTCATTTTCTCTATAATCGGAGCTCCGGGTAGATTAACTGTTAAGCTAGAGCAAAATAATAGGACGGTAATTTTCCCTAGCCCTGAACGGGGGGTGCGAGCTCTAGCTAGACTGTGGAGCTATACCCAAAGATTTAAGGGAACTTAGGGCTTGATTAGAGTCAACCATAAGTCAAATGAAGGCTCAGCTCAGAGTGTTAACCTAGAGTCGCCCCAGGATGGAACCAATAAAGTCTCTTTGCCCCCGGACAAAATCATCCACCGACATTTTGCGCTTTCCTTCCAGCTGAACCTGCCCAAGCCCTAAAATACCACGCCCAGTTGTCACCCCGACTCCAGGCGGGTCTTTCAAGGCTATGACTTGCCCTATTTCCCCCTCTGCCACATCATCAAGAGGAGCAGCCTCATGAATTTTTAGCCGTTTGCCTTGACACCAAGTGTAGCAGCCAGGCCAGGGATTGTAAGCCCTTACCCTCCGCCAGAGCTCAACCGCTGAAAGATGCCAATCAATCTCCGCATCTTCACTAGTTATCAATTTGCTATAAGTAGCCAGAGACTCATCTTGAGCTTGTGGTTCAAGCTTGCCCCCAAGCCAATCAGGCAAGATCTCCAGCAAAAGCTTGGCTCCCACGTCAGCCAGCCTGGAGCTAAGTGAGCCAGTGGTATCCATGAAGGAAATGCCCACTTTTTCCTGAGCTAAAATCGGCCCGGTGTCCATTCCACTATCCATTAACATTATGGTAACGCCAGTAAGTTCATCTCCGCAGAGAATGGTATTAGCGACTGGAGATGGCCCTCGATGCCGCGGCAACAATGAAGGATGAACGTTTAGGCAAGCAAACTTGGGCAAAGACAACACTGCCGGGGGGAGAACGTAACCAAAGGCCGCCACAATTATTAGCTCAGGCTGCAAACTAGCCAGCTTCTCCAGCACCTCGCTTGATTTAAGAGTCTGTGCTTGAATAACCAGTATTCCATGCTCCCGAGCCAGCCTTTTCACCGGAGGAAAAGCAACTGGTCGCCCCCTGCCAGCTGGTTTATCAGGCTGAGTATACACAGCAAGCACCTGATACGGACTACTAAGCAAAGACTCCAATATGGTCACAGCAAACTGCGGTGTGCCCATAAAAACGGTGCGCACTTTCATATCAAAAACTATTTTCAATAATTTCTCTCATTATGTCAAAGTCTGCCTAGAGGACCTTAATAATAATTTGATAATCTATAAAAAGGTAATTCTGAAATTACCATTTTTCTTTTTAGCGTTCTTCTCAGCTACCCATCAGGCTAGGACTATTGGTGTGGGATAAATTGGGATCAGCCAAAGAGGTCTGGAAGAGAGCCCTAGGCGAGCTTCAAATTCGGGTCAGCAAGGCAAATTACGCTACCTGGCTTAGCAATAGCCAAGGCCTAAGCTGCCAGGATAATATCTTTGTCATCAGTGTCCCTAACATTTTTGTAGCTGAATGGCTATCCAAGCGCCTTTATCCTCTGGTAAGGAAGACTCTGGTTGATATTATGGGTAAGGATATCGATGTCCAATTCGTGGTCGACAACCAGGAACCACTACCAGCTAGCCCTTCGAGCAGCCAAACCGATGGCGGCACAAGCAGCAAAGCTACACAGTATAGATTCAACCCAAGATATACCTTTGATAACTTTGTTGTCAGCGATTCTAATCGTTTAGCTTATGCTGCCGCTGTGGAAGTAGCTGAAAATCCAGGAAGCAGTTATAACCCTCTTTTCATTCACAGCAGCACTGGACAAGGTAAGACTCATTTACTACATGCTATCGGGCATTTAACGACACACAATGGACTGCGAGCAGCCTACACTACCGCGGAACAATTCGCACGTGAATTTATATTAGCCGTGAAAGAAAAACAAGTTGATAAGTTCCGCAGCAAATTCGGAAATATCCATGTCCTACTATTTGACGATGTCCACTTCCTGGTCGACAAAAAACAAACCTTACAATGCTTCTTCCAAACCTTCAAGGAGCTATATGGCAACAATCATCAGCTTGTCATCACCGCTGACAGTGCCCCTAAAGACTTGAGTCTCACTAGCAATAAGCTTAAATCGCGCCTTGAAGGGGGTCTTGTTGTCGACATACAACCACCCGATTTTGAAACACGCCTGGATATCTTACGGGCTAAAGCAGACACAGCCATGACCCCAGAGCTCGAAGAAGTGCTGCACATTGTAGCAGAGAAAGTAAGCGACAATGTCCGCCAGCTCGAAGGTGCTTTAGTATATCTAACCGCCCATGCCAAACTAAGTGGAACCAGCATCACTCCGCATACAATCAACAAGTTATTAACAGGCACAAATC
>DAOUMB010000046.1:0-6693 GCA_034414335.1 Dehalococcoidia bacterium
TGTTCAGAATCGGCAAGGGCTAGGTTTAGGTCTACTCCAAGATAGCCCGACAGAACTCAGAAGGGCTGGATATTCCCGGTAGCGGGATGTCCAGCCCTTTTTATTTTGCGAATCACACTTAACAAGCGAATGTTCAACTGGGAACAGATGTTACGGCTTCACCCAACCCCATCCTTTGTCTTCAGGACGGCACTATTGTTGATGGTGAGCACCGCTGGCGGGCAGCGAAGGAACTGGGCTATACCAGCGTCCCGGTGGTGAAAGTGTCGATGACCGACACGCAGAGGCGTATCGCCACCATGCGCCACAACCGGGCACGCGCACAGGATGATACCTCCCAAGTGGCAACACTATTCTTACACCTGGAAAAGCTAGGGGCGCTTGACTGGGCGCAGGATGCGCTGAGGCTATCAGATGAAGAAGTCCGCCGCTTGGTGGCGATGACCGATACAGTGTCCGAAGACCTCAGCCGGAGCCACGCCTTCAGCCAGGCTTGGGAGCCATAGTTGAACCATTTGGCTTTTGTGCAGTCAGTTCACTGGCTTGGCCTCTGCAATTCGGTTCACTAGCAAGGGGGCAGGATTTATTATGCCCTGCCCCCGTTTCTTTATTTATCGTAGAGCGTTGCGTTACTTAAATAAGCTGCTAGGAAGTAATAAGCGATTGACGTGGCAGTTCCTAAACATATTCTGTGAATCCTTAATCTGGGATGGGGACACATCATAGAGTAAGAGTCCGGCGGACCACCAAGGTTCCTGTCCCTGCCCCGGCACTCCTGTGTCGTACCAGATGTCAGAGATAAAGTTCCCACGCACCACTGCCGATGCCCCACGGGAAATCTGTATCCCGTTTTGTGCTGTTACATCAGTTTTACCGGCACCCGTAACGGTGTTGCCGGTTATGGTCGCACTGGAGCCCTCATTATCAACTACGATGCCACCCTTCTGAAAGTCTGTGATGCTGTTATTGTCAATCGTGGCAGTACTCGTATGGTACACGAGGATGGCTATTCCACTCTGGCGGCCGCTAAACGCCTCGTCCCTGATAGCCTTGATGGCGTTATTTTTTATTGTAGCTTCGCCGCCATCGACGACCATGACGCCATAGTTGATACCATCAACCGGGCCTTCTATGGTGAAACCATCAATGACCACCCCGGTGGCGCCATCAACTGTGATGATGGCCTTTTCGCCGGTAGAACTTGCGGTAAGACTTGTAGGTGCAATCTTAGCACCAGTCTTGCCCTGTAGTATCAAGCCATTTGTAGTTATTGTCAACTGTTCGTCATAAGTGCCAGCTGCAACTTCTATAGTATCCCCTAGCGATGCGGCATTAATAGCAGCTTGGATGGTGGAATAGTCACTTGGAACCTTGATGGTTCCGGCCGCCGCCGCCGGTACCGCCGCCACCAAGCTGAAGCTCAAGATGAGCCCCAAGGCAAATAGAACACTAAGAATTTTCCTTTTCACTGGATTTACTCCTTCCGGATTGACATTGACCGTTATCCCAATCATGGGTGTAAACAGTCTTACCAAGAGTGCAGACTGATGCTATTTTCTTTAACTATCACCCCCTTTCAAAACAAAAACCGACCTTTTTCAGGTCGGTTTCACCATTAGCTTGCTACCACCCAGGTGACCAATTATAGGTGGTAGTTCAACACGTCCTTGCTGTTTGTCGTTGCCAGCCGGGTCAACTATAGTTGCATACGTTATTAATTACAGTCTATACCATTCTCGGCATTTGTCAACTTGCCATAACTTCACTTTTCCTCCCAATTTCGCGTCTGACTTGCTGGCCGGGGTCAATCAGGAGGGCTTTCACCTCATGGAATCAAGTAGTAAAGTGACTTGCCTACGTAACGTTACCTAGTGCCACAAGATAACCACGATTATCTACATCAAAGCGGAGCTCATTTAGGCGTCTCCTTGCTTCCCTCCGCTCTCCTTCTGTGAAAAGGCTGATATATTGGGGTTGAAGTACATGGAATTCCATAGTCAGGTCAAGGCGATTGTGTTCCCATAACTTATCAAACCCGTACTGAATCTCACGAGTACTTAAGAGACGTCTTGCAGTTTCGAGCCCGCCGTATTGGACAACCATTTGGAGGAATACATAGGGGTTATACGGTTTACATTCCTTAACCGCCCGCTTATAAATATTCATCATTGCTTCATTAAACTTCTCTTCTAAGGTCGACATGTATCTCCTTTGCCATAAGGCTCGGCTTCAGGTCACGCTTGCGGTCAATTACTTTTCACCCGTGCCAAAGGGATTTCCTTTGACCTGCCCCCAATAGTGATACCACTTGTTAAGTCACAACCGCAGTTAGTATAGCCTCAGGTGCTGGAGGCTGGTATCCCAGGGCGCTGTGTGGGCGTACCTGATTATATTCCCTCCGCCACTGCTCTATCAAGACCTTAGCTTCCTGAAGGGTGGTAAATATTTCACGGTTCAGAAGCTCATCTCTGAGCTTTCCGTTGAATGATTCTATATACCCGTTTTCCCAGGGGCTGCCCGGTTCTATGAACAGCGTCTTTACTCCTAACCGGCTAAGCCATCTCCTTACTGCCCTTGCCGTAAACTCAGGGCCATTATCCGAGCGTATATGCTCCGGGATACCACGAAAGATAAACAGGTGAAACAAGAGGTCAATCACATCCTGGTTATTAATCTTTCGGGCTATCAGCATCGCCAGACATTCCCGGGTATATTCATCGATGATATTCAGTATTTTGAAGGCTCGGCCATCAGCCATGCGGTCTACCATGAAATCGTAGCTCCAGACATGGTCCTTATACTCCGGCCTGAGCCGGATACACGAACCATCATTAAGCCATAATCTACTTCGTTTGGGTTGTTTCTTCGGCACCTTCAAGCCCTCCTTTCTCCAGATCCTTTCTACCCTTTTATGGTTTACCCTCCATCCCATCTCATTATTTAACAGGGCGGTAATCCTCCGATAGCCATATCTACCGTATTTAGTCGCTAGAGTAACGCCATCCTCGGTAAGCCTTCCCTCATCTGAAGGCGGCGATAGATTGCGACGCTGCGTAGCCCTGGCTTGCTCCAGTACCTTACATGCCCGTCTTTCCGAGACCTCTAACTTCTGAGACACCTGTAACACCATCTTGCGTCTGCGGGACGGGCTCAGAAGTTTCCCCGTGAGGCTTCTTTGAGGATGGAATTATCGAGAGATAGATCGGCTACCAGCTTCTTTAAACGAGAGTTCTCCTGTTCTAGCTCCTTGAGTCGGCGAGCTTGGTCTACCCTCATACCACCGTACTCCTTTCGCCAGCGGTAGTAGGTATGGGCACTTACCTCAATCTTCTTGCTGACTAAGGCAACGGTTTCTCCCTGGCTTAAGAGAATTTCTGCCTCGCGGAGCTTGTTGATGATCTGTGCCGGTGTATATCCCTTTTTGGCCATTTATTCCCCCCCTTTTGTGAGATTATAACTGGTATCGTTTCTGGGGGGCAGGTCATATAGGCCAAACAAAGTATCAGAATGGGGGAAATGCGTCTGATTGAAGAGCGGCATAGCTCGCTATACAATACAGACGCACAGAGTCTTATCTCACTCTTCTTGAGATGTCCGTTTTGTTGGACCACAACAGTTCACGTTACTGCTATGTCATAGTTGTGCCCTTCCCAAGTCCCCTTAATTTTCCAGAAGAAGGTGAATTGGAGTGGTGATTTCTGATCCACTGGGACCTGTATATCGGCGAAATCAATCCCAAGTGCTGTGGCAGTTGACTGGGTTGTCTTAGTTGTGCGCCATTCGTCCAGCGTCCAGACTAGGTCGAATGACCCCTGGGCCTGCACACGGAAAGTATATCCTGGCCTGACTGACCGGGGTTGCCGGTTATGTTTCCAGACCTCCAGAGGTTTGTGCAGTGTAGCAGAAGTAAGATATCTATTCCCCACAGCTGGAATGTAATCAAAGACCCGCCCATCAGATACAGAGCGCAACAGCTTGATATACTCAGCATGAGCCCACATCAGAGGCATTGCCGAACCCGTGGGTCGGCCTTGATAAAGGCCTAGCTGAGGACGGTCTGGCTCGTCCCACACTTGCTCGGGCAATAGTCCCGAAGCTGAAGAGAAGGCCTCCATTGCTCGGACATAGGCGGCGACGTCGCGTCCAGCAGCGAACTCGTAGTGACCCCGTTCCCCAGTCAGCAAAGGCCAGGCTCTTCCTTTCCCCCAACCTTGATATGGGCCTCCATCCTCCCTTTGACCATAGCCATCGTTGTTGTAGCGGCGCCAGCATGGGCCAAGGTGAGTCTCTACCTTCAATACAGCATCAGCTACGCGAAGAGAATCCTCGATAAGATGGTCGCCCGGTTTACGGATACCATAGCGAACCAATTCTAGGAATCCTGCATCCACGATGTCCTTGGCTGGGAAATCCCACTGAGAGCCTGATGGACGATTGCGTATCAACAGCATTCCATGATTGGGGTCTTCGTCTGGCATGGGGTTATTAATGTCTACAGGGTGAATTCGGATGTAGTGCCGTTGAATACCCGAAACAAGAGTTCCCTGCGTTGTAACTGTCCAGCTCTCAACATGGCCCTCAAGGAAGTCGGCGTAATCTTCCAAGAACCGTGCTGTGGTTTCATCACCCCGGTCGCGAGCAAAATCGGCCGCACACACCAGAGCGGCAATGTTGGAAGCAAGCGTAGAAGGGGAGTAGCCACTCGCTTCCTCCCAGCGCTCCTGCTGTGTCGCCGGACCGTGAAGTATGAGGTACGCGGCACCCCGCAACACCATGGGATAAACATCGAAGTCATGAGTGAAACCATGGGCACGAAACCGCCACGCCAGCATTATGGGAAAGGCGACCTCATCCAACTGAATCCCTTGCCAGTATGGGGATCCATCTATCCAGAAGTTCTGGGGAAATCCACCGTCTGGCTGCTGGCTTGCGGCTAGATATAAAAGTGCCCGGTTGGCAACCTCTTTGTTTCCGGCTGCCAGCAACCCCGTGGCGCTATTGACCATATCTCGAGTCCACACCAGGTGGTAGCCACCCATATCATTGTCACCCCTCGAGTCACCCCAAGGGATTGACATGGAGGCAATGAAGGCGCCCGGATATGTCTTGTCTTCATGACTGATAAGGAGACTGTGACTCGAAAAATATAAGTTGCCTCCGTCCCCCGAAACACGCTCAAGGGGCGCTATATCCTTACAGGACGTATCCCATTGCTCTGTGTACCTTCGATGCTGGCCTGTGAAATCCAAGCCCAGGGCCTCGAAAAGCTTTGTAACCGAATTGTGCAAGCTATTTCCCAAGGCTAGCCCCAGAATGAACTCCCTCTTTCCTTGCAGTAGGGGAAGCTCTCCAACCAAGGCAACATGCCCGTTGAGCGCTCTGTCGAACTCCCAATCCATTTGAAAGTTCGTTGCTATATCCTGCCATCCATCGCTATAGCCGGCATAGCCACACGAGAGACGGCTGAAAGGGATAGTTGCCATCATTGATAGCCAGGTCCCGTTCTTCTCGGCTGCCAGTATCTCATGTCCAGATACCTCAACCACATATGCATTGTTTTCCCAGCCTCCCACTTCTAGATGTGGACAGCAAAGGGCATAAAGCTGCAAACGAGATAGGAAGTCATCAGAGCCTGTCAGCTTGGTGCGCTGTAAGATGCAGGATAGACTGGGGTCGGCAATTACTTCCTTGGTTATGGTGTATCGGTCTTGAGGGTCAGAGTTGGTGATGCGGTATCCCAGTGCGTGGTCAGATAGCCTCTCAACTTTGCTCACAAGATCTCGTTTCTCTTCGTGAAAGAAGCTACGGCCGTCCGTAATCAAGTACTCCAAATCTCTTATCTGAGGACGGTCCACAGTGGGGTAGTAGACCTCAGTAAGTATTCCTCTCCATATTGTGAACCAGATGCGACTTGAACGCGACCAGGCGCAGCCTACCCCGTCCTTGGCCCCGTGCGTCCACCGGGGTTCAAGTCCAGGCCAGCCGAAAGCAACACGGTCACCGCGATATTTCGCCATTATTATCAACCTCCGCCGGTTTTCATTTCTATCACATTTATTTCATCTCGCGCGGGTGTTTACCCTGTCGCCAGTGCTCCTCTATCTCTTCCAGACTCCTGCCTTTCGTCTCGGGAACCAGCTTGAATATGAAAATCCAGGCAGCGATGCCTATGACTGCGTAGAGCCAGAAAGTCCCGGGGCGACCCAGTATCCCCACCAGGGTGAGAAAGGTGAGAGCTACTGCCAGATTAAGACCCCAGTTGGCAAAGGTAGCAATGCTCATGGCCGCTCCACGAACCCTCAACGGATAGATTTCTGATATCATGAGCCAGAAAACCGGCCCGAGCCCGATGGCAAACGAGCCCACATATATCGCCAGACTGATAATGGCAAGATAGCCAATAATTGTTGCCAGCTGGTGCAGTTGAAAAGCAAGGCCCAGAATCGCCAGACCTACAATCTGACCGGCCACTCCAACCAGTAACAAAGGCCTGCGCCCAACACGGTCCATCAGACGAATAGCCAGAATGGTAAAGCCCACATTTACTACGCCTACGCCTGCCGTGGCCAAGATGGAAAATCCGGCCGTCTTAAAGCCGGCAAACTCAAATATGGTTGGTGCGTAATAAATGACAGTATTAATGCCGGTTATTTGTTGGAATATCGCCAGACCTACCCCGACAATCAAGGCCAT
>DAOUMB010000047.1:0-3619 GCA_034414335.1 Dehalococcoidia bacterium
CTTGGGCATTGCCGTGAACAGTAATCCTGGGACTATCCATGAAAGCCCCTAAATCATTACCCGGGGTGCCGAATATCTCAATCTCGACTGGTTTGTCCAAGTCTGTGCCGATGTATCTCTGGCCATAGACATTTCGTAACTCAATCCTTTGAGTTCCATTTGATACCGCCTGCCTTAATTTGGCATTGAGTTCTCGGTAGAAAATGCCCCGGGCATCTATTATTACAACTTCTTTCATTTTAGCTCCCAGCCATCCTTACTCCCAGAATTTCTAATTCGGTATCGGTGAGCCCCACGCCTCTCAGGTGAAGGCGATTACCACGGAGACTCTCTACGGCATTGATGCCCATACCCCCCAGTATGTCCTTAAGCTCGAGACTCCAACCACGGAGGAGATTGGACAGCCGCCTAGCTCCGATATCAGGATTGACCCTCTTGGTTAACCAGGGGTCCGTAGTGCAAATGCCCCAGGCGCATTTCCCTGTATGGCACTGCTGACAAGTAGTGCATCCAAGGGAGACAAGAGCAGCAGTTCCAATATAGACCACATCGGCGCCCAAGGCAATAGCCTTGGCTACATCGCCACTGTTTCTGATTCCGCCCGCGATTACGACAGAGGCCTGATTTCGAATACCCTCCTGTCTGAGGCGGTCATCCACGGCAGCCAGAGCTAGTTCAATGGGAATGCCAACATTATCACGGATGATTTTGGGCGCGGCGCCCGTAGATCCTCGCAGCCCATCAAGAACAACAATGTCTGCTCCTGCTCGAACCATGCCACTGGCGATAGCTGCCGAATTGTGAACGGCAGCAATCTTTACTGCTACTGGCTTGCTATAATTTGTGGCTTCCTTTAAGGCATAGACAAGCTGTGCCAAGTCCTCAATGGAGTAGATGTCATGCTGGGGAGCTGGAGATAAGGCGTCTGTACCTTTAGGAATCATTCGGGTGCTTGATACCTCGGCACTCACCTTCTCGCCGGGGAGATGCCCTCCAATGCCGGGCTTAGCTCCTTGACCAATTTTAATCTCCACTACCCTGGCTGCATCGAGGTATTCAGGATGAACGCCAAATCGCCCTGAAGCTACCTGGACTATAGTATTAGCTCCATATTTATACAGCTTGGGGTGGAGTCCACCTTCACCTGTGTTCCAAAGGGTTCCCATCTCAGTGGCAGCTCTAGCTAGGGACTCCTGTACATTCAGGCTGACCGCACCATAAGACATAGCGGAAAACATTACGGGAACCTCGAGCCTGACCTGAGGGGCCAGCTCTGTCTTAAGACCCAGCGACCCAAACTTCACCCTGTCGGGTTTTTGCCCTAGATAAGTGGTTAACTCCATTGGTTCACGTAGAGGGTCAATAGAAGGATTAGTCACCTGGCTGGCATTAAGAACCAAATGGTCCCAGTAAATGCGGTAGCTCTTATCATTCCCCATTCCAGTGAGAAGCACGCCACCGGTCTCGGATTGCTTGATGATATCTTCGATAACCTCAGGACGCCAATTGTAGTTCTCTCTGTAATCCAGTGGATTCCTTCTAATGGTCAAAGCAGTAGTGGGACAAAAGACTACGCAACGGTGACAGCCAACGCAATTCTCTTCACGGCTCCTTACTTCATCGTCTTCAGTATCATAAGAATGAACATCGAAGGTGCATTGGTTGACGCATACCTCGCATCTGATACACCGAGAATCGTCTCTCTCCACTATGAATTTTGGTGGCAAATATGTCTTCATCTTATCCTTTTCTTATAGGTATTCCTTTTTCCGCTAAGTAGTCTTTCGCCTGGCGAATCGAATAAATTTGATAATGAAAGATGCTAGCAGCGAGAACAGCATCGGCTTTGCCTATGACTAAAGCCTCATAGAGATGGTCCAAATTACCGGCACCACCGCTGGCGATGACTGGCACCATTACTGCCTCACTGATGGCGCGTGTCAATTCCAGGTCATATCCAGTTCGCTGGCCATCGGCATCCCAACTGGTAAGAAGCAATTCCCCAGCACCAAGAGCCACAACCTGCTTAGCCCAGTCAATGGCGTCAATGCCAGTAGGCTTTCGTCCCCCATAAGTACAGATCTCCCATTTACCATTGCCGCTACTTTTTAGTTGTTTAGCATCAATAGCCACAACAATGCATTGACTGCCAAATTTCTCTGCACCCTCGGTGATAAGCCTGGGATTTTGAACGGCAGCGGTGTTAATGGATACCTTGTCTGCCCCCGCTTTTAGCATGCGCCGCATATCTCCAATGCCACGCAAACCTCCGCCAACAGTGAGGGGAATAAAAACCTGCTCGGAGACCCGCTCGACAATATCAACCATAATATCGCGTCCCTCAGGAGTAGCACCGATATCCAAAAAGACAAGTTCGTCAGCACCCTCCTTGTAGTAGAAAGCAGCTAGCTCTACAGGGTCGCCAGCGTCTCGAAGATGGGTAAAGCTGGTGCCCTTAACTACTCGTCCTTGAGTGACATCAAGGCAAGGGATAATTCTCTTAGTTAACATTTCCGTACACCTTCTATTTCTGCCGCCGAAGATTTTTCAAGCTCGAGTGGTTTTTCCAAACTGCCCACAATAGGCTCGCCACCCATGGGAATCCAGGCCTGGTTAAGGTCGGGACAAACGAGACGAATAGCTGATTCTTCAGAAGATAGGTAAAGCACCGACCCTTTCACTCCTACGGTGAGAGGACGTAACCTTATCCTGTCGGTAAGACCAATCATCTCTCCTTGATGAGCAATGATTACAGTAAAAGGTCCATTAAGCAGAAGACTGCCATATACTTGGCGCAGAGTTCGAAAGAGTCTTTGCTCTTCTGGTGGACAGCGCTCTATCTGGCTCCAGAAGGGAGGGGCCAACACCTTGGCTACTATCTCTATGGGAAGGCCATGCCTTCGTATTAAAAGGTCAACTGCGTAAGCTACCACCTCGGTGTCAGTCTGCATTGTACAATTGTAGCCAAACTGCTCTAAATACCTTCGATTTATGCCGTAAGAAGAGATTTCACCATTATGAACCACCGTCCAGTCTAGGATATTAAAGGGATGTGCCCCACCCCACCAACCCGGAGTATTAGTGGGAAATCTGCCGTGGGCTGTCCAGAGGTAACCTTCATATCGCTCTAAGCAAAAATATTCTGCTATCTCTTCAGGATAACCCACCCCTTTGAACACTGCCATATTCTTGCCGCTGGAGAAGACAAAGGCCTCTTCCATTTTTGTGTTGATCTCCATGAACCTATCCACAACATAGTCATCCTCTGATTGCCCATTGCTTTCCTCAACGTTTACCTCGAGGAAATAACGCCATACTATGGGAGGGTTTACTATACATGGTGTTGGCTTAGTGGGTACCTCACCAGCATCAATTACATGAAACTTCTGCTTGAGGAAATTCTCTACTTTGGCTTGCCCCTCCTGACTCAGATACATTATATGGAAGGCATAATAGTTGGAATATTCAGGATATAACCCATAAACAGCAAAACCGCCACCTAGACCATTGCCACGAACGTGCATGTTGGCGATAGCTTCTACTACCGGCTTACCCGAAAACCGATTCCCTGAAGTGTCCATCATTCCAAAGATGGAACAGGCATCGATTGCCTTATCAT
>DAOUMB010000048.1:0-3039 GCA_034414335.1 Dehalococcoidia bacterium
CGTCATTCTGTTTCGCCCACCTCTCCAACCTCCAAGTACATTCCCGCACCTGGGAAATACTGCCTGGCATCCCGGCTACATCCTCCAAATACATGGTCTGAATAGAATCGATAATCGCCAATTCAGGAGAAAGTCCTTCCAAGCATTCTAATACCGCAGTTAAATCGGACTCAGAGAGGAAATATATCCTTTTGCCCCCTATGCCGAGGCGCTCACTTCTGAGTTTAACCTGATTAATGGATTCCTCACCGGAGATATAGGCGACAACTTTATTATTCTCAGCCATCATCGCCGAAAGCTGGAGTAAAAGCGTGGACTTGCCTATTCCCGGCTCGCCACCAAAAAGCACCAGAGAGCCCGGAACTAAACCACCCCCCAGAACTCGATTCACTTCAGCAAAACCAAGGTGAAAGCGAGGAAAGTCAGCCTTCTCCACTTTGGAAAGTTCCTGGAGGCTGTTTCCTTTAGAGTAAAGCCGACTGGGAGCGCGGGATAAAGTGACCCTAGTTTCTACGAAGCTATTCCACGACTGGCAATCAGGACAATGTCCTAACCACTTAGGGCTTTCCTTGCCACATTGCTGACAGATGAAGACATTTTTGAATTTGGACTTGTCCCGATTGTTAGATTTCAAGTCTGCCGGCCAAGGTACCTAATACTCAATAACAGCTATCTTTTCTCCAGTCTTAACTGCCTGCCCTGGTGAAACTGCTACCTCTATAACCGAGGCTTTTGCTGGAGATAATATAGGATTTTCCATCTTCATAGCTTCTATGATGCAAATCACGCCACCCTCTTGCACTGTATTACCCACCTTTACATCAACACGTACTATTTTCCCAGGTAGCGGCGCTTCGATTACTTCTTGAGCCATATTTACGCAGCCTCCTTAACTAACGGTTTCATTACAATTTTCTCCTCGACACAATCCACAACCACCGTGTCTCCAGGCAGGAATTCACCACGCAGCAAAGCTTCGGAGAGCTGATCCTCAACCAGATTCTGGATGGTGCGACGCAAGGGGCGGGCTCCAAAAACAGGGTCATAACCCTTATTGCCTATAAAATCCTTGGCTTCATCAGTAACTTCTAAAGTGACATTCTTCTCTTTAAGGGAAGCAGCAACCTGACTAAGCATTAAGTCAACAATCTGGCGAATGTGCTCTTTATCCAAAGCGTGGAACACAACCGTGGCGTCAATGCGGTTAAGAAATTCAGGCCGGAAAATTTTCTTCATCTCCCCGAGCACCTTCTCCTTCATTTTGTCGTACTCCACTTGCTGTTTTCCCTCGCCATCGACATGAGCGGAAAACCCTATGCTCATATCACGCTTAATAAGCTCGGCACCGACATTGCTGGTCATGACTATAATGCTATTACGAAAATCAACCCTTCGTCCTTTGGCATCGGTCAAATGACCATCATCGAAAATCTGGAGCAAAATGTTAAATACATCATAATGCGCCTTTTCAATCTCATCGAGAAGAATAGCACAATATGACTTGCGCCTTACTGCCTCAGTTAATTGACCACCTTCCTCGTAACCAATATAACCCGGTGGTGCCCCAACTAAGCGAGCTACAGTGTGACGCTCCATAAACTCTGACATATCAAGCCTGACTAAGGTATCTTCGCTGCCAAACATGAACTCAGCCAAAGCCCTTACTAATTCAGTTTTACCCACACCAGTAGGGCCCAAAAAGATGAAGGCACCGATGGGACGTCTCGGGTCTTTTAACCCAGCTCGAGCTCTTCTTACCGCCTTAGCCACGGTATTTATGGCCTCATCCTGGCCAATGATACGACGATGTAGAGCTTCCTCCATCTGCAGAAGGCGGCCAGTTTCATCAGTAGTCAACTTCACCACAGGTATACCTGTCCACATGCTAACCACCTCAGCAATATCGTCTGAGGTAACCACAGGTTTACCTTGCTCTCGCTTAACCTGCCACTCCTTTTCCATTGCCTCGATTTTCTCCATTAGCTGAAGCTCACGATCACGCAACTCACTGGAATACTCATATTGTTGAGCTGCTATAGCAGACTCTTTTTCTTTACGTACACTTTCCACAGCCCGCTTTGCTTCAGCCAGACCAATAGGGGCGCTGCCCCGTTTAATGCGCACTCGGGAACTAGCTTCATCCACTAAATCAATAGCCTTATCAGGCAAAAAACGATCTGCTATATATCTAGTCGCTAGCGGAGCTGCTGCCTGCAAGGCTTCGTCACTTATATCTAATTGGTGAAATTCCTCATATCTATGTTTAATGCCCCGCAATATATCCAAGGTTTCTTCCGTAGTAGGTTCTGCTACCAAGACAGGTTGAAAGCGCCGTTCCAAAGCTGGGTCTTTCTCTACATGTTTGCGGTAGTCATCCAAAGTAGTGGCCCCAATACACTGTATTTCGCCCCGTGACAACGAAGGCTTGAGGATATTAGAGGCGTCAACCGCGCCCTCAGCTGCTCCAGCCCCCACAATAGTCTGCATTTCATCGATAAATAAGATGCAATTACCGGCAGTTTTCTCTTCCTCAATAACTCTCTTCAGCCTCTCCTCAAATTCACCACGATATTTTGTTCCCGCCACTAGAGCACCTATATCTAATGCGACTATCCTCTTGCCCTGTAATACGTCAGGAACTTCCCCAGCTACTATGCGCTGGGCTAACCCTTCAACAATAGCTGTTTTGCCTACACCCGGCTCACCTATAAGCGCTGGATTGTTCTTGGTACGACGACTTAGTATCTGAATTACCCTTTCAATTTCATTGTCACGCCCAATAATAGGGTCAAGTTTATCCGCCCGAGCCAGGGCAGTTAAATCGGTCCCAAGTTGATCCAAGGTCGGTGTGCGTGTGGAAGCACGACCTGAGGCACGAGCTCGCATAGCTTCTTGCCTAACAACTCGATTAACCTCATCACGTGCTCTCTCCGAGGTAATGCCAAAACTCTCTAAAACACTAAAAGCTACTCCTTCGCTTTCACGCAGTAATCCAAGCAACAGGTGCTCAACACCTATATAGCTGGAATTAAGGCGGCG
>DAOUMB010000049.1:0-6922 GCA_034414335.1 Dehalococcoidia bacterium
TCGGTGCTGGAGAGGACCAGGGAGATAGGCATACGCAAGGCGCTGGGGGCCCGGGAGCAGGATATATGGATTCAGTTTCTCTTAGAGGCCACCTTCCTGACCTTTGCCGGTGGTATTATCGGGGCTATCGTAGGCTGGGGAGTCTCCATGATTATTAACCGTATGGGGATTATGGCAACCTTGGTTACCCCTGATATAGTTGTCCTGGCTGTTTCGGTATCGGTTGGCATTGGCTTATTCTTCGGCTTTTACCCTGCCTGGAACGCCTCCCGCCTGAACCCTATTGAAGCGCTCAGGTCTGAATAGGAGCAAGTAATCGGTCGTGCTGTGTTTGTTGTTGAGCAACTCAACTAGATATGTTATGTAAAGTAAAACTTCGAACCGGATGGGGTAATTTTATTACTCACGATGAAAGAAAGGTAAATTGGACATTGCTGCTTGCTAGACGCCGAGCTGTCAGATATAGCACTAATCCTTTTCTTTTGTTGCTCGTTTTAGTACTATAAGAAAACTACCTACTGAGAAAGGACTCGACAGATGAATTCGAAGTTATTGATTGGCTTACTAGCTTTAGGCGGGGTATTACTCATTGTAGGCCTGCTGATAATATTTGCGGGATTGTCTTAGCCTAATCCTCCCTGCAATTGCTTAATCATTCACCTCACCTCCTGCAATCTCTTATTCTTTTTCCCACCCTAAGCCTTGCCGAGTGATAAGCCCTCGGTTTTCCGCTATACTTATGGGGATGGACAAAATGCTGCTGGTGGAAAAGCCTAAAGGGCTTACCTCATTCCGAGTGGTGGAGCAGATAAAAAGGAGGTTTAAGGTGAAGGCTGGTCACACGGGGACCCTAGACCCCCTGGCCACAGGGCTTTTAGTTATTCTCACCGGCAAGCGGACCAAAGATGCCTCCTTCTTTCTTAAATTGGACAAAGCTTATGAAGTTAAGGCTATTCTCGGTATTGAGACAGACACCTTTGATTCTGAAGGGAAGGTCTTACGGCAAAGCGATAATGCAGTAACCAGAGAGGAGTTGGAAGGGGTCTTGAAGGAATTTCACGGTGATATTTGGCAGACTCCTCCCACGTTTTCAGCGAAAAAAATGGAGGGGCGAAAGGCTTACCAACTAGCCAGAAAAGGTATCAGCGTAGATATACCACCTAAAAAGGTAAACATTTACTCCTTGGAGCTAAAGGAGTTCCAGTTTCCCTATTTTGCTCTGACTTGCGATGTGTCATCAGGGTTTTACGTTAGAAGCCTCGTTCACGATATTGGAAAGAAACTGGGGGTGGGCGCTACCGTAGTGGAAGTTCGTCGCACTAGAGTGGGTCCTTATCATGTGGAACAAGCCAAAGGCTTACAGGAAATTCTGAGTGATAAGGCCTAGTCTTTTTATCCCACTTATCATGGTTGCATTCCAGAAATGGTAAAATGAAGCGATTATTTGAGGTCTTGATGTTACTCGCCTGTTTCGACTGGGCTCTCAATTCCCTATGCCCATCTTCAGACAATTAGAATTATTTTCCCAGCTCGTCCTCTGCAATCTTTAGAATTACTTTGTCACCAATCTTGTCTATCTTATCCAGGCTAATGTCATATTTCCTGACCAACCCTGCCTTTAATACAATATAGCTGATCACCCCTTGCTTCATATCCATACCTATATCACTGACTTTGCCTATACTTTTGGCATTTACATCCAGAACCTCTTTACCGAGTATCTCTTTGGCATTCATACAAACCTCCTCCAGTCTTTTGCACACAGCTATGTCTGCAAAATATAATAGAACCGCCATTGTGGCTGCAAGATCTAAGCAAACCGCAGCCAAGCAGCAAATCGTCAGAAACTAGATGATTAACCCTCTATCAGAATAGAGCCTGGAAGATGGCTATCGCCCCGATTATGATGAGAAAAGCCCCTACTAAATAGTTAAGGATCCTGGGGAAAATCAGTATGACAATACCGAAGATAACGGCTATCACCCCAGCGACCAATCCGGTAACGGCTATAGACATAGCATCACCTCCTTATGATAGCTAGTACACCAATCACAATAAGACCGATTCCCACCAGCCATGCTAGCAGGTAGGGGAAAACTAGAATCAAGATGCCGAAGACAAGCGCTACTATCCCCATCCACAATCCAGCTATCTTCATACTTCGTTACCTCCCTAAGCTGAAGCTACAGCTTCTATATACAATCATATGAGTGAAGTGTGGGAAAGTCAATAGCCTCTGCCCCAAAAAATCGTGATGCCCTATAAACTTTCTCCCCGCTATCCCGTTCTTAAAAATAGAGGCCAGACCATGAAGCTTCTACAGATGTTGAAAACCATGATAACCGCCAGAGGCCTGGAAGTCCTTCTTTTGGGCAAAGAGGTCACCGCACCCAACGATGTCAGCCTGGGAGTAGTCACCTCTATCAAGAAGGAATTATCACAAGACAAGATATGGATGGTGATTGATAATCTGGGTCGGGAGAATCTAATACCTATTGAAGAGATTGCTCGTGTGGCCAGGAAAGTGACACTCTTCGATGACTATTCAGCATATAACCTGGCAGAACTAACGGAGGCTTAGGCGTTTCTTCTTGCTGATGACGAACTCCCTAGTAGAGGTGTAGAATAAAAATTATGAAGGCCTTCATTTCTGTTCTATTGGTTAGCGTCGTTGTGGTTACTGGCTGTGCCCCTGGTATTACACCCTCTAAGCTAACCATACCTTCAGTATCTGGAGAGGAGCTATCAAATCCCAAGCTAGAAATAGCAGGCTGTTATGAAACTGAGGAATTTTCTATATCTCTGAATGCTTCTTCCTACCCGCTACCTCTAGATGTACAGGAAATAGTAAACTTTGGTGAGCTAGAATCCGCTCTCCATCTGGATGAAAATCAAAAACAGCTTCTGGAGGAAAATGGCTTTGTCCTTATTCCCTGGTCAGGAGACGATATTGTCAAACCTTACAAGACTCTCAAGGAACAGGGAATTCCTATCTTTGTTACTTCCGATACTTTACTTCATCTTTACCACATACAGTTCAATGGAATATTAAAGCGTCTTGAGGAAGAAGAGTTTTTCGACAAGCTTATTGACATGAGCCTGGCCATGCTGGAGAGGTCGATACAGGATTATGAATCTTTCAGTGATGCCAACTTAAGGGAGGCTGCCAGAAGGAATGTGGCTTATTTCGCCGTTGCCTTGCAGCTTCTCCAGACGCCGACTGAGGGCTATGATGAAAATGAAGTCAAGCAGGAAATCGATAAATGGAATGAAGAACATCCCTGGGATAAGAAGGAATTTAAGCCGCTAAAGAAAGTTAATTTCGCCATCCCAGACTATGTGGCCAGTGAAGTTGAAGAGGAAATTAAGAATATTGAAGCGCATGAGGGCTTCAAGCCCAGCGCCATATTTAATTCAAAGGAAACTTGTGCCTGCGATCTCCCCGACTGCTACTGCGAGGACTATTCCCAGTATGTCCCCAGAGGGCACTACACCAGCAGTGAGGCACTGAAGAGGTATTTCAAGACGATGATGTGGTATGGCAGGATGGCTTTCCTTCTTAAGGGAGGCTCCAAGGCTCTGGTCAGCGAGGAAGATGCCCGAATAGCTACAATTCAGGCCTCGCTTATCTCAGCAGAATTGCCCAGCGTGCTAGCTACAAGCCAGGAACAGAGTAGTCCCACCACCTGTTGGGAAATATGGAATCGCATTTACTCCGTCACTTCTTTCTTCGTGGGCATCGCCGATGACCTGACACCTTATGAATATCTGGATACCCTGGAGAAAGTTCTGGGCACCAGCTTTAATGCCAGCCAGCTTGCCGACGAGGAAACCTTGCTCAATTTGAAAGCTGAGCTAGCTCAGATGAGAAATCCCCAAATCTATGGTGGCTCCGGCATTTGCGTTATCCTCCCTCCGATAACCAAAGACAAACTCTACGAGTGTTTAGCTAAAACAAAAGGAATGAGGTTTATGGGACAAAGATTTGTCCCCGACTCCTACATCTTCCAGAATTTGGTCTCTCCAGCCGTGGGCATGTATGTAGGCGAGGATAAGCCGTTTACAATGAAGGTAACCGCACTTGGGCCAGCAAGATGCTTCCCCAGGGGATTGGATGTCATGGCAGTCCTGGGGTCAGAGCGGGCTTACGAGATATTGAAAGATGAAGGCGATACTGAATATCAGGGCAAGGATACAAGCTACGATGAGCAGCTAAAAGTACTCAGGGAGGAATTTGGCGCTTTCAATGAAGAGGACTGGAACCGCAATCTCTATTGGGCCTGGCTTTACGCCCTAAAATCTCTGCTCGATGATTTTCATCAAGGTTATCCCACCTTCATGCAGACCGAAGCCTGGAAAGACAAAGAACTGCAAACTGCTCTGGCATCCTTGACTGAGCTCCGACACGATACTATCTTATATGCCAAGCAAAGCTATACTCCAACACTGACGGCGATGCCACCTGAGCCAGCGCCGGTGGTGGGCTATGTCGAGCCGGTTCCTGAGTTTTATTCTCATATGCTCTCGCTCACCAAAATGACCAAAGAAGGCTTATCCCAACTCAATGCCTTAAGCGATAGTGAAAGGTCCAGACTGGAAAGCCTGGAAGCTATCCTACAGAGGCTGATCCAGATATCGCAGGATGAGCTAGAGGGCAAGGAGCTACGCGAAGCCGATTATGAATTCATCAGAAACTTCGGCCAGCAGCTTGATTCCATAGTCGCTGGTGTTGAAGCTCAAGGCAAGGAGACTACCCTTGTGGCCGATGTCCATACTGATACTAACCCACCGATGGAAGTACTAGAAGAGGGACTAGGCTATGTTGACCTTATTCTGGTTGCCTATAAGGTTCCTGACGGCCGGATTATCCTCGGTGCCGGCCCCACTCCTAGTTACTATGAATTCAAGCAGGATATAGACGAAAGGCTGACCGATGAGCAGTGGAAAGAGATGCTAGAGCAACAGCAGGAGCCCCCGAGGCCAGGCTGGATATCTAGCTTCTATGCCGAATAAGCAGCGAGACGAAAGCCTCTTCGTTCTGCTTTCCTCCGCAGCTGCACCAGAGTCCACACTTGATGCTGACTGCTGACCTTGACCTGGCGTTAGCTCATGGAATAGCTTTCGAGTAGGTGATTAGAAGCAAGTTGGCGAGGCTCTTGAGAGCCTCGCCTCTTTATGAACCTTACGGTTTCCCGGTGGACAGGCATGCATTCCTGCCCACACAGAGCTGCAGTCTTAGCTACCCTGATGACTGCCGTATCCTGCGCTCATCTCGCCAGTAGTATTGGTAGTATTAGTCACTGAGGACATATCGCCTTCACCGAGCGCCTCGGTTAGCGTGCTATTCGGGGATTCACTAGTGGCGTTAGCACAAGGCGGGCGATATTCTCTCTGGTTCCCAAATTTAACAGTGGTTGTACTCCCACAGCGCACCTCAACCAGCTTAGAAGGTGGAGTCCCACGTGGATCGGTATTTGTCCAGCCGTACTTAGATGTTTCGGTTACGTTGTACTGGCCGGGGACAAGGGCGCAGATCTTCACATAGCCGTCGCGATTGGTAGTGCCTGACCAAGAATTGCCCTGGGAATCGATCACGGTGAATTCCCAACCTGAGAGGTATGGCTCGCCCCAATCCTTTCTGCCATTGCCATTCTTATCCTCATATTTGTATATCTTAAGACATCCAGAGCACGGCCGCTGGTTCCCGAACTTGACTGTGGTTGTTCTTCCACATTCCACGGTAACCGTTTTCTTAAGGCTACCATCCCCCGGGTCAGTATTTGTCCACCCATCCTTCTGTGTCTCGGTTACGTTGTACTGGCCGGTGGCGAGGTCGCAGATGGTTACATAGCCGTCGCGATTGGTGGTGCCTGACCAGGAATTGCCCTGGGAATCGGTCACGGTGAATTCCCAACCTGAGAGGTATGGCTCGCCGTAGTCTTTTTGGTGATCGCCATCCCTATCCTCATATTTGTATATCTTAAGGCATCCAGAGCACGGTCCTTGGTTCCCAAATTCGACCGTGCTTGTTTTTCCACATTCCACGGTAACCATCTTCTTGAGGCTACCATCTCCAGGGTCGGTATTCGTCCAGCCCTCAGGAAGAGGGGTAACCTCAGTAACGCTGTACTCACCCGGGGTCAGATCGCAGATAGTTACACAGTAGTCACATTCACCACAGCCTAAGCCACTATCACTCAACTGGCCGTTGCCAGTAGTGACATTCCAGGAATTACCCTGCGAATCGGTCACGGTGAAGTTCCAACCTGAGAGATATGGCTCGCCGTAATCTCTCTTGCCATTGCCATTCTTATCTTCATATTTACATATCTTCAGACAGCCAGTGCACTCTTGTTGGTTCCCGAACTCAACCGTGCTTGTTTCTCCACATAGTACGACAACTGGTTTTACATAGGGCGGGTCTCCACCTGGGTCGGTATTCGTCCAGCCCTCAGGGAGAGGAGTAACCTCAGTAACATTGTACTCACCCGGGGTCAGATCGCAGATGGTTACACAGTAGTCACATTCACCACAGCCTAGCCCGCCATCACTCAGCTGGCCATCCCCGGTAGTGACTGTCTCGAAATAGCCGTCGGGGCCGCTGATGTTGAAGGACCAACCTAAAAGCCATGGCTCGCCGGCGGTGTGGTTGCCATTGCCATTCTTATCTTCATATTTACATATCTTCAGACAGCCAGAGCACCCTTTGCTATCAGTGAAGTCGGCTGTTGCCGTCTGGTTGTCAGTCACGGTGACGTTCTGGGAGCCGGTGACGATGAGGTATCCTTGAGGAGCCGTAACCTCGGTGATGCTGTAGTTGCCACAGGGCACATTTTCAAGTCGAATTGTTCCATTACTGGAGTCGGCATCATATGTTCCATCATTATCACAAACCTTGAGGGGGTCTGGGCCATCATAGGGG
>DAOUMB010000050.1:0-5107 GCA_034414335.1 Dehalococcoidia bacterium
GCTCAGTCCATCCAGTAAAGCTCACTCACCGCTCAGGGCATGCACACGTATTAAACAGCTTAGCTCTGGCACTTGTGGGTATCTCTATGGAAAGTCCTGATCCTCCAGGCGGCATTATCGAAAGGGAGTTGGAGACGGGCGAGCCCAGTGGTTTGCTTTACGACATGGGCGATTTCTTGAGTAAGCGAGTGCCACCATTAAGCGATAGTGAACTAGAGCGGGGGATAAAGCTGGCCAACCAGGAGTTGCTCTCCTTGGGCATAACTTCTATCCAGGATGCCTCCCCAGAGAACGATTTTCAACGTTGGCAAATGTTTCAGCGGTGGAAAGATGAGGGGAGCTTGAAATGTCGATTAAGCCTGATGTTAGGAGTGGAGGGATTTGATCGTTATCAGAAAGAAGGCCTGCCACCTGATTTGAGAGGAATCCATCTTGGTGGAGTGAAGATAGTCTTGCAGGAAACTACAGGGCAGCTCAACCCGAGCTGGGAGGAATTAGAGCAGATAGTGCCGCGCATCCATCAATCCGATTTGCAGGTTGCCTTCCATGCTGTTGAGGAGACTACAATTGAGGCTGCTTGCTCTATTTTGGAACAAATACTACGGAAATCTCCGCGATCAGACCATCGCCACCGCATTGAACACTGCTCTGTATGCCGCCCTGAAATAGCGAAGCGTCTTGCCTCGCTTGGCGCGGTGGTGGTCACTCAGCCAGCTTTTATCTATTACAGCGGAGATAGGTACCTCCAGACGGTGCCTGAAAGTCAGCTTAAGTACCTGTACCCCATTGCCACTCTTTTGAAAGCTGGGGTGAGGGTGGCTGCTGGCTCAGATTGCCCGGTGGTGCCACCAAATCCCCTAATAGGCATTTATGCCGCTATTTCACGTAGAGCAGAGACAGGAGAAGCTATCTTGCCCGAGGAATCCGTCTCTCCACTGGGTGCGTTGCGCATGTACACTGAAAATGCCGCCTATGCTTCCTTCGAAGAAGCTGTAAAGGGCTCTATAACGCCAGGTAAATTGGCTGACCTTGTGGTGCTGAGCGATGACCCCGGAGAAGTGCCCACCAAAGAGGTGAAGGACTTGCAGGTCGAGATGACCGTCGTTGGTGGAGATATAGTATATAGTGTATCGTAAATCCTGAGCACCAAATTCTATTAATTGGTATACTAAAATTCATAGGGGACATAACATTAAAGGCTTGGGAGATATGGAAAGGAAAAAAATCCTCGTGGTTGAGGATGACAAAACCCTTCTCGACGTCCTTAAGTACAACCTTGCCAAAGAGGGCTACGGAGTAGTTGCTGCTGTTGACGGTGTCCAGGCTCTGGAGCTTGCCCGAAGCGAGAGGCCAGACTTAATTATCCTGGATATCATGCTTCCCAAGCTTGATGGCTTTGAGGTCTGTCGCATTTTGCGTAAAGAGATGACCACACCCATCTTGATGCTTACTGCCAAGGTGGAGGAAATTGACAAGGTGCTTGGTTTGGAAATCGGGGCAGACGATTATATGACTAAGCCCTTTAGCTTGAGGGAGCTCCTGGCTCGGATTCGGGCAATGCTGCGCCGAACGGAGATGCTTAAGGAGAAGCCAAGCTTCGAGGAAGGAACTGTTCCTCCAATGATAAAGGTTGGGAATCTCGTTATAGATCTTGCTCGCCACCAGGTCTCTCTCGGTGATTCCATCCTCGACCTGAGCCCTAAGGAGTTTGAACTGCTTGTTTTCCTAGCGAGGAATCGAGGTCGGGCTTTCACCCGCGATCATCTTCTGGAGAAAGTCTGGGGCTATGATTATACCGGAGATACCAGGACCGTGGATGTTCACATACGCTGGCTGCGGAGGAAGCTTGAAGCTGACCCTGCTCGCCCCCAACGTCTCCTCACAGTTCGTGGTTTTGGCTACAAATTTGAGGAGTAGAGATGTTTCGTAGTCTCAGGTGGCGGCTTGCCGCTGCATTCATAGTCCTAATCATAGCCTGCATCGGGGGACTTAGTGCCTATCTTGTGCATTTTGTCCGGGATAACTACTTAGATAACCTTCAGTCACAGCTCACTAATCAGGCGCGATTAGTAGGCGATGTCAGCGGGCCATATTTCGTTAGTGGGCAGACAAGCGTTGATGACATTGCTAAGAGGCTGGGGAAGCAAATTGGTGCCCGAGTCACCATTATCGATAAGAGTGGAGTGGTGTTGGGTGATTCAGACGAAGACCCCGCAACGATGGAGAACCATAGCAACCGTCCTGAGGTGATTGAAGCTCTTTACAGCGGAGTTGGCAGTAGTATCCGCTACAGCACTACCCTGGGCCACGACATGATGTATGTCGCTGTGCCTGTGACAGTAAATGGGGAGATAGTTGGCTTTTCCCGGGTATCTCTTCCCTTAACTGAGGTAAACAAATCTCTGGAGCACATAAGTCAAGCTATAATTGGCGGGGCGGCGATTGCTGTTATCATCGCCATTCTACTGGCAATACAGATATCGAGGACTACTACTGAGCCGGTCAAGAAGCTTACTCAGATGTCTAGGAAGATAGCTGAGGGGAAACTTGACCAAGAAATTCGGGTGACAGCCAAGGATGAAATTGGTGGTCTGGTAGAGGCGTTCAACCAGATGGCCGTTAAGCTTAAGGAGATGGTAGGACTGCTAACCAATGAACGGGATAAGATGACCGCCATCCTGTCCAATATGGCTGATGGCATTCTTGTCGTCGATGGTGAAGGCGAGGTTACCATGATTAACCAGGCAGCGGAAAGGATATTCCGGTTCTCTGCGGATAAGAAATTAGGACATACATTTATTGAAGTAGTGCGTGACCACGAGATAGATGGTATTTTGCAAAAATGTCTGAAAACGGGAGAGCAGCAGATGGGGGTGGTAGAAATTGAGTCAGGAAGGCGACTTCTGGGAGTCGTCGCTACTCCGATAGTTGGTACCCGTGGCTGTGTGGTGCTCGTGCAGGACTTGACCCAGCTGCGACGGCTGGAGAGGATGCGCCGTGACTTCATCGCCAACATCTCTCACGAGTTGCGTACACCAACTGCTTCACTCAAAGTTCTGGCTGAGACCCTTCAGGAAGGAGCTATAGACGACCCTGTTGTGGCTAAAGAATTCCTGAACAAGATAAATGTTGAGACGGACAGATTGGCCCAGATGGTGAGCGAACTTAGCGAGCTATCTCGAATTGAAAGTGGCGAGGTCTCCCTTAAGAGGGAACCTATTGATATAGGTGAGGTGGTGGCCTTGGTTGTTGAAAGGCTCAAGCCTCAAGCGGATAGGACAGGGCTCAGCCTTGCCATAGATATTCCGTCAGGTCTACCCAGGGCACTGGCTGACAAGGAAAAAGTGGAACAGGTGCTTGTTAACCTGCTCCATAATGCCATCAAGTTCACCCATTCGGGTGGC
The DNA here is from genome assembly GCA_034414335.1 of Dehalococcoidia bacterium. Classification (GTDB taxonomy): domain Bacteria; phylum Chloroflexota; class Dehalococcoidia; order GIF9; family AB-539-J10; genus RBG-13-51-36. Next base: position 3,405 of record DAOUMB010000050.1, read on the forward strand.
AGGATTAATTGTACGGTCAAAATCGAGGGTGACAATATTTTGGTCTCGGTGGTGGACACTGGTATCGGCATTCCTGCCGATGACTTGCCGCGCATCTTTGAACGTTTTTACAAGGCAGATAAGGCCCGTGCTGGTGGTGGTACGGGCCTAGGGCTGGCCATCGCTAAGCACATAGTAGAGGCGCACGGCGGCCAGATCTGGGCAGAAAGCATCGAAGGGAAAGGCTCAATCTTCACTTTCACACTACCTATAGCAACTAGCCCTTAACCGAAGCTTAAGCAAAGTTTTACCTCCTTTTAACAAAACCTTAACCAAGGCTTAAACTCCGCCTTTTATTCTTAATTTTAGTAGAAGAGTATGAAGAGTTTAATCAAAGATAAAAGATATGGCGATATCACCACGAAGAAAGTCCTGTTTGTATGTGTTCATAACTCGGGCCGCAGCCAGATGGCTGAGGCTTTCTTCAATCATTATGCCTCAGGAAAAGCCAGAGCCTTTTCCGCCGGGACCCGACCAGCGAGTCATAGCGACCGCACTGTAGTGGCGGCCATGAAGGAGCTGGGGATAGATATTGCCTCTCAGCGCCCCAAGATGCTGACTTGGGAGATAATGGAGAACGCTGACAAAGTCATTACCATGGGCTGCAGTCTGGAAGGCGCTTGTCCTGCTAGCTTTGGCCCCACCGAAGATTGGCAACTTGAAGACCCAGAAGGGAAGCCTATCGAGAAGGTGAGGGAGATCAGAGACAAAATCAGAGCTAAGATTATGAAGCTGATTGAAGAAATGCAGGGGAAAGAAGAGGGAAACCGTGGGCAGGCTTAGTTTAGCTAGCATTATTTCAACAGGGAGGTAGAAGAAAAATGTTAAGGCCAAGGTATCCTAACGAGGCGCTCTTTCCTTATCAGGGGCCAGTGATCATTAGACCGAGGCTGGCAATTAGCAGGAAGAGCATCGCGAGGAGGGGAAAAAGACAACGTGAGCAGCTTCAGTTTAGCTTCTATCGATCATGATTCTAAGATGGAGGAAGCTCATGAAAAAGAGGTGTATGCCTATGAAAATGGAACTAGTAATGAGATCAGCGTAGAAAAGACACAATGTAACCAAGATAGTCAAAAGGAGGAATGAATGCGTATTAACCTAATAAGAAGAAGAAAGTGGTTGATGTTGCCGCTAACAGTCTTGTTTATAGCTGCTATTGTTCTGACTGGTTGCGGCACGGCAACGTCAACTCCGCAACAGGCGAAGAGCCTGAATGGAGCAGGGGGCACGTTTATCCTGCCTCTGGCTACGAAATGGTTTGCCGAATACGCCAAACTGACCGGGGTGGAAGTAAATTATCAGCCGGTCGGTTCCGGGGCCGGCATCCAACAGATTACGGCCGGCACCGTCGACTTTGGTGAAAGCGATGCCATCATGACCGCTGAGCAACAGGCTGCAGCGGAGGACGCAGGTGGCCCGATTCTGCACATACCGATGACCAGCGGCGCTGTTGCCATTATCTACAACCTGCCTGGCATCAATTCGGGACAGATGAAGCTTACCGGCGATGTCCTTGCGGACATCTACCTGAAGAAGATAACCACCTGGAACGCCCCGAGGATAACCGCTCTGAATACGGGACTTAATTTGCCTGATGAGGCAATAGCCGTCGTACATCGCTCCGATGGTTCCGGCACGACATTCATATTCACCAACTACCTGTC
>DAOUMB010000051.1:0-14904 GCA_034414335.1 Dehalococcoidia bacterium
AGGGAGCATAGTTGCCTCTCAATCAGATTACTTTCAGGCGACACGGGGTGGCGGTCATGGAGATTACCGTACCATAGTTTTGGCTCCGTCATCGGTACAGGAATTGGCGGATCTCACCCACCGGGCATTCGACCTTGCCGACAAGTATCAGATTCCGGTGGTTATCCTTGGAGATGGCATGCTGGGGCAAATGAAGGAGCCTGTAGAATTCAAGCATGAAGCCCCTGAAGAATTGCCAGTCAGAAGTCGTGCATTGAGAGGGGCAAAAGGAAGGTCTAGCAGAATTATCAAAACCTTCACCTCAAAGCCAAGCGAACTGGAAGAGATAAACTGGAGTCTGTATAGAAGATACCAATTGATCAAGAAAGAAGAAGTGACTTATGAGACCTTTCTAATTGAAGATGCTGAGCTAGTAATTGTTGCTTTTGGCATAGCAGCCCGGATTGCCAAAGGGGCAATCAAGAATGCCCGGGCAGACGGCCTGAAAGTAGGTATGTTAAGGCCAATTACCCTCTGGCCGTTTCCTTCTGTAGAGCTTGGAGAGCTGGCTGATAGAGTAAAAAATTTTCTTGTCTTTGAGATGAATATGGGCCAGATGCTGGAAGATGTGCAGCTGGCATTGGAAGGCAAAGGGGAAGTCTTCTTCTATGGGAGGCCGGGAGGCGTGATTCCCACCCCCAGCGAGGTATTTCGTGTAGCCTCACGCCTTTGCCATCAGAAAGGTTTGAGGTAGGGAAATGAAAAAAGTATACAGCCGACCGAAGTCGTTAAAGATGGCTCGTTTTCATTACTGCCCGGGATGCGGGCATTCCGTTATCCACAGGGTCATGTGCGAGGTGATCGACGAGATGGACCTTCGGGACAAGGCTATTGGTATCCCGCCGCCAGGATGTTCGGTCTTTGCTTATGATTACTTTGATGTGGATATGGCGGAGTCAGCCCATGGTAGGGGAGCAGCTGTGGCCACCGGCATAAAAAGGGCATATCCACAGGCGATAGTATTTACTTATCAAGGGGATGGCGATCTTGCTGCCATCGGTACTGGGGAGACTTTACATGCTGCCAATAGAGGAGAAAGGATAACCGCTATGTTTATTAACAATGCTGTCTACGGGATGACTGGCGGGCAGATGGCCCCCACTACCCTTCTGGACCAGCAGACTACTACCACCCCCTATGGAAGGGATGCAAGGATAGAGGGATATCCCATCAAGATGAGTGAGATTCTGGCCCTGGTCAAAGGTGCAGTATATATTGAGCGAACTGCGGTGAATTCCCCGGCCAACATCAGGAAGACGAAAAAAGCTATCCGCAAGGCATTCCAAACGCAGATCGACGATCTCGGTTTTTCTCTGGTGGAGATACTCTCGCCTTGTCCTACCAATTGGAAGATGAGCCCAGTGGAAGCATGGCAGTGGATCGACAAAGAGATGACCAAAGAGTTTCCCTTAGGAGTAATAAAGGACATAACTGGAAAGGAAGATGCTGATTAAGACGATATTTGCTGGCTTTGGAGGTCAGGGGGTTCTCTCCATGGGTCTTAGTTTGGCCCAGGCAGCGATGTTGGAGGGGAAGAACGTGACCTACTTACCATCCTATGGTGCCGAAGTTCGCGGGGGTACTGCCAATTGCACGGTAGCCATATCTGATGAAGAGATTGCTTCTCCGGTTGCTTCTTCCCCGGACTTTGTTGTAGCTATGAATCAACCTTCCTTACTCAGGTTTCAAAATCAGGTTCAATCAGGGGGTGTGTTACTTTTCAATTCCTCTTTGGTGGAAGCTGAAATCGCGAGGGGTGATATTGAGGTGGTCGGGGTCCCCGCAAATCGCGTTGCTGAGGAGTTGGGGAGTCCGAGGTCTGCTAACATGGTGATGCTGGGGGCCTTCACCAGAAAAAGCAATCTGGTTTCCCTGTCCACTTTAATCGAAGGGCTGGGGAGTACCTTAAAGAAAAAGGAAAAACTGGTTGCCATTAACAAAAAAGCGTTTATGACAGGATACGAGTTGTTTTGAATAAGGGGTCAGATATCAATTGCCATCTATGAAGAAGGGACAAGGCTTGACTTGTTAGCTGTTTGTCTTGGTGACGGATGAGCGCTTTCTTAATCGAGGGTAACTATGAGTGTGAAACAGATTTCGATTAGTCTGGAAAATGTGCCGGGGAAATTCCTGGAAGTGAGCGAGCGCCTTGGTGCGGAAGGGATAAATATCAGAGCCATTTCAGTAGCTGACACATCCGATGTCAGTACTGTGAGATTTGTAGCAGATGCCCCGGAGAAATGCGTTAATGTTTTGAGAAGCCATGGTTATTCCGTAAAGGAAACCGACGTGATAGCAGTAGAGGTCCCTGACCATCCCGGCGGTCTTCAGGCGGTATTGAAGCCCCTGAAGGGAGCCAATATCAACGTCCATTATTTTTATCCCTATTTGGGGAGAGGAGAATCTGAGCAGCCCATAGTCATTTTGGGCGTGGACAGGACTGAAGAGGCGGTGAAAGTTTTGAAAAAGAACTGGGTTCACACTTTTGACAAAGAGATTTATACTCTTTAGGGATAGCATAGTTCTAATAATTCACGGACTGATCAAAAGGTTTTACATCTCCATTCTGCTATTATTTATTCCTTGATCGGTATTACAGGCTGCGCTGAATATTGACAATTTATCAGGGAATCCTGATAATGGAATCAAGAGATATATGGGGAAGGCTCAATATGATCTAGTTAGCAGACTTGTCTTATGTGGCACCGTGCAACAGCCACCGGGAACGAGAGTGCAAAGATGCACCTTCTTTTGCGCTATGGGGCTTGAATGTATCTAAGTTCACTACACATTCAAGGGCTTCGCTCGATCCAAGATGAGACTATACACTTCGAGCGGGGTCTGACGACTCTCGTTGGTGAGAATAATACAGGCAAAAGCAATGTTGCTTTGGCCATCGATAAGCTTTTCCGCCAAGCTACTAACGGCAGTGACCTAATTGGAAGGGAGGATTATCCTTACCGGGTTGTGGGGCCTCTCGCAATTGAAGCTACGCTACAGCTGACACTCGATGAGGTCAGGGATTGGTTCATCGCCAAGCTACTGCCCGATCATATGTATGGTACTTTGGGCGAATCTTTTCTTGCTCAGCAAGGGGACGAAGTAAAGATGTTTCTAATTCGACCAAGGTCGAGCAAAGCATCGTACATGAACTGGGGCGGTTTCTATCTTGAGGGAAATCGTATCTCTGCAAACCCGGTGGATCTCGATGTTGTGGGGCCTGACTTTTTCATTGAGCTTCGTAAAGCTATATCAAATGTGACTACACCCACACAATCTCAAATAAAGAAGCGCCTCAGTGGGCAATACACCTTGGGGATCGATTTCCCTAGCTATTTCGGCCAGTTGCTGCAAAATAAGTTTAAGTTGATAAAAGAGTTTCGTTTGCGGGACAAGACAGAATCCCGTACAGGGGCGATAGAATCCATGGAGGGCTCTGAAACTGCCAGCGTCTTGTTAAATCTGAAGAATCACGCTGATCCACTAATCAAAGCCCGCTATCAAAAGATAACCAACGCTTTTAATACTCTCTTTTCGCATTACGAAGTAGATGCAGTGGAGAAGCAATCTGGTTCAGGAGTCCCTGACATCCAGTTCTATGAGGGGGGTCAGGCGCAACCCCTCTCACTTCGTCATGTAAGCGCCGGTGTCTGCGAAATTCTTACATTACTGACTAATCTTGTTGCTCGCGAAGGACTAATTGTGTTCTTGGAACACCCTGAAATGCATATACATCCACACATAATGAGGTGGCTCAGATCATTCTTGGTCGAATCTGCCACTCGCAACCAGATCATTGTTGTCACTCATGACCCCCATTTTGTGGATCCAAGAGCTGTCGAAGGACTTCGCCGTTTCTGGTGGGTTCCAGGTCAAGGCACCAAGATATGTGAACCAACGCCGGCACCAAGTGCGAATGCCAAGAGGCGCATGCAGACGGCTCTTCGGTATTTGAGCGATCGCGAGGCAGTATTTGCACGATCGGTACTCCTCGTCGAGGACGAGTCCGTTCGGGAGTTCATTTTGCCAGTGGCAGAGAAATTGGGCTATGACCTCAACGCGGCTGGGGTATCAGTTATCTTTACTGGTGGGCATGGCGGACACAGGAATTATCACGCACTCCTAGATAGCATGGGGATTCCCCACGTCAATTTTAGGGACAAGGATTGGGGACACAATACGAAATTCCCTCCTGATAGGTTTTTCAGTCTTGGTACCGAATTCGAGCAATACATTGATGCTCAAGGCTTAAACAATATAAGAGCCAAGGTTGTGAAACGGGTCAAGGGAACTAAGAGACAACAAGCCGGACCCCTTGGTGAACGACTGCAGCGAAGTCAGATCCCAGAGATCTTTGAAAGAGTGCTCAAAGCGGTGACGGGCTTGGCTACCGGAAAACCCCAATTCCAGGAGAATTCGTTGGCCAAGCGCAAAGGAACAAGGGTCGCTACAAGTCAATGCGCTCCGACTCGCATAGGGCAGCCTTAAATTAAGTCTAGTGCTGCAGGTGATTTAGATAGGAAGTCGCTGGATTACCTGTCGCGCCTGCTGGCTTGCTCGGGCGCGGTGGCTGATTTGATTTTTTATCTCCAAAGGAAGTTCAGCCATAGTCTTACCTAGCTCAGGAAGGTAAAAAATAGGGTCATAGCCAAAGCCATTTTTCCCTTTAGCCTCAAGGGCAATCATGCCCTGGCACTCGCCATAGCATAGCTCTGATTTACCTTCTGGATTAGCTATGGCGATAACGCATTTGAAGTGGGCTGTCCGTCTCTCCCAGGGAATGCCGTTGAGTTTAGCTAGGAGAAAGCTCACTCTCTCTGCGTCAGTAGCGGCTTCACCGGCAAAGCGGGCTGATTGGATGCCGGGTTTCCCATTAAGGGCGTCCACCTCGAGCCCTGAGTCATCGGCAAGAGTGGTGAGCTGGCTTAATCTGGCATAAGCGGTAGCTTTTAACTGTGCGTTTTGTTCGTAGCTGTTCCCGGACTCGGTGACGACTTTTATTATTCCTTGTTCGGCTAATGTAACTATGTGGTAACCAAGACCATCGAGCAGGAAGTGATATTCCCTGATTTTACCCAGGTTGGAGGTAGCTAAGAGAAGCTTAGGCATTCTGTCATTAGAGGTCTTGAAATCTTGTTGCCAGCTTCTCTGCCACTTCAGGCATGGTGGTGTATTCCATTTCTTCTAGGGGCAGGCGGTGTGGTTCAAATGGTCCCATTCGGCGCAGGAAATCCGCCATAATGTTTGCCTGGTGCCGAGCTTCATCGAAAGCCGGGTCATCGAAGAGGTCACGAGGCCCAACGAGCTTGCCATTAGCAAGTTGGAAACCAGCAGCTATTACTCTTGGTGGACCATCAAAGCGGCAAGGATTGCTTTCCCTGACAGCTACCGGCATTAGAGGTCCGTGGTGCGAGCCTCTCATCCAGCCCTCTACCATGTGAGGAGAGGCAAAAGGTTCCAGTATTTCACCGACAGCGGGAAATTTTCCCTGAGAGCGAATGATGCAGACTGGGTCGTCCTTGCCTACGTATCTGCCGGCCATAAGAGATAATCTCTCAGTGGAGGAGACTGCAGCGATTTCACCACTCTCTTTATGGTACACCGCTTTAACGGCATAGCGGCCTGGTGCGCCAAGAAAAACCAGCATGTCATAGATTTCTTCAGGAGCGTTAAACCTGATTTTTTTGTGGTCTTTGACGTCGTGGACTTCAAAGGTAAAGCCAGAGTGCATATTGGAGGCAATAACTAACCCAATGGTGTTAAAAGGGTCAGCAAATATTTTGTATAGCGGCAGGTTCCAGGCGCCAGACGCCGTCTTATCCGCCATAAATATGATTATAGTCTCAGCTTGACGCTCGGAAAATTGCATCTCAGCTATGCCAGGTCCCATCCCCTTGACATTACCGGCGAAAGCATCAGCTAGAAGGTCCTGGCCGGCACCATGTAGTTTCAATCTCTTAGCTACATTAGTACATTCCACAAATGTATCCCAGGCTAACTTGTGGATTTGTTCACTATCTTCACCCTGCTGGTGAGTCATTATCAACTGAAGGTCATCGCCACAAACTGTAACGTGATGATCTATAAGTAGCCCCTGGCCTTGGGCTTGTTCCAGCTTTTCCTTACCCTTTTGTATTACATCGGGGTGGCTAGAAGAGTGCCCAACATAGCCACCAACGTCTGCTTTAATAACGCTTAAAGTTAATTCCATCTTACCCTCCTACATTAGTTTAACCAATAGAAGAAGTGGACGTCAACTGGGGATAAAAATTAGTCCCTCTTCACTATTGCCTAAGGCATCCGCCCTATTTTGATAATAGAGCCAAGCAGTATAAGCTGCAATTGCGGCGTCATAAAGGTCATGGTCGAATATGTCATAGTAGGGCTTGAGACCAGACAGAATATCTTCCAGTTTATCCCTGAGGAAATTCATCCCTTGCGTTGTTGTCTTCCGGGGTATGGTTTTGTCCAGAAGGCGAACTTTGCTGGCGAAGGGATAGACCTCGATGACCTGACCAGCTTGTTTTATCTCTCGGCAAATGCTGGCTTTGAGCTCGATACCGCGGTAGATCAAGCTCTTAATAAAAGTCTTCTTGGTAGTGGGGTAACAGGGAATTCCTTGTTGCCTCAGTTCCTGGTCACATTGCCTGTTTTTTCTTGGGAATTTTGGCTCACAGAGGCAACTTTCCTCAAGACAACATAACCCCAGTGGCAAACTCAGGGGGGCATCGACCGCTATTACTTGGGGCGCATATAAATTTAAGAGAGCGATGATATCGCTATTCCCGGATAAAAAGCCAAGGTAAACAAGTTGTAATTTACTATCTAGTCCTACACAGGCACTAAGTTTAGCTTCCGTTGAAGTTAAATCGATGCCAAAAAAAGTGGGATAGTTCACGTTGCTGGAGAAGATTTTTTGCCTGACCGCTTTAATATTTCTCTGGCTGCCACTATGCCTGAAGCTGAAGCTTGGACTAAGCCCCGGCTTACACCAGCACCATCACCAGCGGCAAACATATTGCCGACCTCGGTCTCTAAACAGGGAGTCAACTTTGGCTGACTGGAATAAAATTTAACCTCTATCCCATAGAGCAAGGTATGGGGGGAAGCGATGCCCGGAGCTAGTTTGTCCATAGCTTGGAGCATTTCCACTATACTTTTGAGATAACGATAGGGGAGAGCAAAGCTTAAGTCCCCTGGGGTTGCTGCTTTTAAGCTTGGTTCGATGGGACTATCTTGGAGGCGGGCTTGTGTAGAGCGGTGACCACCCATTAAGTCTCCCAATCTTTGCACTAATACACTGCCGCTGAGGATATTAGCCAACCTTGCCAGATATTTACCATAGGCAATGGGTTCATGGAAAGGCTCGGTGAAGGTCGTGCTCACCAAGAGGGCAAAGTTAGTGTTCTTTGTCCTGGGTTGGGCATAACCAACGCCGTTGACCGTAATCACGGGGTCAGAACCGCCTGTGGACTCCATAATTACCTCGCCCCCAGGGCACATGCAGAATGTTCTGACCCGGTCATTGAAACTCTTAGAATAGAATTCGAGTTTTGACTCATACAATGTCGAAGTTAGCTTCTCCATGGTTGTCATTGGTACTTCAACTCGGCAGCCTACATCTACGGGGTTGGAATTAAGGCTTACTTTAAGTCTCTCGGCTTCGTTGCACAGCCATTCTGCCCCCTCTCTCCCTGGGGCTAAGATTAGGTAGTGGCAATCTAAACTTTCACCATCGCTAGTTTCAATAGCTTTGACTTTAGCATCGTCAATTAGGATATTCTTAATTGTTGTTCCCAGCCTTATGTCTAATTTCGATGACAGGTAATTCTGCATAGCCTTAAGTGTCTCATGACAGGACTCTGTTCCCAGGTGACGCAATTTAACGGGGGTTAATTTGAGTCCCGCTAAGGCAGCCTGCTGCTCTAGTGCAGCTACACTTTCTCCCATTCCATAAACTTTTTTGGGGGCACCAAATTTGAGATAAATGGAATCAATATAATCTATGAGTGCTTGGGCTTGATCACGGCCGATCAAATCTTCAAGACGACCGCCTACTTGGGTAGATAGAGTTAGTTTGCCATCGCTGAAGGCTCCAGCACCTCCAAACCCACTTACTAGGTGGCATGGGGAGCAGAGCACACAGCGTCCACTGCCATTTTGAACGGGGCAAACACGAGCATCAATTTCTCCTCCCTTATCTAGAAGCAAAACGGTGAGGCCCACGTTACATAATTCCAGGCTAGCGAATATACCCGCTGGACCAGCGCCAACTATGGCGACATCATAGCTTTTGGCCATCGAGATTCATTCTGGGTGGTTATTGACCTAACCAATGGGTTAAAAGCTTTCCTGATTTGAGGATCTCATCGGCCGCGGAGTATGGGTCGAGCTCTCCCTTTTCCACCCTCTCAATATAGCTACCCAGTTGCCCATCTTGCTCAATTGACTCGAGTAATTTACGGGTTAATTTTTGCTCTATAGTTTTTATGAAATCGAATTTGCGCTGCACTTGGCGATGTTGCGAAAGGTGACCTGTTTCACATAGAGCCTGATGGTGCAATTCAATTTGTCTGTAAAGCTCCTCGATGCCGACATCGTTAACCGCTTCTGTGGCTACCACGGGTATGTCCCACCAACTTGGCTCACGAAGATGCAACATAGATTCCAGGTCACGGACAAAGTTCTCTGCGCCAGGGTGATCAGCCTTGTTAACTACGAATATGTCGGCAATCTCAAAGAGTCCTGCTTTCATCGTCTGAATAGCGTCTCCAGCTTCGGGACATAGTGTGACAAGCACGGTATCGGCCTTCTCCATGATATCTACCTCGCTTTGTCCTACTCCCACTGTCTCCACCAGGATAATATCTTTACCAGCGGCGTCAAGCAGCTTGATCACAGCGCTGGCAGTTCGCGGTAGCCCGCCCATACTGCCACGGGTCGCCATGCTGCGAATGAAAACTCCATCGTCAAGATAATGTTGCTGCATTCTTATTCTATCACCCAATACCGCCCCTCCTGTGAATGGGCTTGACGGATCTACGGCAATTATCCCCACTTTCAAGCCTTGTTTCCTCATCAACGCTGTCAGCTTGTCCACCAGGGTGCTCTTTCCTGCTCCCGGGGGGCCGGTTACTCCTATGCAGTAGGCCTTTCCCAGGTGTGGGCTGATGAGCTTCATTATTTCAGGTACTTTGCTGCTCTCATTTTCCACCAAGCTGATGACACGTGATAGGGAGACATTTTCCCCCTTAAGCATCTGCTCCACTAGCTTCATATTTTTATTAATTCTCCTTTATGTGGCCACGTTATTTTATAGCTTTCTTGGTTATCAGTCAAATGAGTTTATTGAGATGGCAACGAGGCTCGAGGCTCAATTCAATTGCGAGCCGGAAATGCCTATAGAAAGACAATGGCAAAAATATTTAGCGATTTTCACCTTTCTTTACAGAACAGAGGTTTGCCCAGAGGCATGATATATAAAGGCTTAATTTGTTCCTCTACTCCAAGAATTTCTCTTACCTCTTCGTCATGAAAGGCGCCGACTTCTACTGTGGCTAAACCCAGAGCCACAGCTTGAAGGTGGATGTTTTCACCTACATGTCCCACTTCTATGTGAACGTATCTCTCTCCGCGTCTGCCATATCTATAGGAAGTCCTGTGATAAAGGGCACAGATGACAATATCTACCGGGGCTTCCGTAATAAACTCCTCGTCCAGAGCTGCTCTGGCCAAATCTAGTCTTAGCTCGCCCGATTTGTGTAAGCTCAATGAGTGAGAATCTACTTCATAGTGGTAAATGCCAGCCTGTAATTCTTCTGGAGCTTGCTTTGCTTCGCTCACAATGACACCTTGTTTGCCAACGAACACAAAAATCTCCAAGGGATAGGTAGCTCCAGCGCTGGGCGCTGCCCTAGACATTCTCCTCCCAGTAATGCCTTGAGCTGACCAAAGTATTTGACTTAACTGAGATAGTGCCAATGGCTCCGCACGGTATCTACGAACCGACCTGCGCTTTGCTATTGTCTCTTCTAATGAAGCCTTACCGTTTAACTGTGGAGGGGGAAGTTTAATTTCAGCCTTGCGCATTACCTGACTTACCTTAACCCCTCGTCTCTTCAAGGGAGAGGGATTCATAACGGAGGTTAGCCCTTGATGACGCCTATAGGTATAGCCATAGCCACTTTCCTAGAAATGCCAGCTCGATGAACCACATCTATAACTTTAGTAACGTCTTTATAAGCTTGAGATGCTTCCTCAGCCAGAGAAGGAATACTTCCCGCCTTGATAGTAATCCCCCTGCTCTCCAGTTCTCGAGCTACATCTCTACCCTTCATACTCCGCTTGGCAGCACCGCGACTTAACACTCTCCCAGCACCATGACAGGTGGAGCCAAAGCTTTCATCCATGGCCTTTTGAGTACCCACGGCAATGAAAGAACAACGTCCCATATCTCCGGGAACGAGTACAGGTTGCCCTATCTCTTTATAGCGTCTGGGAGTATCTTTATGACCTGCAGGAAAAGCTCTGGTAGCTCCTTTGCGGTGAACACAAACCTTGATTATGTGTCCATTTACCGTATGTTCTTCTATCTTGGCTATGTTATGAGCAACGTCGTAGATCTGCTTCATGCCAAGTACACCAGGGCTCTTACCGAAAACTTTAGAAAAACTTTCTCTTACCCAGTGGGCAATACACTGCCGATTAACCCAGGCGTAGTTAGCGGCACAAGCCATAGCAGCTAAATAATCTTGGCCTTCCGATGATTCTATAGGAGCGCAGGCAAGCTGCCGGTCTGGGAGCTTTATTCCGTACCTTGATACAGCTCCCTCCATAACACGCAGATGGTCGGTACATACTTGATGACCAAAGCCACGAGAACCAGTATGAATTAAAACTAATATCTGACCTATCTCAGTGATGCCCATAATGCTAGCTATGTTGGGATCAAATATCTCTTTCACTGCTTGAATCTCAAGAAAATGATTCCCCGAGCCTAATGTGCCTGCCTGAGGCATACCTCTCTTTGTCGCCTTATCGCTGGTCTTACTGGGATCGGCACCACTGATACATCCACCTTCCTCAGTGACATCCAAATCTTCCTCAGAACCTAGGCCACGCCTCACTGCCCAACGAGCTCCTTCAACCATCAATTGGTTCATCTCATTTTGACCTACCTTTATCTTTCCTTCAGAGCCAAGGCCTGATGGTACATTAAGAAATAACTCGTTAATGAGTTGATTAATTACGGGTCGCACTTCAGCTTCACTGAGATTGGTACGCAATAACCTTACACCACAATTAATATCATAACCCACTCCGCCCGGAGAAATTACACCATTCTTAATATCCATTGCTGCCACCCCACCTATGGGGAAGCCATAGCCCCAGTGGATATCTGGCATGGCAAGGGAATAACCTACTATGCCGGGGAGAAAGGCAACATTGGCAACTTGCTCAGGGGTTTGTTCCTCACGCATGGATTCCAACATTTCCCTGCTGGCGTAGATTAGGCCAGGGACCCTCATGCCAGTTTTATAATTCCGGGGTATTTCCCAGCGATAATCATCTATCTTAATAAGCTGCCCTTGCCACAGTGCCATATCCCGCGCTCCTAAATATCAAAAATTACCTGTGCCTTGTAACCACCTCCATCTTTATCTAACTTTAACATATGATATGTGGCTGCTTTTATTCCAATCTTTATCTTGTGTTTCACTGGGTTAAAAGTTTCCCCATAACAGACAGCCTTAAGCTGATTGTGAGTCAAACTTTCAATATCGAACCGGTTGAACAAAATATGTTCAACATCAAAGAGATAAATGAGTTCATTAAGCCACTCTACAAGCAAGCTATCTCTATCCTCGCTGCTTACCTTCAAATCGAAGTGCAATTTCTCTTTAATGCTTTCAAGCTCAGTGATCAGACTGAACAGAGCCAGAGCGGCGTTGGAAAAGAGCTCTTCAACATCTGCCCCATAGGCGACGATGCCAACGTCAGCAGTATGGTCAATTATTTCAAAAGCCCTTTTCATTTCCCCAATATCCAATTATACAAAATAGTGCACCACATCTCCATTTATAGGATCTTTTTTGCACTTCACTCAAGCTGTTGTTACAATCAATGCTGAGGATGATAAAGGTGACATCCCGGCCAATTTGGCAAAGTACCGATTACCTTGTATTATAAGATAGCGACGGTCAAATTTCTTGCTCAAGCTTGACTTCTCCGTGTGGAAGGTTATATGGTTCTGGTGATTTAAGAAAAAGCTACTAAGGGCAAAGTGAAGCGACAGCTACCAAATTTTATAAGGAATTTATCCAAGAGAGGAAGGTGCTAATGCCCCCTCAGCATTATATGGAATGTGCTCTATCTTTGGCTAGGTTGGCTGAGGGCCATACCAGTCCTAACCCAGCAGTGGGGGCAGTAATTATTAAAGACGGACTTATTGTAGGCATGGGATATACCCAGCCTCCTGGATCGGAACACGCTGAGGTAATGGCACTTCGTCAAGCTGGTGACAAAGCGCAAGGTTCTACCATGTATGTCACCTTGGAGCCTTGTTCCCATTATGGGCGTACTCCACCTTGCACGCAAGCCATAATCGATGCCGGAATTTTAGAGGTCCATATAGCCTTGCTGGACCCAAACCCACTGGTTTCAGGGCGTGGGGTAGGCAGGCTAAATGAAGGCGATATTAAGACCTACATAGGTACCTGCCAGCAGGAAGCTCATGAAATAAACGAGGCTTATATCAAGCATATTACTACGGGTTTACCATTTGTTATGGCCAAATTCGCCATAAGCCTCGATGGTAAGATCGCTACCAAAACTGGGGACTCTAAATGGATAACTAAGGACGAGGCAAGGAAATATGCACATGCCTTGCGCTATACTGCCGACGCCATAATGGTGGGAGTGAATACTGTTGTGGCTGATAATCCTCGCCTTACCGCTAGAGGTTGTGGTGGCAGAGGTGGCATAGGCAAGATGCAACCGATACGCCTGGTTGTTGATAGTAGGGGAAGAGTGCCATTGAATGCTCATATTTTTGAGCCACCGGGAGGGGTCCTGCTTGCTGTAGCAGCACCTTTTGACTCTGCAAAGAATGAAAAATTCGTGCGGTCGGGCGTGGAAGTTCTGGAATTACCTGCCAAGGAAGGCTCGGTAGATGTTGTGGAGTTATTTAAGTCGTTGGGAAAGCGGGGAATTGTTACCGTCCTGGTGGAGGGAGGTGGCCAACTCCTTGGTTCACTTTTTGACCACCACTTGGTGGATAAAGTGTTGGTTTTTATTTCACCAGTCATCATTGGCGGCAGTAGAGCTGCGATTGTAGCGGGGCATGGCGTTGACAAAATGGCTAAGGCTTTGCGCCTTAGCCGTGTTAATATCAAATGTTTCGGCGATGATGTGTTGGTTAGTGGATACATGGAGAAGGAATTTTCACAAGAAGCCTAGATTTTTAGGGGTATAGCATGTTCACCGGGATAGTAGAAGAAATCGGCGTAGTTAAAGAAGCAAGCCAGGTCCACTTAGCCTTCGAAGCCCATAAGGTGCTAGAAGGGACGAAGGTAGGTGATAGCATAGCTGTTAACGGTGTTTGCCTGACTGTTGTCTCCTTGGAAAATCGCGGCTTCAGTGTCGATGTTATGCCTGAGACGTTACGCTCCACTAATCTGGGTGGACTTCATTATAACGACCAGGTAAATTTAGAAAGGGCACTGGCAGTGGGAGAACGCCTTGGTGGTCATTTAGTGTTGGGGCATGTCGATGATACGGGAAAAGTAATGGATGTAACTATTGAAGAAAACGCGCGTATTATGAGGATTTCAGCACCTGCTAGACTAATGCCTTACATAGTAGATAAGGGCTTTATCGCTGTCGATGGTGTTAGTCTCACCATTGTAGACTTTGATGATTTTTCCTTTGTTGTGTCCCTAGTAGCCTACACTGAAGAATATACCACCTTAGGGAGAAGAAAACCTGGAGAGATCGTCAATTTAGAATCGGACATCATAGCTAAATATGTGGAGAGACTGAAGGAGCGAAGAATACAAGGCTTAACCTTTGAATTCCTTAGGGAATACGGATTTGTGGAGGGAACAGATGCTAGCTAGCATTTCGGGGGCAATTGAAGATATCGGGGCAGGCAAGTTTATTATTCTCGTGGATGATGAGTCTCGTGAAAATGAAGGAGACCTGGTTATGGCTGCCGAGAAGGTTACTCCCGAGGCTATAAATTTTATGGCTAAGCATGGTCGGGGACTGATCTGCCTTCCTATTATTGGACAAAGGCTCGATGAATTAGGAATACCGCTCATGGTTCTGAATAATACCTCACGGCATTCTACCGCCTTCACAGTTTCCATTGAGGCGAAGGATGAAGTTACTACTGGCATTTCTGCTTTCGATCGGGCCCAGACGATAAAAACGGTGCTTGACCCTAATACCAAGCCGGGTGACTTGGTTCAGCCAGGGCATATATTCCCTATTCGGGCCAGGGAAGGTGGGGTGCTAGTACGAGCAGGACACACCGAAGCTGCAGTTGATTTGGCTCGGCTAGCTGGACTTTATCCTGCTGGTGTCATATGTGAGATTATGGACGAAGATGGCACAATGGCCCATCTGCCTCAGCTTGAGGCTATGGCCTCTAAGTTTGACTTGAAGCTTGTAACCATCGCTGATTTGATTGCCTACCGTCTTCGCCATGAAAAGCTGGTACAAAGAGTAACTGAGGCTAAGCTGCCCACTACGCATGGCGAATTTACAGCCATAGCTTATAGAAGCGCTGTTGATACCGCTGAACATATAGCTCTAGTCAAAGGGGACATATCGAATGATGAGCCAGTACTGGTACGTGTGCAC
>DAOUMB010000052.1:0-5518 GCA_034414335.1 Dehalococcoidia bacterium
GACGACAACAGGCAAGGACTCTAAGTGGAGGTGAGCAGCAGATGCTAGCTATTGGTCGTGCTTTAATGGGCAGTCCAAAGCTACTTTTGCTGGATGAACCATCCCTGGGACTCTCACCGATGAATGTCCAAGAGATAGGCAGAATTGTACTTGATATCAATAAACAAGGGGTAAGTGTTGTTCTGGTCGAGCAGAATGCTCGCCTAGCCCTCAAACTCGCCCATAGAGGTTACGTCCTAGAGACAGGAAATATCGTTTTACATGGTGATGCCAAGGAGCTGTTACTTAGTGAACATGTAAAAAGAGCTTACCTGGGGCAGTAACTGCTGAGCCGAAACAAATGCTTGACACCTACACTATAATATTGTCATTTAACGTTAAATCAAACTTATACTACTTTATGGGAAAGGAAGGTGGTAATAACAATGGGTGTAGAAGAAAATAAGAGGATAGCTGAAGCCGATGTACGGTACCTCGAGAGCGGAAAGGTAGAAGAACAGCTTTCATATTATGACGATAATCCCACGGTATGGGACTCTGTTATCAGGGTAGTGAAATACTCAACAAGTAACACGATATCCGGATTCGAAGAGGTGAAAAAGTTGTACACGTTCCTTGCTGGGATGGGTCCAATTAAAGCGAACATTCTGAGCGTATTTGGAGAGGGCGACAAGGTTGCTGTTGAGTGGACACTATCCGGGGGAGAAGGGACACAAAGATTTGAGATACCATGTGTGAATCTGTATGATTTTGAAAATGGTAAGATCAAGAACGTAAGGCTGCATTTTGATTCTGCCTATTTTGCCGATTTGATGAAGCAGACGGAGTAGCCACCAGCGTGGGTCACTTCTTCTTGAATTGTTATAGATATATATAATCAAAAATGACCTATTTCCCCTGATGATTTACACGCTTTCCTTGGCTTATACAGGGCATGCCCATAAATCTGCTTACCGCCCTGAGTAGAGTGCCCATGCGACAGGGTGAGACCCGGCACAAAAGTAATGAGATGAGTTATTCAACTGGTAAGTTATGCCTGCAAAACTACTTGTAAACTTAGCCAGTGCCGTTTATACTATAAATTATGTCGTCTTCCTCAAGTATTAGCAGGATTTTAACATTTGAATGCTATTACTAGGTTAAAAAATATTAAAGATTCTTAATCTTTGATAAAGCGCTTGGTAATAACTAAGAATCAGAATATGCGGGAAGTTCTAGAGACAAGGGGGTGATAGATGAAGAATGGATTATAGTGTTCAATGGGCCAAAATCTTACAGGAGGATTCAGGTGAAAAATAGAATATTGATAATCCCGCTGGCACTGTTGTTAGCTATTAGCTTGCTTGTTATCGGCTGTCCGAAACCGCCGGCAACGACACCGCCGACAACACCGCCGACGACAACACTGCCGACACCAGCACCAACCCCGGAAAGGACGGAGATAGTTTTTGGCGCTGTCAATTCTTTGACCGGCGCCCATGCCATGGAGGGTGCAGAACAGAAATGGGCCTATGATCAGGCGGTGGCCGACATCAATGCAAGCGGCGGCATCATGGTCTCAAGCCTGGGTAAAAAGCTCCCGGTAAGGATTGTCTACGAGGATGATGAGAGCACGCCTGATGGCGGAGCTGCCGCGATGGAAAAACTGATCAAGGTAGACCACGTGGATTTAGTTCTCAGCACTAATGTCGGTACGATCAATGATGCAGCCGCTACCGTAGCTGATAAGTATAAAATTTACTACGCAGGGGCCGGCGGCTGGTGGGGGGAAGAGTTTGAAGCGGATCATTTGCAGTGGTCTTCGTGCATGTTCTTTACCGCTGCCTCTGCGGCAGAGGTCCCCTTCCAGATCTGGGATATGCAACCTGCCGACCAGAGGCCGCAGAGAGTTGCTACTTTGGCAATGGATACCATAGATGGCAAGGGCATAACAACTGGGTGGACTGCAATGGCCCAGAAACATAATTATAACATCGTGTACACTGACTTCTTTGCTGTTGGAACGACGGACCTTTCTTCGTATTTACTGAAAATGAAGGCGGCTAATGCTGATGCCTTGTTGTGGATAGGCCCTTCTACAGACGGCATTACTTTAATAAGGCAGATCAAGGCGCAGAATCTGAACTTGAAGTACATCCATGGCTGGATGGGCTTCTGGTCAAATGATTTTGTGACAGCCCTCGGGGCCGATTCGAATTATTGTATCCATGATGGGTTCTGGTCAGCCAGTTTACCTTATCCCGGAAACACGCAGCTTGACCAGGAGTTCAAAGCCGCTCATAACGGCAATACTTCCAACACTGTCGGTCTTTACTATGCCGCGGTTCAGGTTGTCGCTCAGGCCATCGAGAACGCTGGCTCACTTGACTCAACCGCTATAAGAGATGCCGTCTTTGGCCACACCTTCAAGGGGACCACTATGGGCGATGTCACTTTCCAGTCAGACGGATATTGCTTTACTCCGAGCGTTGCTATGCAGTGGTGGAACGGGCAGAGAATGCTGGTCTGGCCTCACTTTGCATCCGTCAATTGGCAGCTCAAATGGATGCCGCCCTGGAACCAGAGATAATCATGGCAAGTATTTGGTTGGGGTAAAATATAATATACACTTCAGAACCGAGGACATAGGGATTGTGGAATGGTGTGGCT
The DNA here is from genome assembly GCA_034414335.1 of Dehalococcoidia bacterium. Taxonomy (GTDB): domain Bacteria; phylum Chloroflexota; class Dehalococcoidia; order GIF9; family AB-539-J10; genus RBG-13-51-36. Next base: position 2,650 of record DAOUMB010000052.1, read on the forward strand.
TAGCGTGCACCCCGGCCAGAGAAAACGTGATTGGATAGGTACTTCCGGGTGGTGGGGTAGACCGCTGATGTAGCTCTGCGCATAGTCTATAAGGGGGTGGTGGTATTTTGGTACTTCAGAGGACAGATGCTCGACAGAGCATCTGTCCTCTGTGTCAGAAGTGCGTTTTAAGCCCGGTGAATATGCGCAGGGGCTAGCGTTTACCACGCGGTTTGGGTTATTATAGTGACGGTCAAGGCGCTCCAGTAACCATTCTTCAGCGTTATACGCCGCTATCTTGAAGGAGTTCTTGGCGAAGGACTGAAGATGGCGAGTAATAAACCTGTCCTCCTCCTGGACAAGATCTACAAGAGTTTCGGAGGGTTACAGGTCCTGGTTAACCTCAACATGAGCGTGAGTCAGGACGAGATGCTGGGGCTTATCGGCCCCAATGGTGCCGGCAAATCAACCGTTTTCAATGTCATCACCTCAATCTACAAGCCGGACAGAGGACATATTTTCTTTCTGGGCAGGGACATTACCGGCCTGGCTCCCCACAAGATATGCCACGCCGGCGTCTCCCGGACCTATCAGCTCGTCAAGGCCTTCCTGAAAATGACGGCGCAGGAAAATGTCATGGTGGCCGCTGTTTACGGGCGGAGGCAACAGGGCGGGAGTGCCCTGAAAGTGGCCCTGGAGACCCTGGAGCTGGTCGGGCTGTCCGACAAAAAGGATACACTGACGGCGCACCTGACCCTCTCCAACCGCCGCCTGCTGGAGATTGCCATGGCCCTGGCCTCGATGCCAGTACTGGTTCTGCTGGACGAGCCTATGGCCGGCCTTAACCTCGTTGAGATTGATGAACTGCTTCAGGTCATCAGGAGGGCAAGGGAGGAGAGAAAGTTCTCGGCAGTGTGGATTGAACACCACGTGGATGCCATTCTTGATTTCTGCGACCGCGTTGTCGTGCTGGACTACGGCATGAAGATTGCCGACGGCAAACCAGATGAGATAGCGAATGACCCTAAGGTTATCGAGGCATACCTTGGCGAATCCGATACTGGAAGTTAAAGACATAGACGTCTTCTACGGCGACGTTCAGGCCCTCTGGGATGCCTCCATCCAGGTGGAGGCAGGTACCATCGTGGCTCTGGTCGGGGCCAACGGCGCCGGCAAGACTACTCTCCTCAAGACAATCTCGGGACTAATCCGTGCCAGAAAGGGTGATATCCTCCTTGGCGGAAAACTCCTGAATCACCTCAAGCCCCAGAAAATAGTGGACATGGGCGTTATCCACGTGCCTGAAGGACGCCGCCTCTTTGCTAGCCTCACCGTCCTGGAAAACCTGAGACTCGGCGCCTATATCCCCAGGGCCCGCCCCTTCTTCAACGAGTCCTTGGAACGCGTCTTCAGCTTCTTCCCTGTGCTGAAAAACCGGGAAAACCAGAAGGCCGGCACCCTCAGCGGCGGCGAACAGCAGATGCTTGCCATCGGCCGGGCCATGATGGCCCGCCCCGAGATTATCATGCTTGACGAGCCTTCCCTCGGCCTCCGCCCCATCATGGTCAACTCCATTTTCAAACTTATCACCGCCCTGAACGAACAAAAGGCGACAATATTGCTCGTGGAACAGAACATCTACCAGGCCCTTAAAATCGCTCACCAAGCCTATGTTCTCAGGACCGGCAGGGTTGTCATGAGCGGCCGGGGCAGCGAGCTCTTGGCGAATGAGGAAATCCGCAAGACCTACATCGGGCAGCGAGTGAGGAAGCAATAATGGGTCAGGCTACCATTATTCCTCAGCTTCTCATCAACGGCATCCTCTTCGGGACTATGTACGGCATCGCCGCCATTGGCCTCAGCGTCATCTTCGGCAACATGCGGATTATCTTCCTCGCCCATGGATCCGTCATCATCTTTTTCGCTTATATCTGTTACTGGCTGCTTCACCTGTTGGGCATTGACCCGTACCTGTCCCTTACCATTGTTATTCCACTTTCTTTGCTGGTTGGCGCGGCGCTCTATTACGGGGTTTTCAAAGAGGCGGCGACACTGGAGAACAAGAACGTCTCCCTTTTGATCGCCGTGGGCATAATGTACCTCTTGGAAAACATTATGCTGGTGCTCTGGGGGCCTAACCCCAAGACCGTCGTGACGGCCTACACCTCCTGGGTGTTTCGGCCCATGGGATTAAATATCTCCTTTACTCCACTGATAGCCTTACTGTTCGCCACTCTGGCGACCATGGCTGTCTTCCTTTTTTTGAAAAGGGCACGTGCTGGCATCGCCGTCAGGGCCACTTCGGAGGATGCGGTGGCGACTACCCTGATGGGAATCAACCCTAACTGGGTCAATGCAGTGGCCTTCGCAATCGGCATCGGACTGGCCGGGGTGGCCGGAGTCAGCATAGGCACAGTTTACTCCTTTGACCCCGTTTTTGGTCTTACTTTCTGCCTTAAGGGTTTGATTGCACTGGCCCTCGGAGGCATCGGCAACATCTTTGGGGCACTGTTTGGAGGCATCATCCTGGGAGTCATTGAGAGCTTTGCATCGTTTTACATTGGCTCCGGATGGACCGACGCTATTTCCTTTGGGGTATTTTTGTTAGTTTTGATATTTATGCCACAGGGCCTTTTCGGTTCTAAGGGAGCTATTGAGACAGCACAAGTGGGCGAGGGACTATCCCCTACCAGTCTCTTGAAGTCATCAGTACCGGTTGGTGCCACGAGGGAACACAGGTCTATATATGCAAAATACATGAATAAATACATGAATATAATTATTATAGCCCTGCTGATAATAGCTTTCGCCACGCTACCCTTTTACATTAATGTTGATACCTCCTACCTGGGCTATTACCTGTTTATGGTCTTTATCTTTATCATTGTCG
>DAOUMB010000053.1:0-4216 GCA_034414335.1 Dehalococcoidia bacterium
TCCATCATTGACAAGGAATGCTATATCGCCCGAGGATGCTGCATTGGCTATGGCGATGACTATACCCCAAATAAGGACGAACCCCTATACCTAAATTCTGGCATCACTATAGTGGGCAAAGGAGCAATATTGCCCCCAGAGTTGAAAGTCGGGCGAAACTGCAAAATCAATCCCGGGGTCCAGGAGCGCGACTTCCCTACTCTCTTTATTCCCAGTGGTAGTTCCATCGCAGGCGGAGAAGAGGTCCTCCAAGCCCGATTTCAATAATGAGAATTTTGTTTATCGCCTCTGAGGCTTTCCCTTTAGCTAAAGTAGGAGGGTTGGCAGATGTCACAAGTTCCCTAGCTATAGCCCTCCAAGACTTGGGGCATGAGCCCTGTTTGATACTACCTAAATACGGTAGCATAAAAGCCCCTCTTCAGGACATCCAAGGGAAAAGTTTTGCTGTCAGCCTCATGGGACATTCTGAGCCAGCCACCTTGAAAAAGACCATGCTAAAGGGGAGGATTCCAGTGTACCTGGTGGAGAACCAGCATTACTTCGGGGTGGAGGAAATCTATGCCCAGGGTGAATTAGACCGCTTTCTATTCTTTTCACTAAGCATCCCAGACATCATCTCCCAGCTTGATTTTCGCCCCGATATCATTCATTGCCATGATTGGCATACTTCCTTAGTCCCTTTGGGGCTTAAGAAAGCAAAGATGGCTCTACCCTGTATATTCACCATCCACAATCTGGCTTATCAAGGGTCCTTTGATCAGTCGTTTCTCCAGCGCTCCGGGCTTTCTTCTGTATGGCAGGAATATATCCCGGCTGGTGCTCCCATGCCTCCTCTAAACTTCATGAGCCAGGGAATTCTTCTGGCTGACATTGTGACTACGGTTAGCCCTAGCTATGCCTCAGAAATACTGACACATCAATATGCTGAGGGCTTGGAGCAATTACTAAATTACAGGTGCAACGAGCTGTATGGCATAGTCAATGGCATCGATTATGATGAATATAACCCAGCTACTGATTCTTATCTGGAAAGGAACTATGATTCCACCAAGATAGAAAGAAAGGTCGATAACAAACTTGCCTTGCAAAGAAAGAGAGAGCTGCCGCAGAACCCTGACATACCTTTGTTCGGCATGGTATCTCGCCTTGAAGAGCAAAAGGGGATTGATTTGCTGCTCCAGGTTATAGACCCGTTTATTACAGAAACAAGAGCACAACTGGTTATCCTTGGTGAGGGAAGAGAGCATTACCATAAATTGCTTGCCGAGGCAGCGCTTAAGTACCCCGAGCGCCTCTCGGTATTTATCGGCTATGATGAACGACTGGCCCATCTCATTTACAGCGGCAGCGATATGTTTCTCATGCCATCGCGTTTTGAGCCCTGTGGATTGGGGCAGCTAATAGCCATGCGCTATGGCGCAATCCCTGTAGTACGAAATACTGGTGGGCTAGCTGATACAGTGAAGGATGTGACCGAAGGAAACGGGAATGGCTTTGTGTTTCGAAATTATGCAGTTTTGGAAATGCTGGAGGCGATGAAAAGAGCGGAAAAAAGCTTTTGTCACCACAAGGAATGGCAAAATCTGATGAGACGCAATATGAAGCTAGATTTCTCCTGGAAAGCCTCGGCTAGAAAATATGAAGAGCTTTATCTGCGGGCAGGGAATCTATCTCAGACTTGGGAGCCATAATCACCAGCCTGCAGACTATTCTCTTTTGTTTTGCTTGGGCTTGTTGCTAAGTTTATCTTTTTGGCCTCACCACCACGAGTCACGGAGGTCGAACGCTTGGAGTTAGCCGTCTTTGTATATGTTTGTTGACAGCCACAAGTATATGAGGCACAATCTTGCCACGAAATCGTGATGAATGGCAGTAGCGTTTTTTAAATGAGGGCATGTGTCTATGGAAGAGTCGACAGGCCAAGTAAGGGTGATCATCGAAGGGCTAAAGCCTGAAATCAACGGCGGCCACTTTCCCATCAAGCGAGTTATCGGCGAGAGTGTATTTGTGGAAGCTGACATTTTCGCCGACGGCCATGATTCCATATCAGCTTTACTCCTCTATCGTAAGGAAGATAAGCCTGAATGGTCTGAAACTCCTGTGGAACCACTGGTCAATGACCGCTGGCGCGGCTCATTTGTAGTCGCCGAGCTCGGACGCTATCGTTACACTATTCTGGCCTGGGTTGACCTGTTCAAGTCATGGAGGCGGGACTTATCAAGAAAATTCCAGGCAGGCCAAGAAATATCAATTGAGCTTCTAGTAGGGGCTCAGTTGATTACAGAAGCAAGCCAGCATGCTCCTAAAGCTGAGGAGGAAATGATGGGAGAATGGGCACGCACCTTGCAATCTACACAAGCGACAGAGCAGGCGAAGGTCCAGCTAGCCCTAAGCGATGAAGTGTTGGAGGTCATGGATAAGTACCCTGACAGGCAATTTGCCACCACTTATCCCAAAGAGCTTGTGGCAGTGGTGGATAGAGAAAAAGCTCGCTTTAGCACATGGTACGAGATGTTTCCACGTTCCTGTGCTCCTGAGCCAGGGCGCCACGGAACTTTCAAGGACTGCGAGGCTCACCTTCCTTATGTTGCAGCCATGGGCTTTGATGTACTCTATTTCCCACCCATCCACCCTATCGGCCACACACACCGCAAAGGGAGAAATAATAATCCTGTAGCCAACCCAGATGATCCGGGAACCCCTTGGGCTATCGGCTCGGAAGAAGGAGGACATAAGTCCATTCACTCCCAACTTGGCAGCTTGGAGGATTTCCGGAGCCTTGTAGCCAAGGCTCGCGAATATGGTATTGAAATCGCCTTGGATATCGCCTTCCAGTGCAGCCCTGACCACCCCTATGTAAAGGAACATCCAGAATGGTTCCGCTGGCGGCCTGATAACACTGTGCAGTATGCGGAAAATCCGCCTAAAAAATACGAGGATATCTACCCTTTCGAGTTTGAGACCGCGAACTGGAAGGAACTCTGGGAAGAACTCAGAAGCATCGTACTCTTCTGGATCGAACAGGGCGTCCGCATTTTTCGCGTAGATAATCCTCATACCAAGCCCTTTCGTTTCTGGGAGTGGCTGATTGCTGATATTAGAAAGTCATACCCCGATGTCATTTTCCTCTCCGAGGCGTTTACCCGTCCCAAGGTCATGTACCAATTGGCCAAGCTGGGTTTTACTCAGTCCTATACCTATTTTGCCTGGCGCAATACCAAGCGGGAACTAACTCAATACTTCACCGAGTTGACTCAAACGGAAGTACGGGAGTATCTCCACCCTAACCTCTGGCCAAACACACCGGATATCTTGACAGAGTACCTTCAGTTCGGCGGACGGCCAGCATTTATGGCACGATTGGTCTTGGCAGCTACCTTAGGGGCTAGCTATGGCATCTACGGCCCAGCTTTCGAGCTCTGTGAGATTCATCCCAAGGAGCCTGGAAGCGAAGAGTATCTCGACTCAGAAAAGTACGAGATCAAAAACTGGGATATTGCCAGGACCGACAGCCTGAAGGACTTCGTCGCCAGAGTCAATAAGGTTCGGCGGGAGAACCCTGCCCTTCGCAGCAACTGGAGTCTTCGTTTCCACGAGGTAGACAACGAGCAGCTAATTTGCTACAGCAAGCGCACCGCTGACCTCTCCAATGTTGTCTTGGTGGTGGTGAATCTGGATCCTCATCATACTCAATCTGGCTGGGTAGAGTTTCCCCTGGAGGAATTAGGCATCGATTCTCAAAAGCCCTATCAGATGCACGATCTCTTAAGCGATGCCCGCTATCTCTGGCAGGGATCGCGAAATTATATTGAACTCAACTCGCAAATCGTCCCCGCTCACGTCTTCCGTATGCGTCGGCGGGTGCGCACGGAGCGAGACTTTGATTATTATATGTAGAGGGGAAAATTATATTCAAATGCTATATCATACGTTATTCAAGGGGATTTAAGCCGAGGCGCAAATATGCCTAATGAAAGGGCAGGGAGGTGGACGCCACTGCCGGGAGACAATCTGACTGAACAATGAGTGCTAAATCAATAGTTTTGGTAGTGGATAGCAACCGCAGTAACCTGGAACTTGTGTCGCAGCAACTCGGACAAGCAGGTTACCAGACACTCACTGCTGCCAGCCTGGAGGAACTTGACCAGGCTATTCAAGGGGAGGAGAAAATCGCACTTTCCCTGATAGACATCTCCGGGTTTGACCAGCATATCTG
>DAOUMB010000054.1:0-3641 GCA_034414335.1 Dehalococcoidia bacterium
GTCCAGTGTCCCGTTGATGCTTTATATTTCGAGAGTCCGAGGGGTGAGATAATATACCCAGAGGTCATCAGAAAATACAAGTTAAACCTTTTAGTTAAACGTCATGTGAGGAGAGGAGTATAGAGTGAAGGATTGTTCGCTTGAAACATTGCCTAATGCAACATATATAGCTTACTTCGTTCGCCTGAATTTCGGCTACGCTGAAACTTCGTATATGCTGGAAACGTTAAGTGAAGTTAGCAATAACTGCCTGCCCCAGGGAGATGCCGCCATCGTTGCAGGGCACTTGCCTGTGGGTGAATACCTGGAAGCCACTCTTTTCCAAGAGCTTAACCGTTTTTCCTGATAGTAAGCGATTCTGAAATACGCCGCCACTTAAAGCTACCTGGCTGATGCCAGTTTCATTAGCTATCAAGTGACACATTTCGTTTGTCATCCGAGCTATGGTATTGTGGAATTTGACTGATATTCTCCCCTTAGGGATGCCTTGATGTAAGTCTTCTATTATGGCTGAGAGCAGGTCCCTCAGCTGCACGATTCTTATTCCCTTATCCTCTACTATGTGGTATGAATAGCTTTCTTGCACGGAGGCATAATCTTCTTTGTAGGCAGCCATCTCCAGCTCTATAGCCGCCTGTCCTTCATAATCTATTTCGCCCCTTATGCCCAGCAGGGCTGATATGGCGTCAAAAAGGCGTCCCATGCTTGAGCTAAGCGGTGAATTAATTTTCCTTTCTATTTGGCGTTTGATGATCTCTATTTCAATTTCGTCGACTTCCCTCACAACAGACAATTCCTGGTTTAAGGCATTCTCCCCTAATAGAGTGAGAATGTAGCCGATGGCAGTGCGGTAGGGTCTTTTTATGGCCGCAGCTCCTCCGGGCAAAGGCAGGTATTCCAGACGTCCTACTCTGCTAAAATTATGGCAGTCAGCTATCAGGAATTCCCCACCCCAAATACTTCCATCCGCGCCCATCCCCGTGCCATCGAAGGCAACGCCTATGACCGGGGTCTCCAGTCCATTATCGGCCATACAACTGGCAATATGGGCATGGTGATGCTGCACAGGAACAAGCTTTATACCGAACTCGCCTAATTCCTGGGCATACTTGGTGGCAAGATAATCGGGATGGAGGTCATGGGCGATGATTCCAGGCTCTATACGGAAAAGTCTTTCATACAGAGAGATAGTACTATCGAAATGTTCCAGGGTTTCCATATTCTCTATATCGCCGATGTGTTGACTTAAGAAGGCATAGTTATCTCTTGTTAGGCAAAAGGTATTTTTCTCCTCAGCGCCGCAAGCAAGCACCTGCTTGGCCTTAAACGTGAGGTGGATGGGATACGGAGCGTAGCTACGCGCTCGCCTCATAAGCTGGCTTGTGTCCCTTTCCACTATGGCAACGCTGTCATCGTAACGAGAATAGATATCCCGGTTGTGGATTAGAAAATAATCAGCAATCCCAGAGAGTCTCCTTAAGGCTTCATCATTATCTTTGGCGATGGGCTCTTCGCTGAGGTTGCCGCTGGTCATCACTAGAGGCAGCCCTGTATCCCTAAGCAGTACGTGGTGTAGAGGTGTATATGGCAGCATAATCCCTAAATATTGTAAGTTTGGAGCTACCTCTCGAGATACAGATGAATCCTCCTTCCACCTCATGAGTACGATGGGGCTTTGAGGCGAGATAAGTAATTTCTCCTCCTGCGGGCTGACATAGCAATGCTTTTTAGCTTCGCCTATATCGGTTACCATTATGGCGAATGGCTTGGAGGAGCGCTTCTTCCTCTGCCGCAATGTTTTAACTACTGTATCGTTTGTAGCATCGCAGGCCAAGAGAAAACCACCTAAGCCTTTAATGGCCACAATCTTTCCTTCTTTAAGGAACTGACTGGCAGCGGCTATAGGATTCGATTTCGTTACTTGAGTGCCCTGGTTATCAACCAGCTTAACTTGGGGGCCACATTTTGGGCATGCATTGGGCTGAGCATGGAAGCGGCGGTCCAGAGGATTGTCATATTCTGCTTGGCATTGGGGGCACATCTGGAAATAGCGCATGGTTGTTTTGGGGCGATCGTAGGGCATATCTTCGATTATGGTGAAGCGTGGGCCGCAATTTGTGCAGTTGGTAAAGGGATAACGGTAGCGGCGGTCTTCAGGGTCCAACAGCTCACTTAAGCAAGGTTGACAGGTAGCAACATCAGGGGAGATGAGCTGGTATTTTCCCTCTACGGCTTGGCTATGCCGAATCTCAAAGTTTTTGTAACCGAGGGGTGGGTGATAGTTGATAGTTACGCCTTCGATGTGGGCTAGTGGAGGGGCTTTTGTTTGCAGTTCCCGCTGAAACTGCTCAATAGCTGCTGCTACACCTTCTACCTCAATCTTTACATCCTCCGAGGTGTTGTAAACCCATCCCTTGAGGTTGTGTTTAGTGGCTAAGCTATAGACAAAAGGCCTGAAGCCGACGCCCTGAACAATGCCACGGACGCTAATATGGGCTAGTTTAAGGGATTGCTTTGTTGCTTTGGACATGTAAGGCGCTTCTCAGGATATGCGATAATCGGTTTGAAATTTATACTAACACGCCCTCGATTTCGGCCATAATTTCTTCGGTAGTAAAATGTCTATGAGTAATTGCTCCGCTGGGACAAGCTGCGACACAGGTGCCACAGCCCTTGCACAGTGCCTCATTGATATTAGAGACCAGCTTCTCATCGTCAAAGGAAATGGCATTGTAAGGGCAGAGAAGATTACAGATTCGACACCCTGAGCAAAGGTCTTCGTTGATAACTGCCGTGCTTGCTTCAAGCTCTACCTTGCCTTTAGTGATTACGGCTAGAATCTTGGCTGCCGCCGCCGAGGCTTGGGATACCGTGTCTGGGATATCCTTGGGACCCTGGCAACAACCCACCACGTAAATCCCATCGGTCATGGTTGCCACTGGATCCAGCTTAGGATGGCGTTCTAAAAAGAAGCCATCGGCTTTGCGATTGATAGAGAAGATATGAGCCACCTTATCGGCATCTTGCTGGGGTTCGATAGCAGAGCAGAGGATGACCATATCAGCGGATACCTGGGTCACCTTGCCGCTATCTGGGTCCTCCGCAGTGATTCTCAGCTTGCCTTGGTCCATCTCTTTTCCATTAGCGCTGGCGACCCGCTGAACCTTCCCCCGAACGAAGTTCACCCCTTCCTCGACCACTCGCTCGTAGAAATCCTCATAATTCTTGCCAAAGCAGCGGATATCAGTAAATATTTGATAGACCTCGGCATCAGTCTTCTCTTTGATAAGGTGGGAGTGCTTTAGAGCATACATGCAGCATACTCGGGAGCAATAGTCGTGAAACTCTTTATCGCGGCTGCCGACGCAGTGGACAATGGCCACGCTTCGGGGAACGGAACCATCCTTGAGTTGAATATTACCACCAGTGGGACCGGTGGCATTGCATAGCCTCTCGAACTCGAGCCCGGTGATAACGTCCTCAAATTTCCCGTAGCCGTACTGAGCAGCGACAGAAGGGTCAAAGGTCTGAAAGCCGGTAGCCACGACAATATTGCCTATCTCCACCTCTATTAGCTTGTCCTCATCATCGAAATTAATAGCTCCTGCCTCACAGAATTTCTCACAGGCACGACACTTGCC
>DAOUMB010000055.1:0-1962 GCA_034414335.1 Dehalococcoidia bacterium
CTATGGAACAACTAAAAGAATTAGCTCGCCAGCGCGATGAGGCAAGGGGGGTATTCTTAGCTTGCTGGGAAGCTCTCCGGCTAGCTATTCAAACAGAATACAAAAATACTGGCAAAGGAGAGAAATGACTTTCAAACAAAAACTTATAGCCCTACTTTTGGCTAACGATGTAGAACAATCCAAGTTAGAAAAGCTGGCCAATGACATTCATGGTCTTTATCTGGTAGAAGGCTACTGGAAAGAAGAAAAGAAGAATTAAGAACTACAGTATCCCGATACTGTAGACGGGGACGAACGGCCCCGTCTGAAAGGAGGTGATTCTTGCCTGAAAGACACAAATGCCACCGGTGCCATAAGCCCATACCGAAGAGTAAGAGCTTTATCACGCTATATGATGAAAAAACTGAATTCATCTTCTTTTTCTGTTCCTGGTGGCATTTGACAATATGGTACTTAACGAAATGGCTAAGAAGATAACTGAGAAAGGAGGTGTCTTGTGCCGAAAATCTACGCAACTATAGAGGAATTCTATACCGAAAATGAGGAGAGAAGGCGAAGTGGTGAGGCTGACTACGGTTGCTGGTGGACAGAGCCAGGTCAAACCTGGCCACGCTTGCGGGTATCCTATATACAGAAGACTGGCGAAGTCTATGCTGTGCAACTCACCGGCGGTCAGGTTAAGGTGCTGGGCATAGTACCACCTGATGATGACCGTATCTACTACCGCACGCTTGACCGTATCCTAGAAGGCTGGGCTGATGCTATCCACAAACCCGGCAGTCTCAGTTGGGTAAAAGAAAGGTTACAGTAGCCGAATACTAGAAAGGAGGAATAATGTACGCTCTTAACTTTACATCCAGAGTTTTGGGTAAAAAGGCAGCTGAGCGGTTAAAACAGAAAGGGGTAACCCAAACACTGCGTGACGTTGACACTGCTTGTTGGTGCGTAGGGTGCAAAAAGATGAGTATAGCTTTAGATGGTAATATCCTTGGTGCAGCTGACCATTTCAGCTTTGATATGACAACCGGTGAACGCCTTACGCAAATAGACGCAGAACGTGGTGGCTTCAATTCCATCGAGGCTTTAACGGCAGCTTTAAAGAGAGCTGGGTATCGCTTTAAGCTCTTATCCGAATACGAATTTTGTAGAGTTCAATTCCAGTGGCTCAACCAAAGCTGATTTAACAGTACTATACTACTGCTTGAAAAGAGAGGGACCCGAGGAGTAATCCCCGGGCCCCCTTTTTGTGTCCTAATCCTCATCATCTTCCCAGTTGCCCTTATATAGAAAATCCCCCAGATACTGCCGCTCGGGATACCACAAAAGCCCCTACCCTTGCCTTAGCGGTTATTCCAGCAACTATAACCGTTGCGATTACATTATAGAACTTATCAACCTCGAATCCATTGGCAGTTGAAGCGATGAAGGTAACTCGATAATCTCCTGTTAGGGCAGTCCTTTTGGTAACCGTTGGTGTAAGAATTGCCGTATCAGTGTCTTCTTCGAATACTTCACAAGTCGGCAGTATATCGGCATCTGATACCTGCCCTGATAGTGGGTCATGTGTCGTGAAGTCAAGTGTTATTGTTTTTCCGAGTGTAACATCCATTATTCACCTACCATAGAAATGATATGACTACCTCCAATGATTGGAAAAGTTCCTATTGCTCTGAACTGGTGTTTCTCATAATCACTCACCACCGTATTGTCATAAGCTGATAATGTCAGTACTGGTAGTAATGGTATTGTATAATCGCTTATATTCACATTGTCAAGTAAGAGTGATATAAGGGCTAGATAAGTTGTAGATATTTGCTCAGATATGTTTATAGTGTCAAAGATAGACTGCATTAGCACTAGATAGATTGATATGCTTTCACTCACCGCTACATTATCAAATAAAAGACTAGCCAGAATTAATTGGGGGGTTACCTGTTCTAGTATAACTATGCTGTCAAATAT
>DAOUMB010000056.1:0-3103 GCA_034414335.1 Dehalococcoidia bacterium
AGAAAAGGGCAAGCACCGGCACAGTGCGGCTAGTTAGAACTTTACGGACGCGGTTAACCGCCAGGTACCAGAAAGGTGCGGAGATAGCATACATTGTTCCACAGGTGGCCGGACTTAGATAACCGTCAGGTATGTGCATCTAAACCTCCTTCAACAAATTACAACCGTTTGCTGTTGCAATTAATTGCACCGCAAAGCAAAAAATTTGTCAATATTTCAGAACTTATTACTCAAAATCAGCGTGGGCTCTCCTCGGCAATAACCAGATATCGTTTTGGGCTGTCTTCGAAATGGATTATTCTCAAACCAGCCTGCTTTATTAGTTCTCTCATCTGAGATTCGTGGGGTAGGAGGTCATTGGCGACTGCGCCACCAATGGATTGATGAAGCTGGTTAATCATCTCTCGGCTCATAGTATGGCAGATGACCAGTCTGCCATTATTTCTGAGCACCCTGGCTATTTCTCTTAATGCTCTGGACTTGTCGTTGAAATGAGGAAAGACGCTGTTGCAAATAGCTAAGTCCACAGAATTATCAGCCAGGGGAAGAGCGACAACGTCGGCTTGAGCGAAATCAACGGTGGAGTGGAAGGTTTTGGCCTTTGCTTGGCCTAGCATCTCTGCTGAAAAATCCAAGGCTACAATTTTTCCTTTATCACCCAGCCCTGCCATCACAATGGGTAAAAGAACGCCCGTACCGCTGCCAATGTCAAGTACACAATAGCCAGGTTTAATGCCTAATTCCTTGACGATGTTGCTAAGGCATCCTCGCCTCTCTTGGGTAAGCTCTTTATCCCAGGTTGGGGCTAGTTGGTCGAAATACTCTTTAAGTTGCATGGCTAACCTGCTAACTGAATTTGCTGCCATCCCTTCACTTTTCTCTTAGGAGAGAATGCCGTTGCCAGGCCAAAGATAATAGACGAAGTTATCACGATGGAAGCACCTGACGGGACGTCTAGGAAATAAGAAGCTGCAAGTCCAGCCCAACAAGAAATAACGCCAAAGGCAGCGGCAATAAGGAGCATCCGCTTTAAGCTATAGGTAAGTTGGTAGGCAGCGGCCGCGGGATTGAGAATAAGGCAATATATAAGCAAACCGCCAATACTTCGCAGCGAGGCTGTTATAGTCACCCCAGTGGAAAACAATAAGCCATAGAAAACAATTGTCGCTGGTATGCCCACGGCTAGAGCTACCTCTCGATGGCAAATTACCGCCTGGATTTCCTTATAGAAAACGGCTATCAGCCCGACTATTACGGCTGCCACTACAGCTAAAAAGATTAGGTCCTGCTGTGTAACAGTCAATATGCTCCCCCAGAACAGGTTTAAGGCTTCGGTTCTGGAGCCGGGCATCAGGCCCAGGAAAAGGAAAGCTAGCCCAAGCATCAAAGAAAAAACAATGCCGATCGAGGTGTCAGGATTTAGCTCCCCGCGGTCAGCCAAAGGTCCGATGATGCCTGCTGCAGTTAAGCTAAAAAGCAAGGCTCCAACCAGGGGGTTGAATCCCAGCCAAAGGCCAAGGAGAGCTCCAGCAAAAGCAGCGTGGGCAATGCATACTCCAATAAAGGAGAGATGCATGGTAACTACGAAGACGCCCACCACAGAACAAGATATGCCGCCACATAAGCCGGCAAGAGTGGCGTTTTGCATAAATTGATATTGTAGGATAAAGAGATTCATGTCACTCTTATTAGCTATGAGCAAAGTGGAGCAATCTCAGTCGGTACTGAGACCGGAGCCCTATAAAGCTGACTCAGCACCTCTTCCCTGAGCATTGACTCCGGGCTACCTTGCTGCCATATCTTACCATCCTTCATTAGAATCACCCGCTGGCAAATGGGAGGCAGTGTCCTGATGTCGTGGGTAACGAATAGAGTGGTCGTATGGTATTCCCTATGGATGAGCTGTATTAGGCTCAATATTTCTTGCTGGGCTTGCGGGTCTATCGAAGCTATGGGCTCATCGAGAAGGAATATCTCAGGTTGTTGAATTAAAACTCGAGCTATTGCTGCCTTTTGGTACTCACCTCCGGAAAGATGTCCTATGGGGCGCTGGGACAGATGAGCCACACCGACTATGTCCAGCACCTTATCTACATTTTCCCACTGAGCCCGTGTTGGTCGGTGGAGCAAGCCCAAACGGCCATAGCATCCTACCATCACTGTCTCTCTAACACTGATCGGCAATCTGGGGTCAATGTTTTCCACCTGAGCCACATAGCCTGTGCGCTTTCTTAACCTAGTTCCATTTCTTCTGTTCACTGGCATTCCTAATACCCAGGCCTGACCGTGAACTAATTTGCCCAAGCCATTAATGACAGTAAGCAAGGTGGTTTTGCCCGCACCATTAGGGCCAATTATGCCAATGAACTCTCCCTGGCTGACCTCTAGGGAAACACCCTGTAAGGCTACATCCTCCCTGTAAGAAACCACAGCGTCTTGAATTTTGATAACCGGGTTATCCATCTTGCTGTCTCCATTTATTCAAGGCTTCCAGCAGTAAGTCAACGTTCTTGTCTACTGTCTTCTCCCAGGTCTCGGTATCTTCGAAGCCACCGGGGAAGTTAGATATAGTTACCTGTACAGCCCCAATATCTAGTGCCATCGCCTCACTACTACCAGTGGAACCACTCTGGAGATTATCAATGACCAAAGCTACACCAGCCTGTTTGCCTTCAGTTACCAATTGCTCCGCTTCTGCCACGCTTAGTTCTTCAGGTCTGCCATAGGTGGCTACTATGTTAAAGCCTGCCCAGTCCACAAATCCCGCTTGCATGTCGGAGCAAATTACTTTTGCTTCGCTTACTTTCGCCTCTTTTAGCCTGCTTTGTATTTCCTCGCCCTTCGTTAAGACTGCCTGTTTTCTGAGCTCGCCTCTCTGCTGATAATACGCTGAGTTTGCTGGATCTATTTCACTCAAAGCCTGGGCAATTTTGTCTATGGTTTCAGCCTGGACATCAGGCACCATCGGGGCGTCGGGAACATCGATAACTTTGATAATTAGGTCAGGATTGTCGGCAGCTTCGACAAGCCCGGTTATATTTTTCATATTCTCCTGCCAATTGTGGATAAGAAGGGCTTTGCTATTAGCTAATGTCTCTACATC
>DAOUMB010000057.1:0-2700 GCA_034414335.1 Dehalococcoidia bacterium
GCGTAGCTACCAATGAACCTCCTGCTGGTCCCTTCCGTGGCTTCGGTGCGCCAGAAGTAATCTGGGCTATAGAGCAACAAATGGACATATTGGCGCACAAGCTGGGCATGGACCCGGTAGAGTTCAGAAAGAAGAATATTTTGAAGGCAGGTGAAAGAAACAGCGTTGGAGAGCTCGCCTACTGTACTGCAGGAGCCAAGAAAGCTTTGGATTATGTGACAAAGTTCATAAAATGGGGAGAGAAGCCTCAGCCAGACGCAGGTCCTTGGAGAAAAGGAAAGGGGTTTGCTGTTTTTGAAAGGTACGCTTCAGCCAATATGCCAGGCGTTGTCGATATTAAGGTGCACGAAGATGCCACGATTGAGATATTTACCGGCGCCCATGAGATAGGACAGGGCCTTTACACTGTTCTGGCACAGATGGCTGCCGAGGAATTTGGTATGCCTATGGATAAAGTCAGAGTAACTTTTGGTGATAGTGCTGTTACCGCCTTTGATTTCGGCTCGGTGGGCACCACACGCACTTTTGTCGCAGGCAATGCTCTCCTGACAGCTTGCCGCAATGCCAAGCAGAAGCTCTTTGAGATAGCAGCTGATAGGTTAGCAGTATCCCCTAGTGACCTGGATACTAAAGAGGGACGAATTTATGTGAAAAAGACACCGGAAAAGTGCATCAATATTTCTGACCTCTTTGGACCTTGGGGATACGTCTCCAAAGTAGGGGAGATAATAGGCATAGGTGAGTGCAGTCCCCGTCCAGACCATCAAGACCCTGATACAGGCCAATCGGATGGTGGGTTGTTATGTGCTTTCCATTACAATGGTGCCTGTTCAGTCGAAGTGGCAGTTAATATAGAGACTGGGGAAGTGAGAATATTGAGGATGGCGCTTTGCTATGATGCTGGACAACCCATAAACCCGAAGATGTGCGAGGGACAACTGGAGGGTGGGATGGGAATGGGTACTGGCTCCGCCTTGTATGAGGAAATGATAGTTGATAAGAGGGGTGTACTGCTTAACCCCAACTTTAGGGATTATAAGATACCTACCTGCATGGACTTACCTTGCAGTAAGGATATAGGCATGAACATGGTGGACACTGAGCTAGAGGAGCGCGGCCCATTTGGCGCTAAGGGCTTTGGTGAAGGCACAAACACACCAGTGGCGCCAGCAATTGCAAATGCCGTATATGATGCAGTAAGAGTGAGAATCAAGGATTTGCCTATCACTAGTGAGAAAGTATTGAAGGGAATTAAGACACTTTCTAACAAAGAATGAAACCTCATAACTAAATAGAAGCGAAGGTTAAGATTCTGGAGAGACTAGATACTCATTGACCAGGTTCGTGAAGAAAAGGCTTTAAGGCAATTTGAAAAAGTAAGGAGCAAACCGAAATGACCCAGTTAACAGATTTTCCATTTTATGAGCCTAATAAGCCACCGCAATACTACAAATACCATAGTGAAGTCAGTTTCCTTGATGAGGTTGAGAGAATTACCGGCAAGAGGTGGGGCGCCCAGGGAATCGGCAAACTCAGGGAAGTTGTAGTGGTAAAACCTACTGCTGTTGAAGTCGACCCACTTTATGACCAGGACCCCTCCTTCTTCCTGTTCGATGGTAAGAAGCCCGATTTAGAGGTGATGCAAAAACAGCACGAAGGTATGGTAGACGTCTACAAGAAGCTGGGAATTACCGTCCATTATATGGAGTATCCCGGAGGAGCCCGCAGCGCTTACGGTATCTTGAAGCGCTCCATTTCTGCCGCAGTTTGTTGTGTAATCAATGGCGGAGCTCTCATCTCCAGGGAGTCAACTCCATATTGGAGAGGGCGAAGCCTCCATGCCTCTCAATTTCTTGCCAGTCTGGGGTGTCCTATCCTGCACACAGTTATTGGCAAAGGAGTATGTGAGATAGGCGCCTTCAGGCGGCTGACCGATGATTTTATTGTCGGGATGCTTTCTACAGACTGCAACCAGGATGGTCTGGAACAGGTATTGCCCATCCTTCAGAAAAGCGGCTACAAGAAAATCTTGATAGCCAGAACGCCGGGAGTACTGAATTATTTTTACAATGATATCATCGGCTGGATACATGCTGACATGTGGATTGCGCCGATTGATGCCCGCCTTGCTTTGATATATCCACCATGGATGGACTATGAGACAGTCAGGGCATTATTAACGCTGGGCTACAAGCTTATTGAAGTGCCCAAGGAGGAACAGCTCCGAGCCTTTGCCTGTAATGCCCTCGCCCTCGGACCTCGCCGCCTGTTGATGGCAGAGGGGGCTCCGCAAACGGTAAAGGCTCTGGAAAAAGAAGGGGTTGAAGTGATAAAGATACCTTATGATGAAGTGATGAAATATGGTGGCGGAATAAGCTGTACTACAGGACGATTAATCCGAGACCCTGGGCCCAGGTTGTTTGAAGATTAGGGCTTTATCAGGATTAAACATAAATTAACTATAAAAGGAGGAGATAATGAAGGTAGATTTGCTGGTTAAAGGCGGGAAAGTAGTTAGCCCACGGCGAATAGCAGAGGAGTGGATAGCAGTAGACAAAGGGAAAATAGTTGCCCTCGGCAGGGGTGAAGACCAGCCCGAGGCAAACAAAGTTATAGATGCCAGCGGCAATTATGTATTGCCAGGGATTGTTGATGGAGAAATTCATCCCGTTCCTCCCTCCCCAGGCACCTATACTACAG
>DAOUMB010000058.1:0-6444 GCA_034414335.1 Dehalococcoidia bacterium
CTCCAGAAGTTTCCTCAGCTCTACTCTGAGAAGGGCAATCTCCTCATCGATTCCTTCGACATGAGAAGCCTCCTCGAGCTCAACTTTCTCCGCCTCCTCCAGAGCTCGGCTATAGAACCCCCGTGGGCTATTCTTTTTCCTGCCTTTTTCTTCTTTTGCCATGACACTTATGGGGCCCCAAGAAATTCTGCGAATCTTTGGGGTATGAGTTTTTGGGGCCTCGAAAATTCGCAGAATTTCTTGGTGGTTTTACCCAAGCTCTGACCAAGCCGTAGACGAGGACATGAGCTGCCAGATTGTAATCCTGCCTCTGAATAGCTACCTGCAATAGTTTCATATCCAATCTGCCTTCCTTATTGAACCCCCATTACACTCTTCCGCACAATCTTGTGTAGAATCCACTCGCTGGACAGGAGAGGCTCTACCAAATCTCCGATTTGCCAGAGAACCCGGGTTACGCATAAAAAACGAAGCTTTTCACGGCGTACTTACTAGCCGTTTAGCAAAGCTAAATCATAGCATAGGTGTTCTAGGGAGGCAAAGGAGTTTTGTCACCGGCCTGCGGCTGCTGGTACCAGCCCCCAGACCAGTGCCGGTTCCTCCCCGGTCAGTCGGTGAAAGCGTCAAAACACAGGAGGCAGCTCCTTGGGAATGCCCGACCTTCTACGTGCTAACCGTATCCTTTCTATAGCGAGGGTTTACGCTGTGACATAATGCAGTCGAGCTGATCTCACTTCAGAAGTGATGCTATTATCCAGCCCATTATGCCACAGGCGGGAAAAGTCAAAATCCAGGTCAACACGATATTTCTGGCTGTCCCCCACCTAACTGCGGAAAGGCGTCTTGTGGCCCCCACCCCCATAATCGCACTGCTTATGCAGTGTGTAGTGCTTACTGGAATTCCAAAATGCGAAGCGAACTCGATAACAGTAGCTGCCGCGGCATTAGCAGCGAATCCTTGAGCGGGGCGCAAAGTGGTTACCTTCAATCCCAATGTCTGGATGACTCGCCACCCTCCAAAAGCAGTACCCAGGCTAATCGAGCTTGCTGAAACTATAATGACCCAAAAGGGGATCTGGAACTCGCCATATCCATAATAGACCATCAAAGCCATAGAGATCAGGGCAATGGGCATCTGACCATCGTTCTTGCCATGACTATAGGCCAAGAAGCCCGCCGAAAGGACGTGTAGATAGTTGAAGGCACCCCGTACTTTATCAGGCGCGCTTTTGCGGAAAAGCCACAGTATGGCCAGCATTAGCAAGAACCCACCCACAAATCCCAGGAGTGGGGCGATACCAACAGCAGAAATCACCCTTGTCAGCACCCGCCAAACAATGATTCCGCTGCCAGAGGTGGCGATACCAGCCCCCACCAAGCCCGCTACCAAGCCATGGGTCAGACTTATGGGCATGCCATAGCGTGTGGCGGCAACAGCCCAGATAATAATCGCTCCCGTCCCAGCGAGCACAATGTCCATGTTCAAGGCTCCAGGAGTTATAATCCCCTTACCAATGGTTAGAGCTACGGCAGTGCCCGTGGCTGCCCCGAGGAAATTAAAAACGGCTGCCACACCTACGGCAGCCCGAGGAGAGAGGGTCCGAGTACCGATTACAGTAGCAATAGCATTAGCGGCATCATTAAAGCCATTTGCAATACCGAAGCCAATAGCCGCTGCAATTACTAAAATCAGCAGAGGGGATGGCTCAGACATGCTTCAATACTATACCTTCAAGGACATTGGCTACATCTTCCCCTCGGTCGGTGGCGCTTTCCAAGTGCTCGTAGATTTCGCGCCATTTGATTACCTCACATGTGTCAGTACGGCAAACCTCGAACAGCTCAGCTAGGGCAGCATGTTGAACGTCATCAGCTTCATTTTCCAGAGTATTGATCTCCACACACTGCTCCAGAATCCATTTGAACTGGTCACGGCGGCGCAAACGAGACATTACCTCATTCAACTTGTGGGCTACCTTAGCTACGATTCGGGCTAGCTCCCGAGCCCTTTCTGTGGGCTGAGCGATATTATAAAGGCGGGCTGTTCTGCCCGCCGCCTCAATGAAATCCATTACATCGTCCAGGCTATGGGCCAGGAGAGTAATATCCTCCCTATCGATGGGAGTAACAAAGGTGCGGTGCAGCCTCTGTATTATCTCATGGGTTATGACATCACCTTTGTGCTCTAAATCCTTGAGTTGCTTTGCTTTCGCTTCAACATCTTCATAGTTGTCAAAGAGGTCAACTAGCTTCTCTGCGGCAACGACTAAATTGCTCGTATCCTGTTCAAAAAGGTCATAAAACCCCATGTCCCTGGGGGTTATGGAAAATTTAACCAAAGTGCACCCCCTCCACCACGCCAGATAAAGAGATGGGGTGACGGAAGCATCCTTTCGCATTTCTTCTGCTAAAAGAAAGGTAAAGCGGTGAATTCGGCCTACTTGCGGTGAAGGCGATATTGAAAGTGACAATGTAAGAATACAAAACTAAGCCCCGCCTCTTTCACGCACTAGATAATGCACACTTCCAGTCCCAAAATCTTCCCTGGCTACGGCGCTTATTATAGCACACCGTAGAAAATTTCTACTATGACCTTCAGGTGAAGTTATAGGAATTTTTGTAGCTTAACTCCACCTCTACACCATAATGGCATGAACCAGACTCATAACACCAGCTGCCACCAAGGGGAATAGACAGATTATCATTAACCGGCAGGGTAAGAGACTCCATAACGGTGGCACATATCACCCCAAGCACAACCACGCATAAAGCTACATGAGCAACAACAGCTAAGGCAACGCCGTCCACGAGACAAGCTGCAAAGCAGGCAAAACTACCCTCCAAGCTCTTGCCCCCCAGGCCATACCCGAACCGCTTTCCAGAACTTGCTCTCAGCCTTCCCCATCTTTCGCCTACCATGCCAGCTACAGGGTCACCCACAACAACAAATACCAAGGCTACAGCAGCGATAGATTTGTCGCATAAAACAAAAACGATATATGTTTTCAGCCACCAGCAAGGCACTAGTGGGAATACACAATCCCCCAAAAATATGCCACAGCCGCCGTGCTAGCTCTTCCATTTTCCCCAAATTCCCAGAATTTTTCTTTATTTTAAACCTAAGTTTAGCACTTCCCCTGCGAGCCCCTCGCCCCCAGACTTTACTTTTTTGCCTGGCATTGTTTATAATATTGCCTTATTAAAGTGAGCTTTGCGACCCTGATTTACTAAAAAAGAAAAGGAGAGTATCTTGAAATTAAAGTCATTAAAATATCAAGCCTTAATTTTTCTGAGCATTATTTCTATCATCGCAGGTGGCTGCGCCAGCCAAGGCGTCTCCGCTACACTAGAAGCAAGTAAATCAGAGTTGTCTCTCGGTGAACACACAAACATCAAATGCATTGTCCCAAACGTCACAGGCAATTCTACTGGCAATTTTACTTATGAATGGTCAGACGATGGTGGCAGTATACAGGGAGAAGGACAAAGCATCGACTGGGTTGCCCCTAACAGCTCTGGCACTTATACCATCAGGGCCGAGGTAACGGAAGATAATGGCAAAAGTGGCACGGCTTCCACAACTATTACAGTAACGGGCAACCATGCGCCAGTGATTCAGGACTTAGTTGTCACCGCAAATCATAAGTATCTGAAGAAACGGGCGAATGACTACCTGGTCGGAAAAGAGCAATTATATAATATCACGTGTCAGGCTGAGGATGCAGACAACGATACTTTATCCTATAACTGGTCATTTGACGGTGGAAACATAACAGGAACTGGTACCCAAGTTACCTGGAAGGCACCTAACGTTGACGGCAAGGTCCACGTTACGGTAACCGTATCAGATGACAAGAATGGAGTGGCAACCAAAGAATTGCTGCTCACCGTAGCGCCGTGTACGCCCTGCGCCTTTAAGTAAGCTAGCCTTTGTCTTCTCCCCACCATCTCTTTAGCTTGGCGGCAATCTCTTTTTCATAACCCTGGTCACCGGGAATGTAATAGCGTTTCCCCTGGAGTGAAGAGGGCAGGTTTTGTTGCTTGATGAAATGGCCAGGGTAATCATGGGCATATTTATAGCCTTTTCCATATCCTGTTTGACGCATCAAGCCAGTTACCGGGTTACGCAAATGCAGTGGCACAGGCTCATTCCGGCCACGCTGTATATCCTGTTGAACCCGGGAATAAGCCTGGTACAGCGAGTTGCTTTTGGGAGCGGTTGCCAGGTAGACCACTGCTTCCGCCAAAGCCAGGTTGCCTTCGGGTAAGCCCACGAAATGTACCGCTTGCTGAGCAGCTACCGCTATCACCAGTGCTTGAGGGTCAGCCACTCCAACATCCTCAGAAGCAAATCGCATGAGGCGACGGGCTATGTAGAGGGGATCTTCACCAGCTTCAAGCATACGTCCTAGCCAGTACAAAGCAGCATCCGGATCGGAGCCGCGCAGGGATTTATGAAGTGCCGAAATCAGGTCATAATGCTGGTCACCACTCTTGTCATACAGCAAGGCGCGATGCTGTAGCGCCTCCTCAATAGCAGACAGGTCTATTGACCGCCGCCCATCACCGTCAGGCAGGGTAGCAAATGCCGCCATCTCCAAAGCATTCAATGCCACTCGAGCATCCCCATTGGACACGGTCACCACATGACCCAGAGCCTCCGCAGTTATGCTAATGTGGAACTCTCCCAGCCCTCTTTCTTCATCCTTAATGGCCCGCTCCACAATGAGCCTGACTTCCTCGTCGCTCAGCAGATTCAATCGAAAAACGCGGCTCCGGGAAAGAAGCGGAGAGATAACTTCAAAGGAAGGATTTTCCGTAGTTGCTCCAATGAAAGTCACTGTGCCATTCTCCACGAAAGGCAATATGGCATCCTGTTGTGCCTTATTAAAACGGTGAATCTCATCAATAAAAAGAATGGTTCTCTGTCCCGATAGTTTTAGCCTCTTCTCGGCTTCACCGATAACACGCCGCAAATCAGCCACCCCGGCACTCACAGCACTAAGAGGGCTGAAATGCGATCTAGTGATATTGGCGATAATGTGAGCCAGAGTTGTCTTACCGCTGCCTGGCGGTCCCCAGAAGATCATAGAGGGTAGCTGGTCTGCCTCAATACATTTCCGGAACACCCGTCCCTCGGCAACTAAATGCTCCTGCCCAACGAACTCGGCAAAAGTCTGCGGTCGCATCCTTGCTGCCAAGGGCATACTCTGAGGCAAATCCTTTTCTTCCGGTAGGTCGAAAAAAGGCATCTTCTCCATTATTGGCAATCACGACCTGTTACCTGAATCTTCTCACCTGAAAGCGATAGAGATTAACAGGCTCACCAGCTGATATTCCCGCCTTGAGCCGACAAATGGCAATTTGCTCCTCAACACTATTTACACCTTCCAAATCAGGCAACAAAAGTCCCTTTCTCCAACCACTCTCCACGATAACCCCATATTTCTTGGGATCAAGTTGGCTCATATCTCCGACTGGCTCAGGCCCAGTAAGGATATCCACGCTATATTCCAAGTCAGCAAGCTCAGACGCAGTTACCGCGGGAAAGCGAGGGTCTCTGGTAGATGAGCTAATAGCGTTGGCTATGATTTCTTCAGCTACATTATCCTTGGAAGGCTCAAAGGTGCCAATGCATCCTCTTAGCTCGCCATGCTTATGAAGGGAAACAAAAACCCCCGCCCGCTCTCTCATTTCCGGAGTTAACTCCATCGGCTTGGGCGTCTTACCCTTTCGGATATAGCTTTCCACAGTTTCCTTGGCTAGTTTAACAACAGGATGAAGTCCCTCTGTCATAAGCACCCCCCTTCCCAACAGATAAAGGGCTGGAGCATGTTAGCCTCAAGGCACAAAACGCCGAAGCAATCTCCAGAGAAGTATCATCTTGCATCTCCCCCCTGTCTGGAGAGACTTGTCCGGAAATTAAGCTCGGTTCCACAGAACTTACACTTTGAGCCATCCAACCCTACAACCTTGGTATCATAGCCAATCCTGCGAACATTTAGCTTGCCACAAGAATAACACACAGTATTTTCATAATCGTGCCCCGGCACATTGCCCAGATAAACAAATTTCAGCCCTGCCTCTTTTCCAATCCTATATGCCCTTTCCAATGTGGCTACTGGAGTAGCTGATAGATGAGTAAATTCGTGCAGAGGGTGGAAGCGAGTTACATGCCAGGGAGTAAGCTCACCCAGATCATCTCGGATCCAGTTGGCAATACCCCTAAGCTGCTCTTCATCGTCATTCATCGTAGGAATGACATTGGTCACCACCTCAACATGCATATCCCATTTTTCTTTAGCCCGCTTGGCCACATCTAGAATACCTCGCCACTGAGAGATTTTAGCTAGCTGGCGATAAAACCCGTCAGTAAAACCCTTGACATCAACCCTCCAGGCATCAAGCCAGGGCCCTATGGCATCCAGAGCCTCAGGCGTGGCA
>DAOUMB010000059.1:0-17963 GCA_034414335.1 Dehalococcoidia bacterium
GGCGAAGGGGAGGGTAATCATAACTACGTTTGCCTCTATTATAACTCGCATTCAGCAGGTGCTTGATGTTGCCGTTAAACATGGTCGACTTCTATTTATCATCGGGCGAAGCATGAAAGAGATAGTCAGCATGGCATTGAAAACTGGTTATCTTAGTGCTCCACCCGGCATACTTTGCCGTCTGGACGAACTTAAGACCTTGCCTGGCAATCGAGTCATCGTGTTGAGCACGGGCAGTCAGGGTGAGCCCACCTCGGCCCTGGTGCGCATGGCTAATCGAGACCCCGGTAGTCGGGTTCAAATAGTCCCTGGCGATACTGTGGTGATTTCAGCGACTCCTATTCCCGGCAATGAGATGCTGGTTAGCAGGACTACGGATAGCCTTTTCCGTCAAGGTGCCAATGTAATTTATGACAGGTTAGCACAGGTCCATGTTCACGGGCATGGTAGCAGGGAGGAGTTGAAGCTTTTGCTTAGTCTGGTTAAGCCGAAATTCTTTGTTCCTATTCATGGTGAGTATCGCCATCTAAGCTTGCATGCCAGCTTAGCGCAAAGTATGGGTATATCAAAAGACAACATTTTTGTCCTTGAGAACGGGGATGTACTTGAGCTCGGGCAGGATGGGGGAAAGGTGGTTGAGAAGACCCATGTCGGAGTTATCTATGTGAGCGGCATGATAACGGGTGAGCTGGATAGCGCTGTGCTTCGTGACCGCAAATTACTTTCGCGAGATGGAGTCGTTGTGGTGACCATTGCTATTGATGCTGGAAATGGTAAACTAGCCGGGAGTCCGCGAATTATAACGCGAGGCTTTGTTGACGCTGGGGAGAACCAGGCATTGATTAAGGAAGGTCAAGATGTGGTGCTAGCTGCTTTGAACCATGATGGAAAACGCTTGCTTCAGCCAGGATTCGCTGATGCCAAGGTGAAAGATTCGCTGAGTAAATTCTTCTATGAGCGAATACATCGTCGTCCTATCATCATTCCTGTGGTTGTGGAAGTAGGCAAACCACTGAGCAGAAATACCGAGCAGTAAATACGAAATGCAGAAGGCAAAAAGAAAAAAGCAAAGTGACAAAGCAAAATTCTAAAATGAATTTAAGGGTTGACTCTGAAGGAAAGAGTGAATTGTTCTTACATTTTGAATTGTAATTTTGATTTTTGTCTTGAATTTTGACTTTCTTTAGGGGTTGTCAACATGCCAAAGGTGGGACGCATCTCTAAGTCGAGACAGAGACGTGGAGGGAGCCAGCCAGCTAGGGTTCATAACCCAGTGTCTAGAACCGGAAGCAGGTCCAAGCCGAGGGGAAAAGCAGTAAAAAGTCGACCAGCCTGGAAGCGCTTCTTTAGTTTTATCGCTTCACCAGTAGTACGGAGGCTTATACTAATTGTCGTAATAGTAGCCTTGCTGTACGTGCTATGGGAAGGCATTCTCACATTGTTTGGCTGGGGGCTGATCATAATAGCCATCGCTTTGAGCTCGCTGGTCTGGGTGGCATGGCGGCGACAGTTCTCTGTTGTGAAGCGGAGATGGAATTGGGTCCTCGGAGGGATTAGCCTGGCTGTGGCTGTATGGGGAATCCTTTCCTTCTTCACTCCTGGAGAGGGAATTTTGAGTCAAGCTACACTGGGAGGCAAAGTCGGGCAGAGCATAATAGGTGCTCCTGATATCATTGGAGGACTTCGAGTAGCCGGGCTTGTCCTTCTGGGCATTATTTTTATCATTCCTGGGAAGATTTGGAGCGCTGTTAAGAGCGGCTGGCGTGCCCTGGCCGGGCCTTCTCGCCCCCGTCCCAGAGCTATCCCACCTCAACCTGCACCTCTCGAAGCCATACCCCCCGGAGTTACCCCTCCTGAAGCTGTCTCTCCCAGAAGTATTTCCCCTGAAGCAGAGACAATTGTTGAAGCGGAGGTGAGGCCTGCTCTGACTCCTTCCCCTCTGGCGTGGCAGTCTCAACGCGAGGCAATTCTCACCCCTGGAGGATGGCATCTTCCACCTATTGACATCCTGGATAAACCAGCCGAGGTGAAATTGGACAAGGAGGATATCGACCAGCGAGCTAGACTGATTGAGGAAGCTCTAGCTAGCTATGGGGTGGAAGCCAAGGTTGTGCAGATAAACATGGGCCCTACAGTGACACAGTTCGGTGTTGAGCCTGGTTGGGACAGAAAATATAGGGAAGTAAAAGAGAGGGGGAGGGATGGTAGCTATGAGGCGAGGTTGGAGGAGGTATCAAGAACCAGGGTAAGGGTAGACCGCATTACTGCTTTGGCCAGCGATTTGGCTTTGGCTTTAGCCGCCCCCAGCATCAGGATTGAAGCTCCCGTGCCCGGGAAACCGGTGGTGGGCATTGAGGTCCCTAATACTGTATTTGGCTCAGTTGCTCTTCGCGGTGTGATAGAGACCGCTGCTTTCCAGAAGATTAAGGCGCGGTCGAAGCTGGCTATTGCTTTAGGGAAGGGTGCTGGTGGTGAGGCGGTGGCGGCGGACTTGACCAAGATGCCCCATTTACTTATCGCTGGAGCTACCGGCAGTGGCAAAACTGTTTGCCTTAATTCTATTATCTATTGCGCGCTTCTGCACAACAGCCCCGACGATGTGCGATTCATCATGATTGACCCCAAGAGGGTGGAGTTAGTGACTTTCAATGGCATACCTCATCTACTCGCCCCTGTGGTTGTGGATGCTGACAAGGCGGTAAAGGCTTTAAGATGGCTTAATCAGGAGATGGATAGTCGATATCGTCAGTTTGCTCAAGCCGGAGCACGCAATATTGAGGGCTATAACAAAGACCGCTCACCTGGAGAGGAACTGCCATATTTGATGCTCATCATCGATGAGCTGGCTGATTTGATGATGACGGCCTTCGACGAAGTGGAACATACGCTTTGCCGATTAGCTCAATTGGCTCGGGCCACAGGTATTCATCTCGTGGTAGCTACGCAACGCCCTTCGGTAGACGTGGTTACCGGACTTATTAAGGCTAACTTTCCTACCCGTATTAGTTTTGCCGTCACTTCTCAGGTAGATTCTAGAACCATCCTTGACATGGTAGGCGCTGAGAAATTGCTGGGGAGGGGGGACATGCTTTATATGCCTACTGAAGCGGGCAAGCCAAGGCGCCTTCAAGGGAGCTTTGTTTCCGATGCCGAGATTGAGAGGTTGGTGTATTTCTGGGGAAACCAGAGGCAGATTGAGGTGAGTCCTGTCGATTTTGATGCAGTAGCCGATCGTTCCTTGAGTGCACAGATGGCTCCTGCTCCCGACGCTCTTTTGGAAGAGGCAAAGCGCCTGGCACAAGAACATAGACATATCTCCGCTTCCTTCTTGCAGCGCCGTCTTCGCATTGGCTATCCCAGAGCTGCTCGCCTTATGGAAGCACTGGAACAAGCAGGTTTGGTGGAATCGACTCAGCCTAAAACCGAGAAATCCTAAACGACGCCTTGCGAAATTCTAAATCCTGATGTCTAAACTCTGGACAAATCCACAAATCCAAATTTAAATACCAAGACTCACTTTTTTGGACTTTCGTCACTAGTGCTTAGTATTTTCTCTTGCTAGGCACCAAACTTATCCAGTTTTAGAGCATTAGCCATCGCTAAAGGCATGATTTCCGTAGCGGGGAAACGCCCCATACCACCAGCAAGACAGGCTCGTTCTGAGAACTCAACGACATTATCAGGGCGACACCATTTGGACCTTAGCATAAAAGGGACTGGGTGCCAGCTATGCATGGCTAGTGTTGCTGGGGTGGAGTGGTCTCCGGTGATAACCAGGACCTCGGGGTCTAAGCTAAGCAAGCTGGGGAGTGTATTGTCAAGTTCCTCAATGGCCTGAACTTTAGCCTGGAAATTGCCATCCTCTCCTCTAGCATCAGGGCTCTTGAAATGGATGAAGAAGAAATCATAGTCTGCATAGTAGTGGTGTAGATTGTTCAGTTGCTCTATTATGCTTTCACCTGCTGGCAGCACGTGCATCCCCACTAACCTGGCCAGACCTCGGTACATAGGATATGCGGCGAGGGCAGTCGGTTTCAGTTTGTAGATTTCAGGTATGGAGGGAATTTCCGGGCGACGGGAGAAGCCGCGCATAAGCACCATGTTGGCGGAAGCTTGGGCCTTTAATCGGCTGCTTGCTTGCGACACGAATTCGTTGGCAATTTCGGCTGTTCTCTGTGCCTGGGATGACAGCGCCTCTATCTTTTTGGGGGCTAGCCCTGTTCGCTGGGGGTCAGAATCTGCTAGCTCAGGAGATAGACCTTCTCCGCGGATGATGAGCACAAATCTATGTTCCTTCACCGTCAGTACGGAAATCTCAGCTCCGTTTATGGCTATTTCATTCAATAGGCGGCATAGCTCGGTATTTTTCTCTGTGGAAACCCGTCCTGCCCTCCTGTCGGTAATGATTCCCCTGGCATCAATGGTGCAGAAATTACCCCGGGCCGCGATATCGTCTGGCTTTAGTTCCCAATCTATTCCTAAGGCTTCCACGACTCCGCGCCCGATATTGTATTTGACAGGGTCATAGCCAAAAATCGCCAGATGCCCAGGCGCACTCCCCGGTGTAATCCCTGGGCTTACAGGGTCAATGAGCCCGCAAAGGGACTCCTTAGCTATTCGATTCAGGTTGGGCTTCTTGGCTGACTCCAGTTCTGTTTTGCCGGTTTCAGTATGAGGCAGACCGCCTAAACCATCTATTACCAAAAGCACTATTTTGGATGGGGATGTGCGGGATATTTCCTTCATGTGCTCAAATTCGATCATGGTATTTGCTATTTTACTCAAAGGAATAGCCATACTCAAGCCTGTTGTTTAACAAAGCTATTTTGATAACAATAGCAAAAAAGGGCTGGGTCACGAGGCCAAGTTCGGAACTATTGAGAAAATGCTTGTTTTCATGGCACAATACTGCAACTAAATTACAGGAGGTGGTAACTCATGCCAGTCATAAGTAGTAGTTTAGGTCTTGTTGGAGGAATAATCGCACTTATTTTCGGTATCATAGTGATGATTTTTCCTAAAATCCTTAATTACTTGGTGGGCATCTTTCTCATCATCATGGGGGTAATAGCTCTTATCGCACATTTCGGTTAGCCCGAAGCTGGTTTATGGTGGGCGGTAGAGGACTTGAACCTCTGACCTCCTGTGTGTAAGACAGGCGCTCTCACCACTGAGCTAACCGCCCAATATGGCACGCCTGGCGGGATTTGAACCCGCGACCTCAGCCTCCGCAGGGCTGCGCTCTATCCTGCTGAGCTACAGGCGCATACACACCCACCCAAATGGTGCCGAAGGAGGGATTTGAACCCTCACGCCCTTAAGGGCACTACGCCCTGAACGTAGCGCGTCTGCCTTTCCGCCACTTCGGCTTCTAATACTCTACTCTGCCCCGAACTCTCTCGTGGCTAGAGCTACGAAAATGATTGCCAGTACTCCAAATGTACCCGATGGAAGAGAGCAAATAGCTCCAGCCAGGGATAATCCAAAACTACCTCTCCGTATAGCCGATATGCCACCCGCTATGGCTATGATACCCAATACAGCAAGGACAATTCCTACAATAAGCAGATGCCCCGTGATTACCGTCATATCAAACATGTCTCCGGGGTGAAAGCTGGAGAGATCGAATGGGATGCTAATCAATTGTGGTAGAGCTGCCATTAGCCCACCAATGATAAGCTCGAATACCCCGACTATTATGGCTAGGATTCCCCCAGCGCTAAGTAGGCCTCCTCTGCCTTCGTCCATTTGTTGACCTCCCTTTTATCAGAATTTATATTGGACGATACTGGATTTGAACCAGTGAACTGTTCCGTGATACAGCACTGGTTATCCGCAGCTACCGCCATAAACATCATATTCTTCAAATCATGTATTTGTCAACAGAGTGGCAAGGGTAAATCGCAATTTGCCTTTTGGGCATGCTGTCACAAGCACACACTGTAATAGAGGCCAAAGAAGGGGACTTTCCAAAGCTAAAACCGATGATATGGTGGGCGGTACTGGATTTGAACCAGTGACCTCTTGCGTGTGAAGCAAGCGCTCTTACCACTGAGCTAACCGCCCCAGTCTTATTATGGGAGTGAAGCCGAACCTTGTCAAGTGTAACTGGTTTTGCGAAGTGGTATTTGTTCTTGTCCGAGTGCTTTTGATATGATGCGGGTATGAAAGCAGGCTTGGTTTACGATTCAATCTATTTGGAACATGATACCGATGGCCATGTGGAGAATTCTCAGAGGCTAGTGGCCACGATGTCTCATCTGGAGGAAACCGGGATTAAAGAGAAGCTTACTATGCTTTCTCCGCGTCCTGCCTCCATGGAAGAGCTGGAGATGGTACATACGCCAGAGTATGTCTCCTCCGTTAAGGACAAGGCTGAAAGGGGTGGTGGCTGGCTCGACCCTGATACCGTAATGTGTCCAAAGTCTTACGAAGTGGCCTTGTATGCTGCCGGTGGGCTCCTTACCGCTGTAGAAGCGGTGATGAAGGAAGAGGTAGATAGCGCCTTCGCTTTAGTCAGGCCACCGGGACATCATGCCCTTAGTAGCCGGGCAATGGGTTTCTGTATCTTCAATAATATGGCTATTGCCGCCAAATTCGCCCTAAGTAGCTTCAATCTCGACCGTGTTCTTATCGCCGATTTTGATGTTCATCATGGCAATGGGACTCAGGATACCTTTTACGCTGACCCTAAAGTGCTTTATTTTTCCACCCATGAGTATCCCTTCTATCCAGGGACAGGATGGATGGAAGAGACTGGGACTGGTGAAGGAGCAGGAACTACGGTCAACTTTCCTATGGCCGCTGGCTGGGGAGATGAGGAATACTTGAGAGTATTCAACGAGGTCCTGGTCCCGGTGGCCCGGAGATTTCGGCCAGGGCTTATCCTGGTTTCTGCTGGCTTCGATGCTCACTGGGCTGACCAGCTAGCTATGATGCGGGCAAGCATTACAGGTTTTGCTCAGATGGTAATGATATTGAAGGAATTGGCCGCTGAACTGTGCCAGGGGCGTCTCGTTTTCACTCTGGAAGGTGGCTATAACCTTCGGGTAGTTGCTTCTTCTATGAAAGCTGTCTTCGATGTCCTTTTAGATGGCCAGGAGATAGATGACCCACTGGGGCAAGCATCAGTAACAAGGAAACCCGAAGGATTTGACGAGCATATCGAAAGAATAAAGAGAATACACCATATTCGCCGGTAGCTAACGACTATTATTCAGCCCTCTTAGCAAAGGGCAGGAGTGCACTCCACTCTCTCTTCTCCCACACCACCAGAAGCTGGCTGGCGATGCCGATGGAGCTGTAGGTGCCAATAATAATGCCCAGGAGCAGCACCAGGACGAAATAGTGTATGGTAGCTCCGCCAAAAAGGAACAGCGCCAGGATGACGAAGAGTGTGGTTAGGCTGGTATTTAATGAGCGCCCCAGTGTTTCTACAACGCTGGAATTTACTGTCGTGGCAAAGTCGGGGCTAATATGTCTTGATACATTTTCACGGATGCGGTCGAAGATGACCACAGTGTCGTTGATGCTGTAGCCCACGACTGCGAGTAGTCCGGTGATAAACAGGGCATCAATCTCCACTCCAGCAAACCAACCTAAGATGGAGAAAATGCCCACTATTATGAAAACATCGTGGATAAGGCAGATGACAGCACAGGTGCCCCAGCGAAGAGGATTGGGCATGTGGCGGAATGCCCAGACAATGTAAAGCAGCATAGCCACAGCAGCTATTATTACGGCGATGCCGGCTCTGTGTGCTGTTGCCACTCCCACCGTGGGTGAGGTTGAATAGTAATCGCTTATGTTAACTTGAGAATTCAATTCTGTCCCAAGTTTATCTGCTAGCGCATTTGCCTCGTCTGACGTTATTTCCTGAATGTGGACGATGAAACTGCCCTCGCCGGCGTTTTGAATGGTTGCCTTATCATATCCCAGCTTGGCCATTTCCTCTCGCAACTGGCTTTGCTCGACCGCTGGGTTAAATTGAAAAATCATAGATGTACCACCGGCAAAATCAGTTCCCGGCTTCAAGCCGAAAACAGCCAGGGAAACTATCCCAAAAAGTATTAATAGCCCCGAACCCAGGAAAAACCAGCGCTTTCTACCCACAATGTCTATCATTTCAGATTCCTCGCTTCGTTTGGGATTGCGTTATTCCGTAAGCTGCCGGATTGGTAACCACCTGGCTGCCTATAATAAGGCGGAGAAAGGTCCTGGTGACAACGATGGCGGTGAACATGGATAAGGCCACACCAATAAACAAGGTTAGAGCAAAGCCTCTGACCATAAAAGCACCGAGCGCGCCGCCGAGCCAGAAAAGAATGATGCAGGCAATAAAGGTAGTTACGTTGCTGTCTCTGATGGCTGTCCAGGCGCGACTGAACCCG
The DNA here is from genome assembly GCA_034414335.1 of Dehalococcoidia bacterium. GTDB lineage: Bacteria > Chloroflexota > Dehalococcoidia > GIF9 > AB-539-J10 > RBG-13-51-36. The sequence goes on from DAOUMB010000059.1 coordinate 8,391, forward strand.
GCCTCAACGGCAGCAGCTAAGCTGCGTCCCCCTCGCAATTCTTCCTTGGTGCGTTCAAAGATAAGGACGTTGGCATCCACAGCCATGCCTACTGATAGGATAAAGCCGGCAATACCAGGCAAAGACAGGGTCACAGGCACAAGCTTGAAAATAGCCAAAAACACGACGCCGTAAACCCCTAAACTAAGGCAAGCCACCAAGCCGGGCAAGCGATAGTAAAGAATCATAAATAACAGCAATAGCACTATCCCAACTCCTGCCGCCATCATGCTCTTCCTGATAGAATCCGCTCCTAACGTAGCATCCACAGTCCTTTCATAGAGAGGAACATTGGGTTCAAATACTTTGGAACCTCCCTGCTCTACCCAGCTCCCCAGCGGGACTTTGACACGCCCGGCATTGAGCAATCGGGATAATTCCTGGGCATCAGTAAGGCTTAGTCCTTCAATTTGTCCCCTCTGCGTTATTGTCTCCTTGACCACTGGAGCGATGGGCTGGCCATTTTCGCCCCGAAGTGGTTTATCGCCCAGATAGATAGCTAGCTGTTTTCCTATGAGACGACTGGTTATCTGTTGGGAGAGCTGCTGTCCGGTTTCGTCCCATGCAAATATTAATAGTGGTCTGCCATATTGGTCTACATTAACATATGTATTCTCATTAAAATATCTACTGCTAAGGGTTAAATTTTCGCCATTCACCATTCCTGTAGCAGGAACCCAATTTCCCGCCGCATTTTGCTCCCTGAATTCGAGCAGGGAGAAGGCTCCAATCGTCTCCTTAGCCTTCGCGACGTCAGCTATGCCGGGCAGTTGGACGGCAATGCTATATTCCCCCCCTTGTTTCTGTACTTCGACGATGGGCTCAGTGATGCCCAAAGCATTGATACGCCTTTCTATAACCGCCTTCACATCTTCCATAGTCGCATCCTCTGTGCCAGGCTCGATACCACTAAGATCGGCCTGGTAAACCAGATAGCTACCGCCTTGGAGGTCAAGTCCCAGTCTTAGCCCTTGCCTGCCGAGTACATTCCTATCTAGTGGGACTATAGACCAGAGGGCAAAGCCGAACAAAGCAAGGATGAAAACCAGTAAATAAATGTTTCTACTCAATATTTAATCTACCTTTCTGTTAGAGATTGCGTTTCGCTCCAAAATTCGCAGAATTTTGGAGGACTCCTGTTTGTTGCTTGTTCGTAGCCGACAGCTCCCTTCGAACCAAGGCTAACGCCTCCTCTCTGGTGCTTAAGTCACCGGTGGCATGAGCTTCGCTGACTGTGGCAAGGAGTTTGCCGATCAATGGTCCCGGAGTTAAGCCAAAGATATCTATTAAGTCATGGCCATCAATAAGTTTCACAGGCAAGATTTTGGTTTGCTGCTTGTCATGCTCTGACAGTATGTGGTTTATTACTTGGCAATGCCCCTTCCATTCCTCTACAGAGGCCAGGGGCCCGCGACTGGCCAGATAATCGGCTAAAGCTAGAAGTAGAATATCGATGCCGGCGTCGTCTGTATCCCTAAAGTAGCGATAAATTGCCCGTTGGGTAGGCAAATCCGCATTTGCCATCTGAGCTGGACGGAGGTGATGATAGACAAGACTTTCCACCAGTCTTATTTCACGATTGCTAAATCGCAACCTTTCCAAAATGTTTGCAGTCATAGCTGCTCCTTGTTTAGTATGCCCTAAAAACCTAGCTCTACCCATACCATCAATAGACTTCGTCATTGGTTTGGCAATATCGTGGAATAGACCAGCTAACTTGAGCAGGATCTTGCGGTTACTTCCGCTGGAAATCTCCTGGGACAAGTGTCTATCTATCATGTCGGACCAAGGAGCAGTAGTCAACATGTCTTCATTGCCATACTCCCAATCACTTTCTCTCATTAAGAATTCTATCGTAGCCACGGTCTGCAGAGAGTGCTCGAAGACATCCCAGAAGTGCACCGTTGGCTGTTCCACTCCTTTGCCCTCTGCTAGCTCGGGGATTAGGGTCAGAAGCAAGCCTAGCTTGTCCAAGTACCTCAGGTGGTAAGCAGCTTGGGGCAAAGTGAGCAAGCGAAGCAACTCTTCTCTAATCCTTTCCCCTGAGACTTCAGTGACAGCCTGGGAATAGTGGCGAATTAAAGATTCTGTCTCCGGCTCTATAGTGAAATCAAGCTCGGCCGCCAATCTCACTGCCCGCAGTAGCCTGGCGGCATCATCTTCAAATATTTGCTCGCTTACCCCCCGCACTATCTTGTTTCTCAAATCCTCCTCACCAGAAAAGGGGTCGATAAGCTCTAGTTGAGCTTGCTTTTCAGTCCAAAAATTTGCCGATTTTTTGGTTCCCTTATTCGCTCTGCTGGCGGTGACAAATTGACTGAGTTCTATGGCCATGGCATTTATGGTGAAATCACGGCGGGCAAGATTAGATTCAATGTTTCCGGAAAAAGAAGAAAAATCAAAATGCCACTCTGCCCCCTGAAATTCTTGATTTTGCTGCCCATCTTCAATCACCACTACCCTGGCTATGTCGTTGACCTCATCAAGAGGCACAAATTTGCCTCCTATTTCTTTAGCTACTTCGCGAGCTGTGGTGATGGCAACACTGCTTACAGCAATATCGATGTCATTTGTTTTCCTTGCCAAAAGCCAATCGCGGATGAAGCCACCAACGATGTAGCCTTGCTTTCCCTGGAGAGTTAGCAACTGGGATATTTCATCCATAGTGGCGGGCACATTAATTTGTTTTAAGGAGGACATTATTGCAGCCAATTATAGTTCCTTGCAGCACAGACTGTAAAGGGTTATTCACTTTCCAAGAGCAAAGTCATTTGGGGTTATAAATTGGAGTGCATTTCATCAAGATAACGTCTGCCAGTGAGGGAAAAGGTCGGGCTAATTTATCTAATATCCTCAGAATAGCATGGGAAATAGAATAGGGAAACTTGGATAGCAGACTACCCCACAGGGGGAGCCCAAAGAGCAGGGATATTCCCTTCGTTTTCTTAATTTCAAAATGCTGCTTTACCAAGCTGCTTAGGAGTGGATAATCAAATTTATATTGATGGTCTGGTGGTGGCTCCCAAGGCTTCCTTTGCCCGTATAGAGACGGGGAAAGGAACTTTGTGACCGGGTATAGCCTCTTCCCCACGCGAAAACCCAGGCTTTCAAAATTAGCTATAGCAATTATCATCTCGCCTTCAGGTTTGAGGACACGGGCGATCTCCTCCATTGTTTTGCTGGGCGAGAAGAAATGGTCTAACGCCCCCTTACACATAACTTTGTCGAAGGAGTGCAGCTTAAAAGGCAAGCTTTCACCTATTCCCTGGGCTAAAGCTACTTCAGCATTGCTTTCACTGAGATACTCTCTGGCCCGGACCATCATCATGTTAGACGGTTCAAGCCCGATAACCCTGGCTCCCTTTTCCGATAGCTGTGCTCCATCAACAGCCTTGCCGCAGCCAACATCCAATATTAGCTCATCATGGTTTGGGTCTACCTCTTTCAGGGTTAGATGGAGCATTTGCTGGAATAAGAATTCCAGGTCAGGGTAGACTACGGGAGGCACTACATCATCGTCAGTCCATTCGAGGTCGATTTTTTCTGTATCGCGATTTTGTATCATGGTTCAGATCCGAGATTCTTGTTGCAGAATTTTGCCAGGTTTGCCCAGAGTCGCAGCTTTTTTGTGGCTGACCTTAGCGTCGTGCCAGCAGGAATATTGGTTGAACCCGGAAATAGCTTTAGCTGCACGTTCCATGGAAGCAAAGACAGGGATAGAAGATGCCAGGAGCTTTTGCTCTATCTGCAATCGTTCTGGCTCAGCAGATCCAGGTGGTAAAACAACTACTATGGGTTTATTTCGCTTGCTTTCGAGTTCTATGAAGAATTCGTTTATTTCCTCCAGCCCTTTCCAAGAGTAGATTGGCAAGAGGATATCTATGTCCTCCTGAATTAGGACGATGTTGGTAACACGGTCCCTTGCTACTAAATCTATGGCTTGGAATAGAGTTGCTAAACCTCGGGGTTGTGCCTGGCTTACGTCTACCGGGTTACGAAAAATGCCACCTGCTTCTCCTAAGAGTCTGGTCAATTCTTGCTTTGTCTCAAGTGAGAGAGGTGGAACTTCAAGCCCATTCTCTACACAAGCATCGCCAGCGGATACTGAGATACCACCACCCCCGTCAGCCAGGCCTCCGATAATGGCTGTGCCGATACCTTGCCAACAACGAATCTGTGGGAAGATAAGTAGCATGTCGGTTAATTCCTCTAAACTATGCACTTCTATAGCACCAGCTTGCCTCAACATCGCTGACCAAATAGCTGCTGAACTGGCTAAAGAGCCGGTGTGAGACATGGCGGCCTGAGCGCCAACCGCTGTTCTTCCTCCTTTCCAGACAACCAGTGGCTTAGCCTTAGCTACTGCTTTTATGGTGTTGAACAGACGACTTCCGTCCCTCGTTCCTTCAAGGTAAGCACCGATAACCGTAGTTTTGGGGTCAGCAGCTAGATATTGCAGAAAATCGCTGGCATCCAAATCAATGCCATTGCCAAAGCTAACTCCCTTGCTGTAGTTGATATGGTGGGCTATCCCGATTTCCATTAATTTAGTAGCGATGCCGCCGCTTTGAGAGACGAAGCCCACAGGACCGCTTTTGCCAATTTTCCTCAGGAGTGAGGGCATTTTGTGTTCGGGACAATATACACCGATGCAGTTGGGACCAACTATGCGGATGCCTCCTTGTCGTGCCTTCTCTAGCATTTGTTTTTCTAACTTGTATCCCTCTGGCTTGTCCATCTCGCTGAATCCAGCGGTAAAGAATTGGACAGCTTTGACTTTCTTGACTGCGCAATCATCGAGAAGGTCCAACACAGATTGCCGGGGAATGGCTACGATGGCGTAGTCTATCTCTCCAGGGACTAGCCTGAGCTTAGGGAAAATCTCAAGGCCTGCAATTCTGCCTCCACTGGAGCCAACAGGGTAAATAGGTCCTGGGAAGCCAGCTGAAATCAACGCCCTGACCCATGCAGAGCCAGCTTTCTTTGTGTTACTCGATGCCCCGACGACGGCAATAGATTTGGGATAAAAGATCGGCTCAAGCTCCTTAAGCTTTTCCTCAAACAAAGTTAATCCCCAGGAACTTCAATCCTTCTGGTGCAATTCAAGTTTATCAGACTTTTGGTCGTGAGGGATAGCTGCTGGCGCATTCTCGCCTTGACAATGCGAACTCGGCCAGTTAGAGTGTCCCTTCAATGCCCCAAAATATCGCACTTCCGCCGCCGACGTACAATAAGTAGAGCTTCTGGTGAGATCTGTGTGAGAACGGGGACATCGTAAACAGAGGGATAAGGAGATAGAGATGAGTCAGAGATTAAAGGGCAAAAATGCGGTGGTAACTGGCTCCAGCCACGGGATTGGTAAAGCCATAGCTTTAGCCCTGGCCGCTGAGGGGGCACGTGTGGTGATCAATAGCTCCGGGGCAGGCCCCGAAGGCCCCGGCACCGATTTGAAGCCACTCAATGACGTGGTGGATGAAATCAAGGCCAGAGGTGGGGTAGCTATCGCCAGTTGTGGTTCGGTGGCTGATTTTGCTTATGCTGGTAGGCTGATCAAGGAATGTGTGGACAACTTTGGCAGCATTGATATCCTGGTGAACAATGCTGGCATCGGGGAGGTGGGCACGATAATAGACGTGCCTCTGGAGATATGGCACCAGGTAATTGATGTTCATCTTAACGGAACGTTCAATTGCTGCAGGCACGCTTGTCCCCTGATGGCGCAGCAGAGGAGCGGGCGGATACTGAACTGCAGTTCTCATAACTTTTTGGGCATCTACGGTGGTACCGGCTATCCCGCCGCAAAGGGGGGAATAATAAGCCTTACCAGGGCCATAGCCAAGGATATGAAAGAGTATGGAGTAACCTGCAATGCCTTTTGCCCAGGAGCCAAAACCAGGTTGTCATCAGGGCAGGAGTACGAAGAGTATCTTAGGGGATTGTGTGACAGGGGAGTGCTAACGGAGGAACAAAGAAATTATGCGGCGCATCCTCCCGACTCTGACTTTGTGCCACCAATTATCCTGTACCTGGCGATTGACGAGGCAGCTAATATAACTGGCCAGGTGTTTACAGCTGCGGGTGGCCAGGTGGGACTGTTCCCGGAGCCAAAGGAGGTGAGCCTGATCTACAGGAATTATAAAAAGTATGGGCCCTGGACGATTGATGAAATAGCACAGCTTCTGCCCTCCAAACTCGGTGTATACCTGGCGAACCCGCAGCCAGCCAAGCCATCTGATGAGAAGACAGTCTAACACCGATCACTGACCTGGGAGCCTCTCCGAGCCAATTGAAGGCCCCGTAATTTAGGGACAATTATTTAAGAACTGCCTAAGCGAGCGGCACTCGTGGTTTGGTTATCCGCTCAGGAAGAGCTATGGGACTCACTGCACCGGTGGCTAAAATCTTAGCTGGGCTATGGAGTATGTGTTGGGGTGCGCACATCAAGCATCTCCTAGGCTATGCTGGCATCGAAAAGAAGAGGTGTCTTGGTTGTTGGTTTACGCCAAAATGATGAAGTCTTGTCAAAATGTTGACACCTTATTACAATGATGTTTAGTAGTGTCTAGTGGAAGCGGTCGGGAATCTTTCCGGGAAAGTGGTCAAACTATGCTGTGACCTCTTTTGCGAACTGAAAACAGACTGTTGAGGAGGTAGCTGGTGGACAAGAAAAGCGAAAAGGTAACTATCCGTACTGTGTGTGCCCTGCATGACGGGCTAGGGTGTGGACTATCGGTGCAAACGAGGAACGGAGTTATCACCAAAGTGAGTCCTGCGGATTTTGCCGACAGAGTTGACCGCGGTGCCTGTGCAAAGGGGTTAGCCACACCCCAATTGGTCTATCACCCAGACCGGCTCCGCCATCCCTTGAAACGCGTAGGAGAACGGGGGGAGGGAAAGTGGCAGCGCATATCCTGGGAGGAGGCTCTCGACAGCATCTCGGCCAAACTCCGTGATCTTAACCAGCGATACGACTCCACTTCAATCGCGTGGCTTATCGGACTAGATAACGTTCAAGGGGCAGGCTATTCACGGCTGGTAAGTCTGACCAAAGGAACATGGGTGGATTGCTGGGGCTTTGGTGACGCCGCCGGCCCCTGTGGCGACCTCGCTACCTTTGGCTGGTGGATGGGGGATACATACCTCAGCCTCATTGAGGATCCCAAGTTCAGTATTGTCTGGGGCTACAATCCAGCAGTAACTCACCGTCGCCACATGCGAAGGATTATGGCGAACAGGAAAAAGGGCTGTCGGCTCATTGTTATTGATCCGCGTTTGACAACAACGGCTTCGCGTGCCGATGAATGTATTCCAATAAGGCCAGGAACAGATGGGGCATTAGCTCTAGCAATGATTCATGTTGTCCTCGAGCAGGGGCTACAGGATGAACGATTCATAATTGAGAATACCGTTGGGCCTTTGCTGGTGAGAGGCGATAATGGCTTGCTCCTCAGGGAGAGCGACTCGATTCAGGGTGGCAGCGAGCAGAGGTTCATGGTCTTCGACAAGCGCAGCAGACAAGCACTCTCGTCTGATGCCCCGGGTGTTGAGCCGGCACTCACTGGTCGCCATTTCGTTGCTGGCATTGAGTGCACGCCCGCTTATCAGCTTCTTGCTGATATGGTTGGGGAGTATACACCAGAGAGGTCATCGGGAATCACCGATGTCCCGCCCCAGGTCATTCGCCGCCTGGCAACCGGCTACGCCACTCAGAAGCCGGCCTGCATTTATCGGGGGATGGGAATGCAGAGGAGTTTTTACGGCGACTTGGCATTCCGGGCGGTAAACACACTAGCAGCGATCACTGGCAACATTAACCCGAAGCGTCCGTCCGGATTCGTGCTGAATACGCGTTCTCTTTTCATGCCGGCTGGGCCCTATAATCATATTCCTATACTGATGCTGTACGATGCCATTGCCAAAAGTGAGCCCTTGGAGATAAAGGCACTCTGGTGTGCCGGGCACAATTTCGTCAACCAAATGCCCAACGCGAACAGGATTGTCAACGAAGTCTTCCCTCGCCTGGAACTCATAGTAGTCTCCGATCTTTTCATGACTGCCACAGCCAGGCATGCCGATTATGTGCTGCCTGCCGCTTCGTTTTATGAATGTGAGGACCTGATTGTGACTAGGGCTGAGAATACCTATTTGCAGCTCCAGCAAAAGGTGGTAGAGCCGCTCTACGAGTGCAAGTCCGATTTCCAGATAGCTGCTGAGCTGGGAAGGAGAATGGGCTTTAGTGAATACTTCGATAAGAGCGAGGAGGGATGCATAGAGGAACTCCTTGCTTCGGGTCACCCCACAATGGGAGGCATTACACTGGGGAAGTTGCGGGAAGGCCCGGTGATGGCAAAACCCTTAGACAGGCCGCAGGAATTCAGGACACCGACTGGCAGGATCGAATTCTACGTAGAGAGGCTGAAAAAATTTGGGCAGGAGCTACCGATTTACCTCGAACCGGCGGAGAGCGCCTGCAGTGGAAAGGCCAAGGTATACCCGCTCTCCTTGCTATCGACCCATCCCAGGCAGCGGCTGCACTCTGTCATGGCCAATATCCCCAACCTACTGAGACTGGATCCCGAGCCTACCCTAATGATGAATCCATTGGATGCTAAGCGGCGAGGCATCAGCGACGGAGAGGTGGTCCGTGTTTTCAACGACCGTGGCAAGGTCAAGGTGAAGGCAAAGCTCAGCCCGCGCATAAAGCCTGGCGTGGTTGACATAGCCCAAGGCTGGTGGCCTGAACAGTATATCGAAGGGCATCACAACCAATTGACCCATGAGACGATAAACCCAGTGCAGCAGTTCATTAGAGAGCCAAATGCCGCACTCTACGATGTCCTGGTAGAGGTGCGGAAAGCTCGGGAAGAAGGCTGACGAACTGAAAATGGGCAATGGCAGTGAATGTTCTGTATAACTGAAGAAGGAAGAATGGCTTCGGTGGCGAGGGCAAAGCCTGGCGAGACTGCGGGCGGCTATGTAGTCAATATTCTTAGCCCTGAGTGCGATCACGCGGAATGCTAGGGGTAATGAGGCTCTTTCTTCAGACCACCAGTCGGAGAGAGCCGGCGGCAGCAGTCGTCTGTGGTGACTAACTGCTTGAACACCCAGCAAGATTGTCAAATCATACCCGCCAAGGCACCGTTCGACAACTCAAAGTAGTTGCCGGTCTTGAATGGCGCCAATGTAAATGTCGCAGCCTCCTCATATCTGTTCCACGCTGTGTGATTTCCTAGTTCATCCTTCTGCTAGACGCGGTAGTTTATGACGATGGCCAAGTGACCATGAAGACCATTATTTCCCCGGCGGACGGTCAGTTACATCCTGTATTCTAATGGCTTTGTGGGGGGAAAGACTAACTGAATAAAGGTCACCAAACGCATGGTTTTCTGGTATGGCGACATCGATAACCTTAGGAAGAGGATACTTCTGGCAAACAATAAGGAAGCTGCTGAAGCTTTGGCAACAGGAGCTTCCTTATTGGCGACGAGCCCCGTGGGGCTCGTATCCAAAAGGCTGTATGACGTTCTACGGCGG